>CAZRLR010000172.1:0-9088 GCA_964600395.1 uncultured Conexibacter sp.
TGCCCTGGCGACACACGATGGACGCCCTTCCCCGGGTCGGGCCCTGGTCGCGCGCCCGCCCGCCCACCCCGCCGGCGGATAGGTTCCGCGACGTGAGCGAGATCTTCCGCGAGGGGCTGCTGGACGGCCAGGTCGTCATCGTCACGGGGGCCGGCTCGGGCATCGGCCGCGTCACGGCGCTGGAGCTCGCGTCCCTCGGCGCGCAGGTCGTCGTCTTCGGCCGCCGGGCCGAGCCGCTGGAGGAGACCGCGACCCTGGCGGCCGCCACCCACCCGAACGTCCCCGCCCTCGACACCGTCGTCTGCGACATCCGCGAGGAGGACCAGGTCGACGCCGCCGTCGACGGCGTCCTGCAGCGCCACGGGCACATCGACACGCTCGTCAACAACGCCGGCGGCCAGTACATGTCCCCGGCCGAGGCGATCACCCCCAAGGGCTTCCGGACGGTCATGCGCCTGAACGTCGAGGGGACGTGGCTCATGACGCACGCGGTCGCGACGAAGGCGTTCATCCCGGACGCCCGCGGCGGCAAGGTCGTGTCGATCACGCTCAGCCCGCACCACGGCCTGCCGGGGATGGCCCACTCGTCCGCCGCCCGCGCCGCGGTCGAGAACCTCATGCGCGTGCTGTCGATCGAGTGGGCGCGCTTCGGCATCCGCCTCAACGCGGTCGCCCCGGGCTTCGTCGGGACGGACACGTTCATGACGAAGTACCCGCAGTCCGTCGTGGACGCCGCGGGCGCGACCGTCCCGCTGCAGCGCCTCGCGCGCCCGCAGGAGATCGCCTGGACCGTCGCGCACCTCGCCTCCCCGGCGGGGGACTACACGTCCGGGACGGTGCTGACCGTCGACGGCGCGCGCGACAACTACATGGGGACGTGGCCGCCGGCCGCCGAGACCGCCGCCGACGGCGCGCCCGTCCGCGAGGCCAGGCGCGTCGCCCCCGCCGACTGACCCATACGCTGGCGTCCATGGACTTCGCCCTCCCGCCCGAGCACGCCGAGCTGCAGGAGCGCACCCGCCGCTTCGTCGACGAGGTCGTCATCCCGCTGGAGGCCCGCGACGCCACCCCGGCCCCCGGCAGCGCCGGCCACGGCCCGGACGACGCCCTGCGCCAGGACCTGCAGGACGCCGCCAAGGTCGCCGGGCTCTTCGCGCCCCACCTCCCGGCGGACCTCGGTGGCCTGGGCCTGGACATGCGCGGGCAGGCCGTCGTCTTCGAGGCGGCCGGCCGCTCGCTGCTCGGCCCGCTCGCGCTGAACTGCGCCGCCCCGGACGAGGGCAACATGGCGATGCTCGAGAAGATCGCGAACGTCGAGCAGCGCGACCGCTACCTCGCGCCGCTGGCGGCCGGGGACGTCCGCTCGTGCTTCGCGATGACCGAGCGCGCGCCCGGCGCCGGCTCGGACCCGTCGATGCTCACGACGACGGCGACCCGCGTGGACGGCGGCTGGAAGCTCGACGGCGAGAAGTGGTTCATCACCGGCGGCGTCGGCGCGGCGTTCGCGATCGTCATGGCCAAGACCGACAACGGCGCCACGATGTTCCTTGTCGACGCGGACACGCCCGGCTTCCAGGTGCAGGAGGCGATCGACACGATCGACCGCATCTCGCCCGGCGGCCACGCCCGCATCACGCTGACGGACTGCGTCGTCCCCGACGAGCAGATCCTCGGCGCCGAAGGCCAGGGCTTCAAGTACGCGCAGGTCCGCCTCGCGCCCGCCCGCCTGACGCACTGCATGCGCTGGCTCGGCCTCGCCTGCCGCGCCCTGGACCACGCGATCGACCGCTCCACCGACCGCGAGCTCTTCGGCGAGCGCCTCGCCGACCTCGGCATGGCCCAGAAGCTCATCGCCGACGCCGTCATCGACATCGAGACCTCGCGCGCGCTCATCATGAAGACCGCCTGGGTCCTGGACCAGGGGCAGGACGGCGGCCTGGCCTCGTCGATCTGCAAGGTCCACGTCAGCGAGGCGACCTTTCGCATCATCGACGCGGCGATCCAGCTGTCGGGGAGCGACGGGATCACCGCCGCGCCGCTGGGGCGCTTCCTCGCCGAGGTGCGCCCCTTCCGCATCTACGACGGCTCGAACGAGACGCACCGCTGGTCGATCTCGCGGCGCACCGTGCGCGCCCGCGAGCGCGCCCGCACCTGACGGCGACCCGGCCGCGGGCTGTCAGCGCAGTCACGCCCAGGCCGCCCGAGCGTGCGTGTACCGGTCAACCTGTCCGCCGGCCGTTGCGCGCGGCGGCGTCCAGGTGAGAGCATGCGTGCCGTGCCGACGTACGTGCATGCCGCCTTCGTCCTGGTGGCCGCGAGCTTCATCCTCGCGGCGGTGCTCCCTGCGCCGCGCATGACCGCCGCCCGCGCCGGCTCCTTCTGCTTCTGGCTCATGATGGCCGGCGCCATGGTCTTCGCCGTGGCCGTCTCGATGATCGTCCTGGCGATGATCACGCGGCTGCCGGCCTACCTCGTCTTCTCACCCGCGATCGCCGTGCTCGGCCTCGCGCTCGTCCTGTGGCTGACGATGTTCTGGGTGGCCAACGCGCCCGTCCCCGCGGCTGTGGCCGCCGAGGGGGACGACGGCGAGGGCGGCGAGGACGGCGGCGGCGGTGGCGGCGGCGGCCTCGGCCCCGAGGACGACCCGCCGCGCGACCCCGGCCCGCCCGACGGCATCCACTGGGACGCCTTCGATCGCGAGCGCGAGGCGTGGGAGTCCACCCGCGAGCGCGAGCGCGAGCGCGAGCGCGACCTCGTCGGCGTCTGACGTGGCGCGCGGCCCGCGCGCACGCTACGGTCTTTGACAGCCTGTCAAGTCCGGCAGGTCCGATCGAGCGAGGAGCAAGCGACACGCCATGCAGACCGACTACGACGTCCTGATCGTCGGCGCGGGGATCTCCGGCATCGGCACCGCGTGCCACCTCACCCGCCGGCGGCCCGGCACCCGCTTCGCCATCCTCGAGGCCCGCGACGGCCTGGGCGGGACGTGGCACCTGTTCCGCTACCCCGGCATCCGCTCGGACTCGGACCTGCACACCTTCGGCTTCGTCTTCAAGCCGTGGGTGAGCAAGAACATGATCGCCGAGGCGCACGAGATCCGCGCCTACCTGCAGGAGGCCGCCGACGAGCACGGCGTGACGCCGAAGATCCGCTACGGCCACAAGGTCCTCAACGCCGAGTGGTCCTCCGCCGACGGGCACTGGACCGTCCACTGCCTGCACGACGGCGAGCCCGTCGCGCTCACGGCGCGCTGGCTCTTCGGCGGGACGGGCTACTACGACCACGAGCAGGGCTTTCGCCCGCGCTTCGAGGGCGAGGAGGACTTCGCCGGGCAGATCGTCCACCCGCAGCAGTGGCCCGAGGACCTGGACTACGCCGGCAAGCGCGTCGTCGTCATCGGCAGCGGTGCGACCGCCGTGACGATCGTCCCCGTCATGGCGCAGTCCACCGCGCACATCACGATGCTGCAGCGCTCGCCGAGCTACGTCATGTCCGTGCCGCGCAAGAACCACGTCGCCAACGCGCTGCGCAAGGTGCTGCCGGCGAACGTCGCCTACGACCTGACGCGCCGCATGAACATCCGCGTCTGGCGCGCGATGTGGGACCAATCCAAGCGCCGCCCCGACGCCGTGCGCAAGCTCATCCGCGCGCTGACGAAGGCGCAGCTGCCCAAGGGCCACCCCGTCGACGTCGACTTCAAGCCGAGCTACAACCCGTGGGACCAGCGCCTGTGCGCGGTCCCCGACGGCGACCTCTTCAAGGCGATCAAAGCCGGCCAGGCGTCCGTCGTCACCGACCACATCGTCCGCTTCACCGAGCGCGGCATCCTGCTGGACTCCGGCCGGGAGCTGGAGGCCGACATCGTCGTCGCCGCCACCGGCCTGAACATGCAGCCGCTCGGCGGCCTCTCGCTGAGCGTCGACGGCGTCCCCGTCACGTACGCCGACACCGTCACCTTCCGCGGGACGATGCTCAGCGGCGTCCCGAACTTCGCCTTCGCGATCGGCTACACGAACATCTCGTGGACGCTGCGGGTCGACCTCGTCTGCGAGCACTTCTGCCGCCTGCTGGACCACATGGACGCCCAGGGCTTCGACACCGTCGTCCCGACCCTCGACGACCCGGCGCTCGAGCGGACGCTGCTGTTCGACGACTTCCAGGCGAGCTACATGCAGCGCTCGCTGGCGAGCTGGCCGCGCCAGGCGCCCGCCGAGCCGTGGCGCGCGCCGATGGACTACGCCTACGACCGCAAGCGCTTCATCGACGGGCCCGTCCTGGACCCGGCGCTGCGCTTCGGCCGCGTCCGGGACGCCGAGGCCGTCGGCGCCTGACGCTCAGGCGCCGAGCAGCACGCCACGCCCGGCCAGCTGCTCGCGCAGGCGCAGCAGCGCGAGGTCCTTGCCCTTGGCCTCGAGCATGATGTCCAGGTCGATCCCGGCGGCCGTCGTCGTGAGGAAGTGCTCGAAGGCCATCGGGTCCACGAGGTCGGCGTGCGCGCGCTGGGGCGGGGGGACGAGCGAGCGCTCCACCCGCCGGCCGACCTTCTTCTTGCGCTCCTCCAGGTCGGTGCGCGAGGTCGAGAAGTGCATCTTCGGCAGCACGCCGTCCTCCCAGGTCGACAGCGCGGGCTCCAGCGCCTGACGGTCGGGGATGCCCTCGGGGTCGTGGCAGTGGTGGTGCAGGACGTCCCACACGACGGGGCGCCCGACGCGGCGCGCGAGCTCCACGGCGTCCGCGGTCCCGAACGTCCGGTCGTCGTTCTCGATGACGATGCGCCGCTGCGCGGCCTCCGAGAGCAGCGCGAAGCCCCGCTCGAAGCGGTCGAAGGCCGCGGCCTTCCCGCCGGCCGCGCCGCCGACGTGCAGGACGACGACCGACTCCGGGCCCAGGCCCATGCCGTCCATGACCTCGGCCTGCACCTCGAGCTCGACCGCGGCCAGGCGCTGCACGCGTTCGTCCTCTGAGTTCAGGACGGTGTACTGGCCGGGGTGCGTCGTCAGGCGGATGCCGAGCTCGGTCGCCCGCGCGCCGACCTGCGCCAGGCGCTCGGCGCAGCGCGCCGGGGCGTCCCGGAACTGCGGCAGGTCCGGGTGGGAGGCGTACGGCGCCAGGCCCGTGGCCATCCGGTAGAAGCGGATGTCCTGGTCGTCGAGGTACTCGAGGATCGCCGCCAGGTAGTCGAGCGAGGTCCCGAGGTCCGGCCCGGACTGCCAACGCCGGGTGTCGTGCGACGGCAGCCCCGCCGCGCCCAGGACCTTCACCGCAAAGCCGAGTCGCATCCGGGATTCGTGCCCGCCCTCCGGCCCGCCCAACCCCGTCCGGACAGTCCCGGTGACGTCCCGGCGTCCTCACAGCAAGCTCACAGGCGCGGCGGCGATCGTCCTCTCCAGACGCCGGACACCCCGCCCGGCACCACGAACCCCAAGGAGATCCACACCATGTCCCGCATCCGCTCCATCACCGCCGCCGTCACCGCCGTCGCCGTCATGGGCGCCGGTGGTCTGGGCGTCGCCAGCGCCGCGACGTCGTCCTCGAAGGCCACGACGAAGTCCGCCTCGACCGCCCAGCGCGGCCCCAAGGGCGGCCCGCGGGCGATGTCCACCGCGCAGCTGGACGCGATCGCCAAGGCGATCGGGGTCTCCAGTTCCGACCTGAAGGCCGCGCTGGACGCCAACAAGCCGGCCAAGCCGGCCGACGGCGGCCCGGGCAAGGGCGACAAGGGCGCCGGCTTCGCCGCCGACCTGGCCAGCGCCCTCGGCGTGCAGACGAGCGCGGTGCAGTCGATCCTCGACGCCAACCGGCCGGCGAAGCCCGCCGCCGGCACGAAGCCCGCGCCGGGCAGCAGGCCGGACGACTCCAAGCTCGTCGCCGCCCTGGCGTCCGGCCTGAACCTCGACGAGACGACGGTCAAGGCCGCGCTCGACAAGCTCCACACCGCCCACGAGGCCGACCACACCGCCCGCGAGACCGCGATGTACGCGGCGATCGCCAAGACGCTGGACGTCGACGCCGCCAAGGTCAAGGCCGCGTTCGAGGCCAACCGCCCCGCGCCGCCGGCCGGCGCCCCCGCCGCGACGAAGTAGTCCCGCGGCCAGCCGACGCCCGAACGCGCCGGCCCGACGTCTCAGGCCCCGACGGCCGGCTCCTGCACGGGGGCCGGCCGTTCGCCGTTCGTCGACGGCGCCGCCGTCGGCGCGTCGCTCGAAGCCTGCTCCGGCGCGGCCACCGCCAGCAGCGCCGCGACCTCCTCGCGCATCGCCTCGACGATCACCGGCAGGTCCGGCATCTGCTCGCGGTCGGCGACCGCACCGATGCTGATGCCGTCCAGGTAGCTCATGATCGTGACGTTCAGGCCCGTCCCGTTGGCGATCGCCGAGACCGGGTAGATCGAGGAGAGCTTGGCGCCGGCGAGGTAGATCGGGACGGGGGACCCGGGGACGTTCGAGACGACGAGGTTGCACAGCGGGCGCACCTGCGAGGTGGCGGCCAGGCCCATGACGATCTTCGTCGCGCGGGCGTGCACCGCGGGCGGGATGAAGTTCGTGATGTCCTGCAGCGCGGTGGCCGGCATCGCGTTGTGGCGCGCCTTGGCGCTCATCAGCGTGCGGTGCGTCGCGCGCAGGCGCTCGACGGGGTCCTTCAGGTCCGTCGGGATCTCGACCATCATCACCGACACGCGGTTGCCGTAGGTCCCCATCTGCTCCTCGGTGCGGACCGACACCGGGACCATGGCGACGACCGGGCGGTCCGGCAGCGCGTGGTGGGCCTGCAGCCACGCGCGGACCGACCCGGCGACGAGCGAGACGACGACGTCGTTGACGGTGACGCCGAAGTGGTTCTTGATCGTCTTGACCTCGGAGAGCGAGACGTCGCCGAACGCGAAGCGCCGGTGCGGCGAGATGCGCGCGCTGAAGGGGACGCGCGGCGCTCGGATCGCCGGGCGCTCGACGACGTCCTTGTGGCCGGGCTCGATCGCGTTGCGCACGCGCGAGACGGTGCGGCTGATCGCCCGGCTGCCCGGCGCGCCGACGAGCGACGGCAGGATGTCGACGTGCGGCAGGATCCGCGGGATCGCGCGGGCGTTCTCGATCGGGTGCCACGGCAGGTTGACCAGGCCGCGGGCGAAGAGGGCCACGGCGTTCGGCGCCTCGGCGTCGGGCAGCGTGTCCGGCCGCGGGATCTCGCGGCCGTCGGCGGAGAAGTCGAAGAGGACGGAGAGGATCTCGTTGCCCGAGACCCCGTCGATCGCCGCGTGGTGCAGCTTCGTGTAGAGCGCGACGCGCCCGCCCTGCAGGCCGGAGATGAGGTAGACCTCCCACAGCGGACGCGAGCGGTCCAGCCGGTGGGAGTGCAGGCGGGCGACCTGCTCGGCGAGCTGCTCGTCGGTCCCCGGGGTCGCCAGGCCGATCTCGCGCACGTGGTAGCCGAGGTCGAAGTGCGGGTCCTCGACCCAGTAGGGCCGGTCGATCGCGAACGGGACCTTCTGCAGCTTCTTCGTCATCGGCGGCAGCAGGTGCAGCCGCTCCCGCAGGACGGCGGTGAGGTCCGCGAGGGTGAGCGTCCCGCCAGGGGCGGTGCTCGGGTCGAGGATCGCGAGGCTGGCGACGTGCCCGGTGATGCCGCCGGTCTCCATCGCGAGGAACTGCGTGTCAAGGCCGGTGAGCTGCTGCATGGTGCGAGCCTCCCACGTCCGGGCCCGCGGCGGGTCGCTTCCCTGTCAGCGGGGGACGGCCACGCGCAGGGTGACGGTCGCCGGGGCGCCGGTCGGCGTCGTCGGGCGGACGGTCAGGGCCAGGCGCCGGGTGCGTGCGGCGCGCAGGCGGGCCCGCAGCGCCCGGCTGACGGTCAGGCGCAGGGTGACGGTCCGCCGGGTCGCGGTCGTCGTGTACCGGCGGGCGGCGCCGACCCGGGCGACGAGGGTCCGCGAGCCGACGGTGCGCCGGGTGCGCAGCGCCGGCGCGACGGTCCCGACGCAGCGCCCGCCGCTCGTGCGGCAACGGACGCGCAGCAGCAGGACGTTCCGCGCGGACGCCGACCAGCGCACGCTCCAGCGCAGCGTCGCCGCGACGGTCGCGGTGGCCGGCACCGGGACGGACGTCCCGCCGAGCGCGGCGAGGTTGCGGACCAGGGCCGTGTACGAGGGCCGCAGCGCGCCGTCGGGCCGGACGAGGCCCGAGTCGAAGCTGCTCGTCGGCGTCGCGCTCCACTGGTACACGTACAGGCGCGTGATGCGCGGGCGCGTGGCCGCCAACGCGAAGGCCTGGTCGATGCCCGACGCGGCGCGCTGCTCGTCGAACGGCAGCGTCTGGCGCCCGGCCTGATCGCGCAGGACGACGATGCCGCCGGTCTCTTCCAGCCACAGCTCGCCGCCGACGGCCGCGAGCGCGGCGTCCGTCCCGGTGCTCGTCCCGTACGTCACGTCGCCGTAGTTGTGCAGGCCCCACAGCGGCGGGTCGACGCTCGCGGCGGCGCGCAGGCGTCGCAGGAAGTCGACGTAGCTGCCGGAGTCCACGACGTCCCCGGCGACGACCGTGCACCCCGGGCAGGCGGCGCGCAGCTCGTCGTAGAAGCCGGCGACGGCCTCGGGGCGGTTCCACACGGGCTGGCTGGCGTGGTTGGCCTCGTTCCACGTCGTGTACGTGCGGACCTGCGGCCAGCGCGCGACGAACGCCCGGACCGCGGCGCCGTACTGGGCGCGGGTCGGGACGACGCACGGGCTGCGCGGGCAGGCGCTCGAGCGCAGGTGCTCGAAGGCGACGTGCGGCTGCATGCCGGCCGCGGCGGTCGCCGCGAGCCACTGGTCCACGAGCTGCGGCTCGGAGGTCGCGGCGTCGTAGGGGACGATGAGCCGGGCGACGGGGAGCTTCAGCGCGCGCAGGCGCGCGTCGGCGAAGACGGCGGGCTTCTGGTCGCCGAGGCCGACGGTCACGGCGGCCCGGGCGGTGGGCACGGTCACGACGGCGAGGGCGGTCAGCGCGGTCAGGACGGCGAGGGCGGCCGGGAGCGCGGCCGGGGCGCGGCGGCGGTGGCCCCGCCTCACGAGGCGCCGGCCTCCGTCGGGGCGGACGGCGCGGCGCCGGCGCCCGCC
>CAZRLR010000173.1:0-9084 GCA_964600395.1 uncultured Conexibacter sp.
AGCTGCGGCCCTCGACGTCGACGATCCGCGCCGGCCCGGTGACCTTGTAGGGCCCGTCGTCGCGGACCTTGATGACGACCTCGTCCATCCGAGGCCGGTCAGGCGTGCGCCCGGCGGGCCTCCACGAGCGCCTTGAGCTGGTCCATCACCGTCGGGGCCTGCTTGCCCAGGCGCTTGACGTCCCAGCGGTCCATCGTGACGAGGACCATCGGCGAGGTCGCGGTGACCGTGGCGCTGCGCTGCGCCTTCTCCAGCACGCCCATCTCGCCGATGATGTCGCCCGGGCCGAGGTCGGCCAGGTGCTGGCCGGCGCGCTCGACCTTCGCGGTCCCCTCCTCGATGGCCAGCAGCTCGTAGGAGTAGTCGCCTTCCCGGACCAGCTCCTTGCCGGCCGGCACGGAGACCTCCGACGCCAGCGTGGCGATGGTCTTCAGGGCGTCCTCGCCGAGACCGGCGAAGACGTCGATGCTCTTCAGGCGTGCTACGTCCACAGGCTTCTTCCTCCCAGAGTGTGTGCGTGATCCTCTCCCAAATCATGACCGCTGTGGGGAAAGCTCGGCGTGGGACACCTCACACGGCCGCCCGCCGGGCCGCCCGCCCGGTCCCGGAACGGCGAAGGGCCCCGCGGTGGCGGGGCCCTTCGGCCTGACGTACGTGCCCGGCGGAGGGGGCTACTCGCCGTCCTCCGGGGTGTCCTGCGGCTCCTCGCCGGCCTCGACGGCGGGGGGCTGGGCCTCCGCGTCGGACCCGGCACCCACGGCGGCGGGCACCTTGGGCTGGATCACCGAGAGGGCGACGGGCGGGTCCACGCCCTCCGCGGCCCGCTCGACGAGCACCGTGCCACCCGGGGTGAGCTCCGAACGCAGCACGAAGTCCGCGAGCGGATCCTCGATGTAGCGCTGGATCGCGCGACGGAGGGGACGGGCGCCCATGGCGGGGTCCCAGCCCTTCTCGACGAGCAGGTCCTTGGCGTCCTCGGAGAGCTCGAGCTGCAGCTCCCGGTCGGCCAGGGACTCCCGGATGCGCTGCAGGAGCAGCTCGACGATCGTCTTGATCTCGTCCTTCTGGAGCTTGTGGAAGACGATGACGTCGTCGATGCGGTTGAGGAACTCCGGCCGGAAGACCTTCTTGAGCTCGCCCATGACGCGGCCCTTCATGTCGTCGTAGGTCATGCCCTGCTCGTCGTCGCCGACGGAGAAGCCGAGCGGGGTGTTCCGCGCGATCTCCGAGGCACCGATGTTGGAGGTCATGATCACGATGGCATGCCGGAAGTCCACCGTGCGGCCCTGGGAGTCGGTCAGGCGACCGTCCTCCAGGATCTGCAGGAGGATGTTGAACACGTCCGGGTGCGCCTTCTCGATCTCGTCGAGGAGCAGGACGCAGTACGGCTTGCGCCGCACGGCCTCGGTCAGCTGACCGCCCTCGTCGTACCCGATGTAGCCGGGGGGCGAGCCCACCAGCCGCGACACCGCGTGCTTCTCCATGTACTCGGACATGTCGATGCGGATCATCGAGTCCTCGTCACCGAAGAGGAACTCGGCGAGCGTGCGGGCCAGCTCCGTCTTGCCGACGCCCGAGGGGCCGAGGAAGACGAACGAGCCGGTCGGGCGCTTGGGGTCCTTCAGGCCGGCGCGGGAGCGGCGGATCGCCTTCGAGATGACCTCGACGGCGGCGTGCTGCCCGATGACGCGCTTGTGCAGCTCGTCCTCCATGCGCATGAGCTTGGCCGTCTCGGCCTCCGTGAGCTTGAAGACCGGGATGCCGGTCCACATGGACACGATGTCGGCGATCTCCTCCTCGCCGATGGACGGGCGCTCCTGGCCCTCGGCCTCGCCCTGCTCCCAGGCCTCCTCGAGCTCGCGCTTCTTGTTCGTCAGGCGCCGCTCCGTGTCACGGAGGTTGGCGGCCTTCTCGAACTCCTGCGCTTCGATGGCGGCCTCCTTCTCGCGGCGCGTCTTCTCGATGTCCTCCTCGAGCTCCCGGTACACGGGCGGGGAGGTCATGGACTTGATGCGCATGCGGGACGCGGCCTCGTCGATGAGGTCGATGGCCTTGTCCGGGAGCTGGCGGTCGGCGATGTAGCGGTCGGCGAGCTCCGCTGCGGCCTGCAGGGCCTCGTCGGTGATCTCGACCTTGTGGTGCTGCTCGTAGCGGTCGCGCAGGCCCTCGAGGATCTGCACGGTCTCCTCGGGGGACGGCTGCTCCACCCGGATCTGCTGGAAGCGGCGCTCCAGCGCGGAGTCGCGCTCGAGGTACTTGCGGTACTCGTCGAGCGTCGTCGCGCCGATCGTCTGCAGCTCACCGCGCGCGAGCGCGGGCTTCAGGATCGAGGCGGCGTCGATCGCGCCCTCGGCGGCACCGGCGCCGACGAGGTTGTGGATCTCGTCGATGAACAGGATGATGTCGCCGCGCTGGGTGATCTCCTTCATCACCTTCTTCAGGCGCTCCTCGAACTCACCGCGGTACTTCGAGCCGGCGACGAGGGCCGCGAGGTCCAGCGTGTAGATCTGCTTGTTCTTCAGCAGCTCGGGCACGTCGGAGTTCGTGATCCGCTGGGCGAGGCCCTCGACGACGGCGGTCTTGCCGACGCCGGGCTCGCCGATGAGCACCGGGTTGTTCTTCGTGCGGCGCGAGAGGATCTGCATGATCCGCTCGATCTCGGTCTCGCGACCGACGACCGGGTCCAGCTTGCCGTCCGAGGCGAGCTTCGTGAGGTTGCGGCCGAACTGGTCCAGGAGCTTGGAGGACTTCTTGCCCTCCCCCGCGGCGCCCGCGCCCGCGCCGGCGCCCGCCGACCCCGAGGCGGAGCCCGAGCCGGAGCCCTGGCGGCGGCCGCCGGGGCCCGAGAGCATCCGGATGACCTCGTTGCGGATCTTCTCGGAGTCCGCGTCGAAGTCGAGGAGGATGCGGGCGGCGACGCCCTCGTTCTCCCGCACGAGCCCGAGCAGGATGTGCTCGGTCCCGATGTAGTTGTGGCCCAGGCTGAGCGCCTCGCGCAGCGCCAGCTCGAGGACCTTCTTGGCCCGGGGCGTGAACGGGATCTGCCCGGAGGTCACTTCCTCGCCGGAGCCGACGATGCGCACGACCTGCGCGCGCACGCGTTCGACGGTGATGTCGAGGCTCTCCAGCACACGCGCGGCAAGACCCTCTTCTTCGCGCAGGAGACCGAGCAGGATGTGCTCCGTCCCGATGTAGTTGTGCTTGAGCGTCCGCGCTTCTTCCTGCGCGAGAACCACGACTTGGCGGGCCCGTTCGGTGAATCGCTCGAACATGCTGCCTGTCCTTCCTGCTGAAGCCGTCTGCCGGTCAGCGTGGGTGTTGCGTGTTCTAAATAGGTCGGAGGGTCACGGGACGACGAGAACCCCGGCTACCCATGTGTTCGGCCACCGAAGCCGAAAAGATGAGTCCCGGGGTTGATCGACGCCCATAAGCGAGTCTACCAACGGGGGGCGGCCGGAAATGGTCGCCCTGAGGACAAGATCCCGCTGCTTGCGGTGTCCACGCGGTCCAGTGCCGCGGTGACGCCGCGAGGCGCCGGGTCAGTCGCGCATCGCCGGGAAGAGGACGACCTCGCGGATCGTCCGCTGGCCCGTCATGAGCATCACGAGGCGGTCGATGCCCAGGCCCAGCCCGCCGGTCGGCGGCATGCCCTGCTCCAGCGCCTGGACGAAGACCTCGTCGTACGGCTGGGCCTCCTCGTCGCCGGCCTCGGAGTAGCGCACCTGCGCCTCGAAGCGCTCGCGCTGCACGTCGGGGTCGTTGAGCTCGGTGAAGGCGTTGGCGATCTCCATGCCGCCGCAGAACGCCTCGAAGCGCTCGGTCAACCCGGCGTGCTCGCGGTGCGCCTTGGCGAACGGCGAGATCGCGACGGGGTAGTCCATGACGATCGTCGGCTGCTGCAGGTGCGGCTCGACGTGCTTGGAGAGCAGGTCGTCGACGAGCTGCGGCCAGGTCAGGTCGTCCAGGCCCTTCATCTCCAGGCCCTTGTCGCGGATCGCCTGCGCGAGGTCGGCGGCCTCGGGGTGGGCCATGATGTCCACGCCGGTCGCCTCCTGGATCGCCCCGACGAAGGTCACGCGACGCCACGGGGGGCTGAACTCCAGCTCGCCCTCGTAGCCGACCGCGACCGACACGGCGTGGACGATCGACTCCAGGCGTGCGGCGGCGCCCTCGTAGTCGGCGTAGGCCTCGTACCACTCGAGCATCGTGAACTCGGGGTTGTGCTTGAAGGAGACGCCCTCGTTGCGGAAGTCCTTGCCGAGCTCGTAGACGCGCTCCAGGCCGCCGACGATCAGGCGCTTGAGGTACAGCTCGGGCGCGATGCGCAGGTAGAAGTCGCGGTCCAGCGCGTTGTGGTGCGTGACGAACGGCCGCGCCATCGCGCCGCCGTACAGCGGCTGCAGGATCGGGGTCTCGACCTCGACGAAGCCCGCGTCGTCAAGGGCACGGCGGACGGTCGAGATGACCTTCGCGCGCGTCATGAAGAGCTCGCGCGTCGTCGCGTTGCCGATGAGGTCCAGCTCGCGGCGGCGGAAGCGCTGCTCGACGTCCTGCAGGCCGTGGTGCTTGTCCGGCGGCGGGCGCAGCGACTTGGCCAGGACCGTCACGGCCTCCACGCGCAGCGAGAGCTCGCCGCGGCGCGAGCAGAAGACGACGCCGTCGATGCCGACGAGATCGCCGAGGTCGAGCTCGAGCAGGCGATCCATGACCTCCTCGCCCAGGACGTCGCGCTTGGCCTGCAGCTGCAGGCGGCCCGAGCGGTCGTCGAGGTCCAGGAAGGCCATCTTGCCCTGGCCCCGGCGGGCGTGCAGGCGCCCGGCGATCCGGTAGCGGGCGTCGGTCTCGGCCCCGTCCTCCAGGTCGGCGTGCGCCGTGCGGATCTCGCCGATCGGCGTGACGCCGGCGAAGGCGTGCGGGAACGGGTCGACGCCGTCGGCGCGCAGGCGGTCGAGCTTCGCGCGCCGGACGGCGAGCAGCTCGTCCGGCGGCTGCTCGGCCGGCGTGTGGTCGGCGTCGCTCACGGCGACGGGGCCCCTAGAGGCCTAGGTCGATCTTCGTGACGGTGAGCTTGCGCGACTTGCCCGTCGGCAGCTGCACCGTCACCTCTTCGCCCTTCTTCTTGCCCATGAGCGCCTTGCCGACCGGCGACTCGTTCGACAGCTTCTCCGGCGGCTTGGCCTCGGCCGAGCCGACGATCGTGAACTTGCCGGTCTTGCCGTCCTCGAACTTGACGCTGACGGTCACGCCGACCCCGACGACGTCCGTGGAGACGTCGTCGGCCGAGATGACGCGCGCGGAGCGGATCTGCTCCTCGATCTGGAGGATGCGCGTCTCGAGCATCGCCTGCTCGTTCTTGGCGTCGTCGTACTCGGAGTTCTCGGAGATGTCCCCGAACTCGCGGGCCTCCTTGATGCGCTCGGCGACCTCGCGGCGCTTGGCGGTCGACAGCTCCTCGAGCTCCGTCTTCAGGCTCGCGAGGCCTTCGTTGGTGAGGATGACGTCTTTCGGCATGTTCGTGTCTCGTTCGTCAGGGGGCCGTCCCGGCCACGAAAAACCCGCTGTGGGAAGCGGGCTGGACAGCAGGCCGGGTGGTGAGCGACGGCGCAGTATAGCGCCGAAACCGACCAGATCAGGCGGCGACGGCGAGCGGACGCAGCGGCGCCAGCACGGCGCGGGCGCCGGCCACGTCGTCCGTCTGCTGCAGCGCGGCCTGCACCCGTTTGGCGACCGCCGGCTCCAGCGCCAGCCGTTCGACGTACCACGGGTAGCACTTGCGCAGGTAGCGGGCGCCGCGGACCGGGCCCAGATGCTCGACGCAGCGGTCGATCGTCCAGTCCAGCTCGTCCAGCACCTCGGTGCGCGTCGGGCCGTCGTCGGGGCCGCGCAGCCCGAGCAGCTGCTCGAAGAGCCACGGGTTGCCGAGGATGCCACGGGCGAGCATCACGGCCTCCACCCCGGTGTGCTCGTAGGCGCGGTGCACCTCCGCGACGGAGTGCAGGCCACCGCTGAGGACGACCGGCGCGCCGAGGGACTGCACGAGCTTCGCGGCCAGGTCGTAGTCGGGGACGCCCTTGTGGTGGACGGCGGCGCTGCGTGGGTGGAAGCCGATGGCGGACACGCCGGCCTCGTCGACGAGGCGGTGGGCGAGCGCGAAGCCGTCGGTCTCCCCCGGCTTCTGGCCCGAGCGCAGCTTGACGGTGACGGGCAGGCCGCTGCCCTCGCGCGCGGCGCGGGCCACGGCGACGGCGGTGTCCGGATCCTTGATGAGCGCGGCGCCCGCGCCGGTCTTGCAGACCTTCGGGACCGGGCAGCCCATGTTCAGGTCGATGACGTCGACGCCGGGGACGTGCTCGGCGACGAACGCCGCGGCGCTGCGCATGACCTCGGGGTCCTGGCCGAAGAGCTGCAGCGACGTCGGCCCGGCGACCCCGCCCGGCCCGGTCGTCGCCTCGTCCGGGTGCACCCGCAGGAGCTCCTGGTGGGTCTTCTCGTTGCCGTGGTGGATCGCGAAGCTCGAGACCATCTCGCTGACGGCCATGCCCGCGCCGTGGCGCTTGGCCTGCAGGCGCACGAACCACGTCCCGATGCCGGCCAGCGGCGCGAGCATCACGCGGTTGGGGACGTCGAGGTGGGCGAGCTTCCAGGGGTCGGTCAGGGACGGCATGCCCTGCCCATGGTACGGGGCGCGCCGTTCACCTATTGCGTTCGTGGATGAGCTTCAAGCCGTTGAGCGTCAGCAGGTCGTCCGTGTGGTCGATCGTCTCGGTGTGCGGGACGACGATCGGGGCCAGGCCGCCGGTGGCGATGACCTCGCACTCCTCCCCGAGCTCCTCCTGCAGGCGCCGCACGAGCCCGTCCGCCTGGGCGGCGTAGCCGAAGACGATGCCCGAGCGGATCGCCTCGACAGTCGACTTGCCGATCGCGCTGCGCGGGGGGATGAGGTCGATCTTCGGGAGCTTCGCGCCACGCTCGGTGAGCGCGTCGAGGGAGACCTCGACGCCCGGCGTGATGACGCCGCCGAGGTACTCGCCCTTGCCGGAGACGACGTCGTAGGTCACGGCCGTCCCGAAGTCGACGCTGATGCACGGCCCCCCGAGCAGCTCGTAGGCGGCCACGGCGTTCACGAGGCGGTCGGCGCCGAGCTCGCGGGGGTTGTCGATGCGGATCGGCATCCCGGTGCGGATGTTCGGGCCGACGGCGAGCGTCTCGTGACCGAGGTAGCGGCGGCCCATCGCGACCCACTCGGGCTCCAAGGACGGGACGGTCGAGGAGACGATCGAGCCCGTGAGGTCGGCCAGGCCGACGCCGCGCAGCTCCAGCAGATTGCGCAGGGCGGCGCCGAGCTCGTCCGCCGTGGAGGAGCGGACGCTCGCGAAGCGCCAGTGCTCGACGAGCGCGTCGTCCTGGAACGTGCCGAAGTGCGTCTGGGTGTTGCCGACGTCGACGACGAGGAGCATCCGGGCGCAGTCTACGTCGGTGCGCCCCCCGGCCGGCCCGCGCGTGCGCGCCTAGGGCGCCGGACAGGTCGTGCGCAGCGTGTTGTCGCGCTCGTCGGCCTCGTCGACGGTGCGCCCGGCGTCGACCCGGGCCACGACGGCGGCGCCCGCGGCGCAGCGCGGGGCCTGGAAGACGTAGGTGACGGTGGCGCCGGCGGCCAGCGCGCCGACCTCCTGCGCCTGCTGGGGCACACCGTCGACGCTGAGCCCGATGGCGAACGGGGACTGGACGTCCGTCAGGCCGGTGTTGCGGACCGTGACGCTGTAGAGGCCGACGCCGCCGCCCCCGGTGGCGACGCGCATCCGGGTGACCTGCAGGTCGGGGCGCTCGTCGGGCTGCTCGCAGACGGCGCTCGTGCGGCGGGTCGCCCGGACGACCTTGCCGTCGGCGTCCAGCCAGCGGAAGCGCACGCGCACGCGATAGCCGGCCGGGGCCTGCAGGCCTTCGACGCGCTTGGTGTAGACGAGGCCCGCGACGTTCGCCTCCGAGCGCTCCCAGCGGCCGAAGTTCGGCGCCGGCAGGGGGTCGAAGCGCCCGGCGGCGCCCACGCGCTCCTCGAGGTCGAAGCGCATCGCCATCGTGACCGCGCCGGCCGCGGTCGGCATCGAGCCCGTGAAGGCGGCGACGCGGTCGCTGTCCTGCACGCCGGTCTCGCAGGTCGAGACGGTCACGCCGAGCGCCGGCGGCTTCGTCGTCTGGGCCAGGGCCCCGGGCGTCGCGAGCGCGCCGGCCCACGGGAGGGCGGCGGCGAGCACGGCGAGGAGGATCCGGCGGCGGGGCATGGCCCTCCTCAAACGCGTCGGGGGCGCAGATGTTGCGCCCCCGACGTCCGACGGTCAGACCACCCGGCGGTGGCCCGTGCCTAGGTGAGCTGGTACAGCGGGCCGTCGCCGCCCTCGGGGACCGTCAGGCGGCCGCCCTTGGCGGTGATCGCGCCGCACTGCACGCAGTTGGTGTAGTTGACGATCACGTCGACGGGGCCGGTCTCCGGCGCGTCCTCGGGGATCTCGTACACGCCGGCCGGGCACATCCAGCGCCACGTCTCGGCGACTTCACGCGGGACGTGCTTCTGCACCCGGATGTGGTTCGGGGCGTCGTCCCGGGTCTGGTTGCCCGTGATGAACACCGACGACAGCTTGTCGAAGATGTACTTGTTGTCGGGCTTGGGGTAGGACTTCGCCGTCTTGCCGATGAACATCGGCTTCTGGTCCTGCTTGTGCCAGGACCAGCGGCCACCGGGCAGCTTGCCCTTGGTGATGATGTTCAGGTTGACGAGCGGGGCGCCCTTGATGAAGCCCTTCTGGAACGGCTGGCGGGTGTTGCGCTCCTTGTAGAGCTCCTTGCCCACCGTCGACTCCTCGATGGCCTCCTCGTAGGACTCCAGCGAGGACTCGCCGCGCGAGAGCGACTGGTAGATCGCCTCGGCCGCCAGGTGCCCGGACTTGATCGCGTGGTGCACGCCCTTCAGCGCGACCGTGTCGACCATGCCGCCGGAGTCACCGACGATCAGGGCGCCGGGCATCGTGAGCTTCGGCATCGACCAGTAGCCGCCGCCCGGCAGGGCCTTGGCGCCCCAGCCGACGCGCT
>CAZRLR010000174.1:0-9018 GCA_964600395.1 uncultured Conexibacter sp.
AGAACTGCCAGCTCTGCAGGAAGTTGCCGAAGATCCCGTTCTGCGGCGTGTACATCCCGGTCCACAGGCAGGCGCGGGCGGACGAGCACTGGACCGCACTGTGGTGGAAGCGATCGAAGTTCACGCCGCGCTGGTCGAGGAAGTCGCGGGCGGGCAGCGGCAGGTCGGGCGTCCACTGCGGGTGGCGCTCCTGGTCGCACATGACGATCAGGACGTTCGGCTTGCGCGCGGGCTTGCCGGTCCCGTCGCCGGTGGCGCCGGTCGCGACCTGGGCCAGGGCGCCGGCCCCGGCCGCGGCGGCCGCCCCGGTCGCCCCGGCGCGCAGCAGCTGGCGGCGGGTCGTCGTCGGCGGGTTCATGCGCCCACCCCCAGGCGGACGGCGTGCAGGACGCCGGTGCGCGCGTCCGCCACGATCGCCCGCGTGCCGCAGACGACGACGGCGCGCGGGCTGCCGCCGACGGTCGCCGTCCGCCGGCGCCGGCCGCTGCGCCCGTCCAGCAGCGTCACCGTGCCGGTCGACGCGGACGTCACGAGCGCGGTCGCCCCGGAGCGGCTGAAGGCGACCCCGGCGGGGTCGGTGCCGACGCGGGTGCGGTGGACGACGCGGTGGCGCGTGAGGTCGACGAGCGAGACGGCGCGGGCGCCGAAGCCGTTGTGCGTGACGAGGGCACGGCGGCCGTCGGGGCTGACGGCGACCTGCGCGGGGAACGGTGCGGTCGGGATCCGGCGGGTCACGCGATGGCGGCGCAGGTCGACGACCGCCAGCGCGCTGTCGCCGTTGAGCGCGACGATCGCCGTGGCGCCGTCGGCGGTGACGGCCAGGCCGCGTGGGTGGGCGCCGACCGGCAGCGGCAGGTGCACGTCGCCGTCCTGGAGGTCGACGGCGGTCAGCGTCCCGCGGGCGCCGCGGCCGGCGACCCAGACGCGGTCGCCGCGGCCACAGGCCACAGCGCCCGGGTCGGGGCCGACGTCGACGCGGTCGACCTCGCGGGCGGCGAGGTCGACGATCCGCAGGCCGGGCCGGTCGACGGCGGCGGTGCTCACGAGGGCGGTCCGTCCGTCGGCGGTGATCGCGATGGCCTGCGGCGCGCCGCCGACGTCGATGGCGCGGGCGTCGTCGCGGCGCAGGCTGCGCGTCGCGTGCGGGGTGATCGTCGTCCCGCGCAGGTCCGTCGTCCAGACGCGGCGGCCGTCGGGGCTCGCGGCGAGCGGGCCGGTCGGGGTGCCCTCGGGCTCGGGGACGCACGGCTTCTCCGGCGCTGCCCCGGCGGCCGTCCCGGCGCGCAGCACGGGGGCCAACGCGACGGCGCCGACCCCGGCGGCCGCGCCGACGACGACCTGTCGCCGCGTGCGGGCGTGCCCGCGTCCTGCGTCCCCTGCCGCCATCGGCACCACCGCTCCTCACCCCTGACGCAGCGCGCTCCCACGCGCCGCTAGTGACAACCCGTCATCACTGTACGTCGGCTGATGACGAGCTGTCAACAACCTGCGGGGGCCGGGCCGTCGGGACGCTAGGGTGCGGTCCGATGACGCCCGGGGTCACCCGCACCCGCCGCCGCCAGCACCCCGACGAGACGCGTCGCCAGATCCTCGGCGCGGCGCAGGAGCTGCTGCGCGAGGGCCGCTACCGCGACCTCGGGGTCGACGGGCTGATGTCGCGCACCGGCCACACCCGCACCGTCTTCTACCGCCACTTCGACGACATCCCGTCGCTGCTGCTCGTCCTCATCCAGGAGGTCGGCGGCGAGCTCGTGCAGGTCGCCGAGCAGTGGGCGCAGACCGTCCACATCGGGCCGGCGCAGGCGCGCGCGCGCCTGGCGGAGTTCGTCGACTTCTACGTCCGGCACGGCCCGGTCGTGCGCGCCGTCGCCGAGGCCAGCCACCACGACGCGACGGTCCAGGCCGCCTACGGGCAGATGGTCGAGGGCTTCGTCGCCGTGACGACACAGGGCATCGAGGCGCGCATCGCCGCCGGCGACCTGGCGCCGGTCGACGCGCCGCAGCTCGCGCGGGCGCTCGTGTGGATGCTCAACAGCTACCTCCTCGACACGCTCGGGCGCCCGGACCCCACCGACCCCGCGCGCGTCCTGGAGACCGTCACGACGATCTGGACGCGGACGCTCTTCCCGGCGGACGAGCCGCGCCCGGTCAGCTGACCGCGCCGGCACCAGACCGGCTCGGGCAGTTCTCGTCGCGGGCCGGCGCAGGAGTCTGCCCAGACTGTCGGGTCCACGCGAGGAGAGAGCGGGGACCTTGAGGTCTGATGCACCGCATGGGTGCGTCAGACCTCAAGGTCCGCGTCTGCTCCCATGTCAACCCGCCGCGCAGCGCAGGCCAGCCGACGACTCGCCGCACCTCGGTGCGCGACCGCTACCGACGGCGGCCGTAGCGCAGGTAGACGACCTGCGGGCCGTCGAACGTCCGGGTCTCGAGGAGCTCGAGGTCGAGGCGGTGGTCGACGGGGAAGTACGGCGTGCCGCCGCCGATCGCGACGGGGTGCAGGAACACGCGGTGCTCGTCCACGAGCCCGAGCCGGACCGCCTCGGCTGCGAGCGTCGGGCCGCCGATCGCGATGTCCCCGTCGACGGTCGCCTTCAGCGCCTCGAGCTCGGTCGCGAGGCCCTCGGTCGCGAGCCGCGTGTTCGTCCCCTCGACGCTCGTCAGCGTTCGCGAGAACACGACCTTCGGCAGCGCCTTCCAGATCGCCGCGAAGTCCAGCGAGATCGGGTCGGGATCGTCCGCGGTCTCCCAGTAGCTCATCGTCTCGTACAGCCGCCGGCCGAGCAGGTGGGCGCCCAGCGGGCGCACCTGGTCGTTGTGGAACCGGTGCAGCTCCTCGTCCGGCCTGCCCCAACCGAAGTCGCCGTCGGGCCCGGCGATGTAGCCGTCGAGGGTCACGGACATCTCGGTGATCACGCGCGTCATGTCCGCAAGACGCTGTCAGGTCCTCGTTCTCATCGGTGGCCCCGACTCAGGAGCCGGGCGCGTCCGGCAGCGCCCCCTCGCGCATGAGGATCCGCCGCAGGATCGCGATCGACGAGGCGTACGTCGAGTCCATCCCGCGGTAGGAGAGGCCGCGCGCCCCGAGCGTGCGCGCCTGCGTGTACGGCGTGTCGGAGGCGTAGTGGATGATCCCGAAGTCGATCGGGAGCTTGGAGAAGTTCACGTGCTCCCCGACCGGGTAGCGGCTTGAGTCCGCGACCTCGTAGACCGCCGCGCAGTACGGGCCGGCCTCCATCTCGACGACCGTGTACTGCTCGCGGTAGTAGAAGTCCAGGTAGGCGCGGTTCTGCAGGAACGTCGACTTGACCGTCACCGCGCGCTGGTTGTCCAGGCCGCTGCCGAAGCGCAGGTACGGCGCGATGTCCTCCACCCCGAAGGCGTTGTCGAGCCAGTACGTCGTCGCGGAGTGCTCGTCGTGGACGACGCTGGAGATGAGGACGTCCCCCACCTCCGCGTTGAGCGTCGCCGCCTTCCCCAGGACGTAGACCGCGGCGAGCGTGTCGGCGTCCTCGCAGATCTCGCGCAGGATGTTGTACGCGGCCAGGCCGAGCGGGTAGTCGACGTTGACGATGACCGCGCGGCTGGCCTGCAGCGCCGCCGCGTCGACCTCGCCGATGCGGCCGTCCAGGCGCGCGGGGTCAAGATCGCGCAGCGCGGTGACCTGGGCGGCAACGCTCAGCGCCGTCTTCGAGCCGAGGTGGACGACGCCGGCGGCGCGCTCGGCCTCGCGCCGGCGCACGGCGGACTCCGGGTGCGCGGCGTGGAAGTCGCGGGCCGCGTAGTAGAGGAAGTTGTCCCACGAGCCGCGCGTGGCGCCCGCCTCGAACGCCTTGGCCTCCTGGCGCAGGTCCAGCGGCCCCTCGCGGCGCACCCAGTCCACGAGCTCGTCCTCGATCGCCCGTGCCTCGCCGCTGACGAGGTTGGCCAGCGAGTGGGTGTTGGAGGAGACGAAGTACACGGGCCCGTCCCCGAGGCCGGTGTCGTCGACCGCGGCGCGGACCGGGCGGAACCAGTGGCGGGTCATCCGCGCGTAGCCGGCCGAGCTGCCGCCGAGCATCCGGATGCGCCAGCGCAGCGGGTTGCCCGCGACCTGCCCGAGGCGCGCGGCGAAGGCCACCCCCCACGTCTCCTGCAGACGGCTCCAGTCGTCCTCGGTCCCGCCGAGGGCCCGCGCGCACTCCTCGGCGCCGGGCGTCCGGTGCGGCCGGGGCCAGCCGACCGCGCGCAGCCGGCGCCCGAGCTTGTTCCACTCGATCTGGAAGGCGACGAGCGTCGGGATGAGGTCGTCGACGTCGGAGGTGCTCGCGAGCAAAACGGCGGACGTCCCCTCGTGGTCCCCCGTCCCGGTGAACCACCGCCGGCGCCGGGCGGCCGCCTCGACCGGGACCCAGTCGTCCAGCGCGCCGAGCCCCGCGCGCGCGAACTGCTGCTGCTCCTGGCCCATGACGATCCGTCGGGCCCGGTGCACCTCCGCCGGCAGCCGGGCCGTCGCGTACATGAAGGCGCCGAGGTCCAGGACGTCGTCGGCCCCGGCGTGCGGGTGCAAGGCCGAGCCCATCGCCCGGTGCGCGGTCTCCAGGACGCGCAGGTCGGTCTCGCCGCTGGAGCGCAGCAGCGTCGTGTAGGTCCGCTGGTAGAGCGCGACCTCCTCGGCGGCGACGGCGGCGCCGCCCGGCGTCAGCGGCGGGCCCCCGAGCGCCGCCATCAGCCCGGGAACGTCGTGTGCGTGGTGCTCCTCGGCATGCACGACAACCTAGCCGCCCCGGCGGGCGCGCCGGTCGTCACGCCGTGAACGACGACGCGGCCCGCGGCTCGAGCCGGACGATGACCGACTTGGAGGTCGGCGTCCCGGACTCCAGCGCGACGCTGCCCAGCGGCACGAGCGCGTTCGTCTCGGGGTAGTACGCCGCGGCGCACCCGCGGGGCGTGTCGTAGGCGACGACGCGGAAGGCGTCCGCCCGGCGCGCGACCCCATCGTCGGCGACGCCGTGCAGGTCGACGGTGTCCCCGTCCGCCAGCCCGAGCGCGGCGAGGTCGGCGGCGTTGACGAGGACGACGCGCCGCCCGGCCTTGATGCCGCGGTAGCGGTCGTTGAGCCCGTAGATCGTCGTGTTGTACTGGTCGTGCGAGCGCAGGGTCTGCAGCAGCAGGCCGCCGTCGGGGACGCGCAGGACCTCGAGCGGGTTGACCGTCAGCTGCGCGCGGCCGTTGGCGGTGGCAAAGCTGCGGCTGTCGCGCGGCGGGTGCGGCAGGACGAAGCCCGCGTCCTTGCGCGCGTTGAAGTCCTCGAAGCCGGGGACGGCCTGCGCGACGAGGTCGCGGATGCGGTCGTAGTCCTCCGCCAGGGCCGACCAGCGCACCGCGCCGCGGTCCCCGACCGTCCGCTGCGCGAGGGCGCAGACGATCGCCACCTCGCTGCGCAGGTGGGGCGAGGCCGGGTCCAGCCGCCCGCGCGAGGTGTGCACGACGCTCATCGAGTCCTCGACCGTGACGACCTGCTCGCCCGACGCCTGCTCGTCGCGCTCGGTGCGCCCGAGCGTCGGCAGCAGCAGCGCGGTCTGCCCCGGGGTGACGTGCGAGCGGTTGGGCTTCGTCGCGACGTGGACGGTCAGGCGGGCGCGCCGCAGCGCCGCGTCGGTGGCCTCGGTGTCGGGCGCCGCGGAGAGGAAGTTGCCGCCCATCGCGAAGAAGACCTTCACGCGGCCGTCGCGCAGGGCCTCGATCGTCCCGACGACGTCGACGCCCTCCTCGCGCGGCATCGGGAAGCCGAGCGCGGCCTCCATGCGGTCGAGCACCGCGGGCGCCGGTCGCTCGTGGATGCCCATCGTCCGGTCGCCCTGGACGTTGGAGTGGCCGCGCACCGGGCACAGGCCGGCCCCCGGCTTGCCGATCATGCCGCGCAGCAGCAGGAGGTTGACGAGCTCGCGGATCGTCGCGACGGAGTTGCGGTGCTGGGTGACGCCCATCGCCCAGCAGACGACGGTGCGCTCGGAGCCGACGACGAGCCGGGCGAGCTCGTCGATCTGCGCCCGGGTCAGGCCGGTGGCGGCCAGGACGTCGTCCCAGTCGAGCGTCGCGAGGTGCGCGCGCAGGGCGTCGACCCCGTCGGTGTGCCCAGCGACGAAGGCGTGGTCGACGGCGTCGGCGTCCAGCACCAGGCGGTTGAGCGCGGCGAACAGCGCGTGGTCGCCGTTGACGCGGATAGGCAGGTGCAGGTCGGCGAGCTGCACGCCGTGCCCGGTCATCCCCCGCAGCTTCTGCGGGTTGTCGAAGCGCATCAGGCCGGCCTCGCGCAGCGGGTTGACCGCCACGATCGTCGCGCCGCGGCCCTTGGCCGTCTCGAGCGACGTGAGCATGCGCGGGTGGTTCGTCCCCGGGTTCTGGCCGACGACGAGGATGAGATCGGCGGCCTCGAGGTCCTCGAGCGTGATCGAGCCCTTGCCGATCCCGATCGCCTGGTCCAGCGCGACGCTCGTGGACTCGTGGCACATGTTCGAGCAGTCCGGCAGGTTGTTCGTCCCGAAGGCGCGGACGAAGGCCTGCAGGACGAAGGCCGCCTCGTTGGACGTACGTCCGCTCGTGTAGAACGCGGCCTCGTCGGGCGAGTCCAGCGCGCGCAGCTCGTCCGCGATGAGGTCCAGCGCCTCGTCCCAGCCGATCGGCGTGTAGTGCGTGGCGCCCGGGCGCAGGACCATCGGGTGCGTCAGGCGGCCGCGCTTGCCCAGCCAGAAGTCCGAGTGGGCGGCGAGCTCGGCGACGGAGTGCTGGGCGAAGAGCTCGGGCCCGGCCTGCAGGCGCGTGGCCTCCTCGGCGACGGCCTTGGCGCCGTTCTCGCAGAACTCCGCGTGGTGGCGCTGGGCGGGGTCCGGCCAGGCGCACCCCATGCAGTCGAAGCCGTCCTTCTGGTTCAGCCGCGCGAGCGTGGCGGCGGTGCGTGCGGCGCCCATCTCGCGGACGCCGTGGCGCAGGGACGAGACGACGGCGGCGGGCCCGGCGGCGTGGTCCTGCTGGGGGCCGACCTGCAGGTCGGCCTCGGACGGCTCGCTCGGGGGACGGCGCAGGGGCATCGTCCTGAGCCTACGAACCCGGGCGCGGCCCGGCGCACCGGACGGGACACGCGGGGGGTCAGCGGCGGCGGCGGAACTCGGCGCGCAGGTCGTCCGCCCAGGGGCCACCGTCGCGCGCGAGCTGCCACTGCTGGACGAAGCGGTCGGGCGTCAGGGGCGCCTGCGAGCGCTGGGCGAAGGTCGGGTGCTCGCGCCACTCGCGCAGCACGCCGTCCCGGAGGCTCACGGCGTAGGTGCGCCGCACGCCGCGCTCGTCGAAGTACTCGGCGACGCAGGCGTTCTCGTCGTCCTCGGGCGAGCCCAGGACGGAGATCGAGTCGGGGAAGAGCGGGTGGTCCATGACCGAGCGGCGCACGAGGAAGGTGCCGCCGGGGAGCATCGAGAAGGTGGCGTGGCCGGTGACGACGCCGTCGAACTCCGGGTGGGTGGCTTCCAGGTCCCAGGTGCCGACGAGCGGGGTGAAGGGCGTCATGTCCATGCAGCAGGGACGACACCGCACCGGCGGACTCATCGTCAGCACGCCGACGGCCCCGCGGATTCCGCGGGGCTGTCGCCGGTCGGGATGGTCGGTGGTCGGGCTACTTCGTCGGGGCGCTGCCGCAGGTCCAGTCGGCGGCGGTCGTCGCGTTCTGCGGGGAGCTGCCGTCCTTGCGCCATTGGGCGTAGGTCGTCGCCCAGCAGTGGCGCCAGGCGGCGTGGTCCCAGACGACGACGGGCTTGGGCTTGCCGTTGCTCAGGCTCGAGGGGCCTGCAGCGGGGCCGGACGCCGCCAGGGCGGGGCCGGTGAGGCTCGCGGTGGCGACGGCGGTGACGAAGGCGATGTGGGTGTTGCGCTTGATGTTCATGGTCCCTCAACCGGGGACCCCGCCGCGACTTACGCCGGCGCTGAGAAGATCTTGCGCGTCCTCAGCGCCGGGCCTTGCGCGTGGCCGCGACGAAGGCGTCGTTGAGGCCGCGCATCGCCAGCTCGTAGGGCAGCGCGAACTTGCGCTGCACGAAGAAGCCGAAGCGCACGTCGGGCGAGGTGTAGACCATGTAGCGGTTGCGCTCGACCCCGTCGACGATCGCGTCCGCCGCGCGCTCCGGGCTGACGGCGTGCCGCGCGAAGCGGGCGGTGAGCTTGCGGACCGACGGGTGCTCCTGGTCGACGCCGGCGATCTGGACGGTGTCCACGAGCCCGGTCCGCACGCCGCCGGGGCAGACGAGCGACACGCCGATGCGGTGCCGGCGCAGGTCGAAGCGCAGGACCTCCGAGACGCCGCGCAGGCCGAACTTCGTCGCCGAGTAGGCGGCGTGCCACGGGAAGCCGAAGAGCCCGGCGGCCGAGGAGACGTTGACGAGGTGCCCGCCGCGCCGGGCCTCGATCATCGGGGGGACGAAGCACTCGATGACGTGGATCGGCCCCATGAGGTTGACGTCGACGACCCGGCGCCAGTCCTCGTGGGTCAGCGTGTCGACCCCGCCCCAGATCGCGATGCCCGCGATGTTCATGACGACGTCGAGGCTGCCGTGGGCGGCGTGCACGTCGGCGGCGAACGCGGCCACCGCGGCGTGGTCGGCGATGTCGAGCGCCTGGACGTGCAGGACGGTGCCGCCGGCGTCGCGGACCTCCTGCGCGACGGCCTCAAGCGGCTCCTCGCGCAGGTCGGTCAGGACGAGACGGCCGCCCTTGGCCGCGGTCGCCAGCGCCGTGGCGCGGCCGATGCCGCTCGCGGCGCCGGTGATGAGGCAGCGCTGGTCGTGCAGGGACTTGCGGCGTCGGGGCATCGGGGCGGACTCGCTTTCGCGACGGGTCAGGGGCCGTCCGGACCGTACCCGCCGCGGGCCGGTCCGGGCGGCAGTGGGGACGGTCCGGGCGGCAGTGGGCCGGTCCGGGCGGCAGTGGGGACGGTCCGGGCGGCAGTGGGGACGGCCAGTGGGGACGGCCTCCCTCGTGTGCTGCCCTGGC
>CAZRLR010000175.1:0-8985 GCA_964600395.1 uncultured Conexibacter sp.
GGTCCTCCTTGAGGACGATCGTGGAGGGCTCCGTCTGGGCGTTGTACTGCCCGACCGTCTCGATGATGCGCCCGTCGCGGGGCGAGCGGCCGTCGGCCACGACGACACGCCAGACGGGATCCTTGTGCCCACCCACGCGGGTGAGGCGAAGTCGAACTGCCACGTGATTCCTCTCGAAGACTTGCGAAACCGGCGATAAGCCGACGAGGGAGGTTAGCGGGCCTGCCGCATCAGCGCCTGCATGTCCGGCATCCGGCCCTTGCCGAGCTGCTTCATGACCTTGCGCATCTGGGCGAACTGCTTGACGAGCTGGTTGACCTGCTGGACGGTCACGCCCGAGCCCTTGGCGATCCGCAGGCGCCGTGAGCCCTTGATGAGCTCGGGCCGCCGGCGCTCCTCCGGGGTCATCGAGAGGATGATCGCCTCGACGCGGTCCATCTCCTTCTCGTCGACCTTCATGTTCTTCATCTGCTGGCCCGCGAAGCCGGGGATCATCCCCAGCAGCGAGGTCAGCGGGCCCATCTTGCGGATCTGCTTCAGCTGCGCGAGGAAGTCCTCGAGCGTGAAGTCGTTCTGGCGGAGCTTGCGCTCCATCTCGGCGGCCTGATCGGCGTCGAACTGCTCGCCGGCCTTCTCGATGAACGAGAGGACGTCCCCCATCCCGAGGATCCGCTGCGCCATGCGGTCGGGGTGGAAGCGCTCGAACTGGTCGAGCTTCTCGCCGGTGGAGGCGAAGAGGATCGGCTTCCCGGTGACCGCCTTGACGCTCAGCGCGGCGCCGCCGCGGGCGTCGCCGTCGAGCTTGGACATGATCACGCCGTCGAAGTTGACGGCGGCGCCGAACTGCTCGGCGACGTTCACGGCGTCCTGGCCGGTCATCGCGTCGACGACGAGCAGGATGTTGTGCGGGCGGACGACCGTCCGGATCTCCTTGAGCTCGGTCATCAGCGCCTCGTCGACGTGCAGACGGCCGGCGGTGTCGACGATCAGGACGTCCTTGCCCTCGAGCTTGGCCTGGTCCAGCGCCCAGCGGGCGATGTCGACGGGGTTGCGGTCGGTCCCCTGCTCGTAGACCGTCGCGCCGACCTGGCCGGCGACCTTGATCAGCTGGTCGACGGCGGCCGGGCGGTAGACGTCGCACGCGGCGACCGCGACCGAGGAGCCGTGCTCCTTCATCAGGTGCTTGGCGAGCTTCGCGGTGGCCGTCGTCTTGCCCGAGCCCTGCAGGCCGGCCATGAGGATGACCGTCGGCGGGCGACCCGAGAACGAGATGCCGGCGCTCGAGCCGCCCATCAGGGCCTCGAGCTCCTCGTTGACGATCTTGATGACCTGCTGGCCGGGGTTCAGCTGGCCGATGACGTCCGCGCCCATGCAGCGCTCGCGCACCGTCGAGGTGAACTCCTTGACGACCTTGAAGTTGACGTCCGCCTCCAGGAGGGCCAGGCGGATCTCCCGCATCGCCTTCTTGATGTCGTCCTCGGTCAGCGTGCCGTGGCCGCGGACGTCGGCCAGGGTCGCCTGGAGCTTCTCGGAGAGCGCGTCGAACATGCGCCCCTGAGTCTACGCGGGCCGCGCCGGTCACCGGCGCGGCCCGTCCGCCGCTACTCGGTCGGCGGCAGCTCGCCGGTCGGGGCCGGCGGCGCCGGTGGCTTCGGCGCGCTCGGGGCCTTCATCGCGTTGCCCACGGCACCGCCGATGTTGCCCAGGGCCTGCGTGAACTCGCTCGGGATGATGAAGAGCTTGTTCGCCTCCCCCTTGGCCAGCTGGGGCAGCATCTGCAGGTACTGGTAGCTCAGCAGCGCCTCGTCCGGCGCCCCCTCGTGGATGGCGCGGAAGACGGTGTCGATCGCCTTGGCCTCACCCTCGGAGCGGAGGATCGCCGACTGCTTGGCGCCCTCGGCCCGCAGGACCGCGGACTGCTTCTCGCCCTCGGCCGTGAGGATCTGGGACTGCTTGACGCCCTCGGCGGTGAGGATGGAGGCGCGGCGGTCGCGCTCGGCGCGCATCTGCTTCTCCATCGCCTCCTGGATCGAGGCCGGCGGGTCGACGCTCTTGATCTCCACGCGATTGATGCGGATGCCCCACTTGCCCGTCGCCTCGTCCAGCACGACCCGCAGGGCGCTGTTGATCTGGTCGCGCGAGGTGAGCGTCTGCTCGAGCGTCAGCCCGCCGATGACGTTGCGCAGCGTCGTGACCGTCAGCTGCTCGATGGCCTGCAGCGGGTTGGCGATCTCGTACGCGGCCGACCGCGGGTCGGTGATCGTGAAGTACAGGACGGTGTCCACGCCGATCGAGACGTTGTCCTCGGTGATGACCGGCTGCGGCGGGAACGCGACGACCTGCTCACGCAGGTCGATGAGCGGCTTCACCTTGTCGACGAACGGGACGACGATCGTCAGCCCCGGTTGCAGCGTGCGGCTGTAGCGGCCCAGCCGCTCGACGACGCCCGCCCGGGCCTGCGGGATGATCCGCACGGTCCGCGCCGCGACGAAGAGCAGAAACAGCACCAGCACCAGCGCGACGATGAGTCCGGCCATGGTCCAAGAACCCCTTACTCGGTGACGAGCGCCGTGGCGCCCTTGATCTCGACGACGTCCACACGACTTCCGGCAGGGATCTTGTGGCCGTCGACGTAGCTGCGGGCCGTCCAGATCTCGCCGGACAGCTTCACGGTCCCGGTCTCCCGGTCGTTGTCGATCTCCTCCTGCACGATGACCGTCTGCCCGATCAGCGCCTGCGCGTTGGAGCGGTAGGACGGCGGCGTGAGACGGTGGCGCCGGGCGACCGGGCGCAGCAGCATCAGCGCGGCGAGCGAGGCCACGAGGAAGGCGGCGACCGACACGGCGTCCGGCGCCCCGGCGACGTCGACGATCGCGGCCACCGCGGCCCCCGCGGCGAACGGCGCCAGGTAGAACGACAGCGACATGATCTCGCCCGCCGCGAAGAGGCAGGCCACGACGATCCAGATCACCCAAAGATCCATGCGGCGCGGACACTAGCGGCTGCGGCGGAGGCCGCGGTCTCGTTTCAGGCTCAGTGTGCGCAGGCGCTCAGGCGCCCTCGCCGCGGCCCAGGAGCGCGGCGGCGAAGTCGTCGGCGTCGAACGGGCGCAGGTCCTCGAGGGCCTCGCCGATCCCGATGAGCTTCACCGGGATCCCCGTCTCGGCGGCGATCGCCAGGGCGATGCCGCCCTTGGCCGTGCCGTCGAGCTTCGTCAGGACGATCCCGTCGACCGGGACCGCCTGGGAGAAGAGCTGCGCCTGGCGCAGGCCGTTCTGGCCCGTCGTGGAGTCGACGGTCAGCAGCGTCTCGTGGGGCGCGTCCGCCAGCTGCTTGCCGATGACCCGCCGGATCTTCGCGAGCTCCTCCATGAGGTGGTCCTGGTTGTGCAGGCGCCCGGCGGTGTCGACGACGATGACGTCCGCCCCGGTCTCCCGTCCGCGCTTGACGGCCTCGAAGGCGACCGAGCCGGGGTCCGAGCCCTCGGGACCCTTGACGAGCTCGCAGCCGGCGCGCGTGGCCCACTGCTCGAGCTGCTCGACGGCCGCGGCGCGGAAGGTGTCCGCCGCGCCGAGGACGACCCGGAGGCCGAGCTCCTGCTGCAGGTGCCAGGCGAGCTTGCCGATCGTCGTCGTCTTGCCCGTGCCGTTGACGCCGACGACCATGATCACCGTCGGCGCATGGGTGACGTCGATGCGGCCCTCGCCGACGCGGGCGAGGTCGGCCAGCAGCTCGGTCAGGCGGGCCGACAGCGCCTCGCCGCCGACCAGGCCCCCGTCCGTCGCCTCCTGCTCGAGCTGGGCGACGACGCGGGCGGTGGTCGACGCGCCGACGTCGGCCATGATCAGCGCCTCCTCCAGGCGCTCCCACGTGTCCTCGTCGATGTCGCCCTCGAAGAGCGTGGCCTGCAGCTCGGCGCCGAGCGCCTCGCGGGTCTTGGCCATGTTCTCGCGCAGCCGCCGGAAGAAGCGGCGCTTCTTCTCGGGCGCCGCCGCGACCTCCTCGGCGACCGCGGCGCCGCCGCCGGCGCCGGCGCCCTCGGCGGTGATGAACAGGTCTTGCCAGTCGCGAGCCATCTGATCGGCGAAGATACCCCTATGCCGCCCTCCGTCCACTTCCGCCCCGCTCGCGTCGACGAGGGCGAGGGCGCGGTGCTCGCGCAGGCGATGGCGGCCGAGATCGCCGAGCTCTACGAGGGGCTGGACCTCAACGGCCCGCAGATGCCCAAGGCGGGGCCCGCGGAGCTCGGCCCGCCGCACGGCGCGTTCGTCGTCGGCTGGATCGAGGAGGAGCCGGTGTGCTGCGGCGGGATCAAGCGCCTGCCCGACGGCGCCTGCGAGATCAAGAAGATGTTCGTCGCCCCCGCCGCGCGGGGGCAGGGCGTCGCGCGCGTCCTGCTCGCCGCGCTCGAGGACCTGGCGCGCGAGCACGGCTACGTCGTCGCCCGGCTGGACACCGGGCCGCGTCAGCCGCACGCCCAAGCGCTCTACGAGTCCGCCGGCTACGTCCGGATCGAGAACTTCAACGCCAACCCGGTGGCGACGTACTTCGCCGAGAAGGCGTTGTGAGCGCGCTGACCGCGGGGTAGCGTCAAGCGCATGCGGAACATCATCCGGGCGCTGCGGGGCCGACCGGTGGAGCTGAGCGAGAAGCAGCAGGCCAAGCTCGAAGCCCAGCGGGACCGCGCACGGCGCATCATCGCCGAGCAAGAGGCCAAGGGCGCCGCCGCCGTCGCCGCCGCCGCGCCGTACCTGCCGCCGGGGACGACGGTCCCCGAGGTACCGATGCACGACGGGCGGCCGGACCTCAGCGCGCTGCTGCGCGACAGCGTCGAGCGGGCCCGGGACAGCGTCGGCGAGCTGTTCGACGACCGGGCCGGGATCATCGGGCGGCCGGCCGGGCTGGACATGAACCGGCCGCCGCAGGAGATCGAGGACGAGGAGGAGCGCGCGCGGGTCGCCGCGGTCGAGCGCTCCGCCCGCGACGTCGCCCGCCGACCGTACCTCGCCCCGGTCGCCCCCGAGGTCGCCTACCTCCGGGTGCCGACGACGGGCCACCGCGGGCTCGACGACGTCCTGGCGGCCCTGCAGTCCGCGGGGCTGGCGGACACGCCCGAGCGGGTCTACGGCGTCTTCCGCCTGCCCGAGCGCTACGACGAGCGCCACCTGGATGAGGGCCAGGCCTACGTCGAGTGGTGGATCGCCCACCGGCCCGGGACGCGCGTCCCGGTCCCGGCGCCGGTCGGGGTCACGGGCTTCACGCGGGACGCGCAGTGGGTCGCGCGCCGGCCCGGCGAGCCGTCCGTCCTGGACGAGGACGTCGCCGCCGCGTTCTGCCTGCGCGCCGGCCTCGGGCCCGAGGAGTGCTTCGGCGTCCCCCGCATGCTCCACCTGGACGGTCGGTCGAGCGAGAACGGCTCCTCCCTCGTCGCGCGCCTGGAGGGGACCGTCGTGCTGCACCGACCGACGGCGGCCACGGAGGCCGCGGTCCGCGCGATGGCCGCACAGGCGCCGCTGGCGCTGCCCGCCGCCCCGCCGCCGCCGATCCACGTCGAGGTCCTCGACTGGGAGGCCGTCGCGGCGTGGGTGCGGCCGGACCGCTGGGGCGGGGATCGTGTCCCCTCCCCCCTGCCCCACCTGCCGTCGGACTGGTCCGAACTGCTGGAGATGTACCTGCAGGTCGTCGGCGTCGCGGCCGAGGACTGCTACGGCGTGCAGGTCGCGCGGACGAGTGAGGGGCCGCTGGCGGACCTGTCGCTCGCCGGTGGTGGCCGGCGCGGGCGCAGGCCCCCGGAGCATTGGTGCGCCGACGAGCGGCCGCGGCGGCGCCACCGCGCCGCCGAGCACGTCGTCCTCGTCTACCGCGACAGCCCGGCGCTGGCGGCCGGCCGCGAGCGCTGGGCGGCCTACCAGCGCGAGGTGCTGGACGCCCGCCTGGACCACCTGACCGGCGTGCGCCCCCCGCTCGTCGACACGTGGCGCCCGCCGCCGTCGTTCCTCAGCGATGTCGCCGACCTCTTCAACCCGCTGGACCCGTGGGCGCCGCTGCCGACCGTGTTCGGCCGCAGCAAGCGCCCCCTGCTTGGGCCCTACTGCGGCGTCTGGGAGGGCTGAGCGTCAGCGCTCGCTGTCGAGCGACGCCATGCCGTGGTCGGGGTAGCGGTCACCCGCCACGGCCTCCGCGGGGACGGCTGCCTCGATCGCCTGCAGGTCGGCGTCCGTCAGCCGCAGCGCGGGCGCCCCGAGCGCCTCGGCCAGGCGATCCCGGCGGCGGGCGCCGATGACCGGCACGACGTCCTCGCCCCGCTGCAGGACCCAGGCGATCGCGACCTGGGCCGTCGTCGCCCCGCGCTCCTGGGCCACCCGCCCGAGCGCGTCCACGAGCGCGAGGTTGCGCTCGAGGTTGTCGCCCTGGAAGCGCGGGCTGTGGGCGCGGAAGTCGGACGGCTCCAGGGCGCGGGCCGCGGTCCAGTGGCCGCTGAGCAGGCCGCGCGACAGCACGCCGTAGGCGGTGATGGCGATCCCGAGCTCGCGGCAGACCGGCAGGATCTCGGCCTCCAGCGACCGCGACATGAGCGAATACTCGATCTGCAGGTCGCAGATCGGGTGGACGGCGGCGGCGCGGCGGATCGTGTCGGCGCCGACCTCCGAGAGGCCGATGTGCCGGACGTGGCCCGCCTGCACGAGCTCGGCCATCGCGCCGACCGTCTCCTCGATCGGCACGTCGGGGTCCAGCCGGGCGGGGCGGTAGACGTCGACGTGGTCGACGCCCAGGCGCGTGAGCGTGTAGGCCAGCGACGTCTTGACGGCCTCGGGCCGGCCGTCGAAGCCGAGGAACGCGCCCGCGACGTCGCGCTGGGCGCCGAACTTCACGCTCAGGACGACGGCGTCCCGGTCGCGGCCGCGCAGGGCCTCGGCGACGAGCAGCTCGTTGTGTCCCATGCCGTAGAAGTCGCCCGTGTCGAGCAGGGTCACGCCGGCGTCCAGCGCGGCGTGGATCGTCGCGATCGACTCGGTGCGATCCGCCGAGCCGTAGATGGGCGACATGCCCATGCAGCCGAGGCCGATCACGCCGACGTCGGGGCCGGTGGCGCCGAGGCGGCGGGTGGTGGTCGGGGTGGTCGGGGTGGTCGGGGTGTCGGTGGTGCTCATGCCTCGCAGTCTGCGTCCGCCGGCGTCCCTGCGGAAACACCGACCGGATGTCCTTCCACAACCGGTGGTTGTAGGTTGGGCCGGTGCCCGAGCTGCGTCAGCTGCAGACGTTCGTCGCGGTCGCGGAGGAGCTGAACTTCACGCGGGCGGCCGCCCGGCTGCACGTCGCCCAGCAGGCCGTCTCCAAGTCGGTGCAGCAGCTCGAGCGCCGGCTCGGCGTCGAGCTGCTGGAGCGCACGACGCGGGAGGTGCGCCTCACCGCGGCCGGCGCGGTCTTCCTCGCCGGGGCCCGCGAGGCGCTGGCAGCGGTCGACGCCGCCGTCGACGCGGCCCGCGCCGCCGCGCACGGGCTGACCGGGACGGTCGTGCTCGGCGTCACGCCGGCGATCGGCGCCTCCGTCGTGGCCGAGGCGGTCCGGGCGCTGCGGGACGGCGCCCCCGACCTCGGCGTGCGCACCCGCGAGGTGCGGCCCGTCGAGATCGGGCCGCTGCTGCGCAGCGGCGAGGTCGCCGGCGTGCTCGCCCGGACCCTGCGCCAGGATCCGTCCGTCGACAGCGCGCCGCTGCGCCCGACGCCCGCCGTACTCGCGGTGCCCGCCGGCCACCGGCTCGCCGGCCGCGCGGCGGTCGCCCTCGCGGAGCTCGACGGTGAGCGGCTGCTGCTGGCCAGCGGGCCGGGCTCGCCCTACACCGACATGGTCCTGACCCGTCTGGCGGCGGCCGGCGTCACGGTGCAGCCCGTGGAGTCGAAGGTCACCGGCAGCGGGCTGCCGGGTGAGCTCGTCCGCGAGCGCGCCGTCACCCTCACCGCCGAGGGCCGGGTCCGCGAGGCGGGCGTCGTCCACGTCCCGCTCGCGCCCGAGGGCTTCGACCTGCCGCTGCGCCTCGCCTGGCGGGCGGGGCGGCCGTCGCCGGTCGTCGCCCGGTTGCGCGACGCCCTCGGCTGAGGGCGCCTCAGGTCGTCGTGTCGGGCAGGTGCCGGCCGACGTGGCCGACGTACATGCCGCGCGGGACGGGGCCGGAGCCGTCGGCGACGTGGAGGTAGATCCGGGCGATGAACCCGGCGCCGGAGCCCGAGCCGAGGTTGACGTGCGGGCCGAGCTCCACGCGCTCGCCGTCGACGGACGTGGCGTACTCGTGCGGGTGCCGCGAGCGGGCCGTCTCGGAGACGTCGTGCTTGTACGTCAGCCCCCGCTCGGTGGCCGCCTGGGTGAGCGAGCGCCCGAAGCCATCGGGGTCGGCGTGCAGCGCGGCGAGCTCGTCGAGGACCATCAGCGCGTCGAGGATCTCCTGCGGGCGGCGGTACGGGCTGTCGGCGGCGGAGGCGAAGGCGTCGTCGGTGAAGCGCAGGGTGGTGGCGGCCCGGGCGGCACGCTCGACGGCCTCCAGCACCGTGGCGGGCGCGGTGGCGTCCTCGGCCTCCGCGTCGGGGGCGGCGGGGACGGCGCCCTCGGCCAGCAGCGTCGACAGGCGCGCGATCGTCCTGGCGTCCTGGGCGGCCTGCTCGCGCAGCTCCTCGCCCTGGCGCAGCAGCTCCTCACGGTGGGCGCGGACGGCCTCCAGCTCGTCGGCCAGCGCGGTCACGCGCTCGTCGGGGGCCGCCGCGGTCACCGCGTCGGCCTCCAGCGCGGCGGCCCGCTCGTGGAGCTTGGCCTCGGCGGCGTCGGCGCGCGCCTCGGCGGCGTCCAGCGCGCGCTGCGCCCGGTCGGCGCGGGCGCGCTCCTCGGCGCGCTGCGCCTCGGCGGCCTCGCGGGCGTGGCGGGCGGTCAGCGCCTGGCGGCGCAGGTCCTCGACCCGGGCGAGCTCCTTCTCGACCTGCTTGCGCGCCGCGGCC
>CAZRLR010000176.1:0-8977 GCA_964600395.1 uncultured Conexibacter sp.
CGATCTCGCGGAAGCGGGCGAAGTCCAGCTGGCGCGGGTAGGCCGACCAGCCGGCGATGATCATCTTCGGCTTGCGTTCACGCGCGATCGCGGCGACGGCGTCCATGTCGACGAGCGAGGTCTCGCGGTCGACCTCGTACGGGGCGATGTCGTAGAGGCGGCCCGAGACGTTGATCTTCATGCCGTGCGTCAGGTGGCCGCCGTGGGCGAGCGACAGGCCCATGATCGTGTCGCCCGGGGTCAGCAGCGCGTGGAAGACGGCGGTGTTGGCCTGCGCGCCGGAGTGCGGCTGGACGTTGGCGTGCTCGGCGCCGAAGAGCGCCTTGGCGCGGTCGATCGCCAGCTGCTCGGCGACGTCGACGTGCTCGCAGCCGCCGTAGTAGCGCTTGCCCGGGTAGCCCTCGGCGTACTTGTTCGTCAGGACGCTGCCCTGGCACTCCAGGACGGCCTGCGGGACGAAGTTCTCGCTGGCGATCATCTCCAGCGTGCGCTGCTGGCGCTCGAGCTCGAGGCGCAGGACCTCGGCGATCTCGGGGTCGACCTCGGCGAGGGGTCGGTTGAAGTAGTCAGGCTGTAGATCGGACACGTGCGCTCCTTCGGCGGCTTGCAGGAGAGGGTTGGGTGCCCAGGCGCGCGGCGGTGCTGCCTGTCGTTCCCCGGTGGTCGGTTCCACCCTCGGCGCCAGTCACGACGTCCCCGACGGTATCAGGGGGCCCGGCGCCTGGGAACGCCAGAAGCGTCCTAGGATCCGTCGATCTGGCCGACCCGCCGGGCGTGGCGGCCGCCCTCGAAGTCGGTGCGCAGGAACGTCGCGACGATCGCGTCGGCCTGCTCGGGGGCCAGCCGGGCGCCCGAGAGCGTCACGACGTTCGCGTCGTTGTGCCGGCGGGACATCTCGGCCTCCATGGCGTCGTGCGCGTTGACCGCCCGCACGCCGCCGACCTTGTTGGCGGCGATCGAGACGCCGACGCCCGAGCCGCAGGCGATGACGCCGGCGTCCGCCGCCCCCGAGGCGACGAGCTCGGCCGCCTCCCGCGCGAACGCGGGGTAGTCCACCGAGTCCGCGGTGCTCGTCCCGACGTCGACGACCTCGTGCCCGGCGTCCGTCAGCGTCGCCTTGACGTGCTCCTTCAGATGGAAGCCGGCGTGGTCGGAGCCCATCGCGATCCGCATGCCGCGGATCCTAGATCAGTCACGCGTTCAGGCGCGAGGCGATCCCGGCGGTGCCGAGCACCCCTTCGCGCACGACGCTCCAGGCGCCCTCGCGCTCGTAGTCGCGCAGGTCGACGACCGTCGACGGGGTGCCGGCGACCGGGCCGCCGTCCAGGACGAGGTCGGCGTGCTCGCGCAGGCTCGCCGGGACCTCGGAGAGCTGCCGGGCGTCCGGCCCGCCGGAGCGGTTGGCCGAGGACTGCAGGACGGGCCACTGGACCTCGCGCAACGCCGCCAGCGGCGCCGGCAGGTCGGGCACCCGCAGGCCGAGCGTGTGCGGATCCGGCCCGCAGGCCAGCGGAAAGCGCTCGGCGGGGTTGGGGAGCAGCAGGGTCACGGGGCCCGGCAGCAGGGCCAGCAGCGCGTCGCGGGTCCGGGGGCCGAGCTCCGGCAGGGCGGCGAGGGCGAGCGAGGGCTGGAAGAACATGACCGCCGCGGGCTTGTCGGGCACCCGGCCCTTCAGGGCGTACAGCCGCCGCACCGCCTCCTTGTCGGAGGGCTCGCAGGCCAGGCCGTAGACGGTGTCGGCGGGGAAGACGGCGACGCCGCCGACCTGCATGCAGCGCGAGAAGGTCTCAGCGTCCTCCGCGGTCAGGGCCGGCACAGGACCACCACCCGCTCGATCCCGGCGAGGTCCCGGTGGGCTTCGGTGCGCCAGCCGTCCGGGGCCAGCGCCCGCGTGGAGGGCGCCTGGCCCGCGCCGATCTCCAGCGCCACGAAGCCCGCCCCGTGCGCCACGGCGGCGGGGATCAGCCGGCGCACGACGTCGAGGCCGTCGGCGCCGGCGAAGAGCGCGCCGGCGGGCTCGTGCCGGGTGATCTCGGGCGCGAGGCGCGCGCCGTCCTGCACGTACGGGGGATTGCTCACCACGGCGTCCACCACGGGGGTACGGGCCAGGAGGTCACCGTGGTGGAACGTGATGTCCAGCCCCAGACGCTGCGCGTTGGCGTAAGCGACGTGCAGGGCGTCCTCGCTGACGTCGGTCGCGTGGACCTCGAGGTCGGGGCGCTCGCTCTTGAGCGCGAGCGCGACGGCGCCGCTGCCGGTGCCGACGTCCACGACGCGGGCGCCGGGCGGGAGCGTCAGAGCGGCCTCGACGAGGTGCTCGGTCTCCGGCCGCGGGATGAGGACGCGGGCGTCGACGTGGAGGTCCAGGCGGCGGAAGCCCTTCGTGCCGGTGAGGTAGGCGACGGGCTCGCGCAGGACGGAGCGGCGGCGGACGGCGTCGCGGAAGACGCGTACCGCCTCCCCCGTCACCGGCGCGCCGGGCTCGAGGTACAGCTCGGTGCGGGTCACGCCGAGAGCGTGGGCGAGCAGGACCTCGGCGTCCAGCCGCGGCGTGTCGATCCCGGAGGCCTGCAGCGCGACGAGGGCGCTGTCCAAGGCCTCCCGGACGGTGACCGCGGTGAAGGCCGAAGGCGCCACCGGGTCAGGCGACGTCGGCCGCAGCTTCCAAGGCCCGGCGCTTCTCGTCCGCGTTGAGGGCGGCGGTGAACTCGTCGAGCTCGCCCTCCAGGACGGCGTCGAGGTTGTGGGTCGTGAGCTTGATGCGGTGGTCGGTGACGCGGCGCTCGCCGTAGTTGTACGTCCGGATCTTCTCCGCCCGGGCGCCGGTGCCGACCTGCGCCAGGCGCTCGGCGCCGAGGGTGGCCTGCTGCTCGGCCAGCGCCGCCTCGTAGATGCGCGCCCGGAGGATGCGCATGGCCTTCTCGCGGTTCTGCAGCTGGCTCTTCTCGTCCTGCATCGCGACGACGATGCCGGTCGGGCGGTGCGTGATGCGCACGGCGGAGTCGGTCGTGTTGACGGACTGGCCACCGGGCCCGCCGGAGCGGTACACGTCGATCTGCAGGTCGTTCTGATCGATGTTGACCTCGACGTCCTCGACCTCCGGCAGCACGGCGACGGTCGCGGTCGAGGTGTGGGTGCGGCCCTGGGACTCGGTGGCCGGGACGCGCTGGACCCGGTGGGTCCCGCCCTCGAACTTGAAGACGGAGTAGGCGCCGTCGCCCTTGACGGCGAAGGTGTACTTGCCGTCCGAGGCGTCCATCGGCTCGACGCCGAACTTCTGGCGCTCGGCGTACTTCGTGAGCATCCGGTACAGGTCGCCGGCCCACAGCGAGGCCTCGTCGCCGCCGGCGCCGCCCTGGATCTCGACGATGACGTTCTTGTCGTCGTTGGGGTCGCGCTCGACCATCGCCAGGCGGATCTCCTCCTCGAGCTCCGTGATGCGCGCGCGGGCGGTGTGCAGCATCTCGCGGACCTCGGGGTCCTCGCCCTCGGCCAGGAGCTCCTCGGCGCCCGCGGCGTCGTCGACCGCCCGCCGCCACTCGTCGGCGAGGGCATGGGCGGGCTGCAGGCGGCTGTACTCGCGCCCGACCTCGGCGTTGCGCTTGCGGTCCGACGTGACGCTCGGGTCGACGATGAGGTCCGACAGCTCCGCGAAGCGGGCTTCGATCTGTTCGACGAGGGACTCGATCATGCGGTCCCGAGCGTACCGCCGGACCGCAGCTCCCCGACTTGACAGCCGTCACTATGCATCGTAGTTTTATACCTACGTCTCGTTGTCCACTCCGAAAGGTCCGGCATGTCCTCCACCCCCGTCCTGCGCATCTCCCGCTTCGGCTTCGTCAACGCCTACCTCGTCCGCGAGGACGACGGCCTGACGCTCGTCGACACGACCGTGGCCGGCAGCGCCGGCGCCCTCCTGAAGGCGGCCGACGCCGCCGGTGCGCCGATCGTCCGCGTCGCGCTGACCCACGCGCACTCCGACCACGTCGGCAGCGTCGATGCGCTCCACGCCAAGCTCCCGGACGCCGAGATCCTCATCGGCGCGCGCGACGCCAAGCTCCTGGCCAAGGACAAGTCGCCCGAGCCGGGCGAGCCCGCCGACGCGAAGGTCCGCGGCGGCGTGCCCGGGCTCAAGACGACGCCCGACCGCCTGCTGCAGGACGGCGACATGGTCGGCTCGCTGCGCGTCGTCGCCTCCCCCGGGCACACGCCGGGCCACGTCGCGTTCTTCGACGAGCGCGACGGGACGCTCTACTGCGGCGACGCCTTCACGACGGTCGGCGGCGTCCACACGACGGCCAAGCCGGGCTGGCGCTTCCCCTTCCCCGGGCTGGCGACCTGGCACAAGCCGACGGCGATCCAGAGCGCGCAGGCCCTGCGGGCACTGGACCCGACCCGCCTGGCTCCCGGTCACGGGCAGGTCGTCGAGGCCCCGGGCGACGCGATGGACGCCGCCATCGCGCTCGGCGCCTGATGCCCCGCCGCGGGCTGGACCCGGCGGCGGTCGTCGAGGCCGCGACGCGGCTGGCCAACGAGGACGGGCTCGCGGCCGTGTCGATCGCGGCCGTCGCGGCCCGCCTCGGCGTCCGTCCGCCGTCCCTCTACAACCACGTCACGAGCGTCGACGCCCTGCGCGAGGCGGTCGGCGCGCGGGCCATGCACGAGCTCGCCGCCGCCATGTCCCGCGCCACCGCCGGGCTGGCGGGCGACGACGCGCTGCACGCCATGGCGCGCACGCAGCGGGCCTACGCGCACGCGCACCCCGGCGCCTACGCGGCGACGGGGCGGATCGTCGGCGTCTCGGACCCGGACTTCCTCGCCGGCGGGCAGGCCGTGGTCGACGTCCTCCTGGCCGTCCTGCGCGGCTACGGCCTGCAGGGCGACGAGGCGGTGCACGCCGCGCGGGCGGTGCGGGCCGCCGTGCACGGCTTCATCACGGTGGAGCTCAGCGGCGGCTTCGGCCTGCCCGTCGACCTGGACGCGTCGTTCGCCTGGACCGTCCAGGCCCTGGCCGCGGGCCTCCGGGCGGCCGGCGCCCGCGCGGCCTGACGCCGGTCAGGCGGAGACTTCGAGCCCGACGAGCTCGGCGGCGTCCACGCCCGCGTCCTGCGTCTCCAGGACCGCCTCGAGCGCCGCGACGGCGACCGCGAGCTGGTCGAGGTCCGGCTCGCGGGTCGTCAGCTTCTGCAGCTGCATCCCGGGCCACATGACGACCTTCGCCCAGCCGGCGCCGCGGTGGCGCCCGGTGAGCTTGATGATCTCGAAGCTCAGCCCGGCGATGAGCGGGACGCCGAGGATCCGCGTGGCCACGAGCAGGTACCAGGCCGGCAGGCCGAGCGGCGCGAAGGCGAAGATCGAGACGATCATGACGATGAGCAGGAAGCTCGTGCCGCAACGCGGATGCAGGCGGCTGAAGCGCTGGGCGTTCTCGGGTGTGAGCGCCAGACCGGCCTCGTGGCAGGCGATCGTCTTGTGCTCCGCGCCGTGGTACTCGAAGAGCCGCCGCAGGTCCCGCACGCGCGAGACGAGGACGAGGTAGCCCAGGAAGATGAGCGTCCGCAGGACGCCCTCGACGAGCCAGAAGAGGAAGGCGGAGCCGAGCTGGTCGCGGACGAGCGACGTCAGCGTCACGGGCACGACGAAGAAGAGGCCGACCGAGAGCGCGACGCCGAGGGCCACGGTCAGCAGCCACATCGGGCCGGAGATCTCCTCCTGCTCCTCCCCCAGCTGCGTGTTGACGCTGATCGACAGCGCCTTGAACCCGAGGCCGAGCGACTCGCCGAGGGCGACGACCCCACGGATGACCGGCAGGCGCAGGACGGGCCGGCGGGTCAGGACCGAGGTCAGCGGGTGCGTGTGGACCTCGATGTCCCCGAGCGCGGCCTGAGCGCGATCGGGCTGCTCCCCGCGGGCGACGGCGGCGAGCTGCTCCTCGGACGGCAGCCGCACGGCGACGGCCCAGGAGCGGACCCCGCGCATCATCACCCCTTCGAGGACGGCCTGACCGCCGACCGGGGCGTCGCGCGGGGCGACGAGCAGGCCGTCGGCGCCGGTGTCGGCCGCGGGTGCGGCCGGCCGATCGTCGACGGCCATGGGCGTCGGGCGGGGTGCTACTCGCCCGCGGCGGCGCGCTTGGCGGCGCGACGGCGGAAGCGGTCCACGCGGCCACCGGTGTCGACCAGCTTCTGCTTGCCCGTGTAGAACGGGTGGCAGTTCGAGCAGATCTCGACGCTGATCTCCGGCGTGGTGGAGCGGGTGTCGAACTCGTTTCCGCAGGTGCAGCGGACGTGGGACGTGATGTAGTTCGGGTGGATCTCGGTCTTCATGGTCTCTTACAAGATAGCGGGGGTCCTCGGGTGGCGCGGACGCGCCTGGACGGACGTCTTGTACGCTCGCCCGCATGCCAGCCAAGCTCTACGTCGTCCACGGGTCGCACCCGTGCAACACCGTCGCGAAGGCCCTGGAGCTCAAGGGCATCGCCTTCACGAAGGTCGAGATCCCCCCGCCGGGTCACGTCGTCGTCATGAAGGCCCTCTTCGGGGAGCGCACCGTGCCGGGCATCAAGTTCGAGGACGGGCGCAAGCTGCAGGGGTCGCGGACGATCCTCGCCGAGCTGGACCGCATGGTCCCCGAGCCCGCGCTGCTGCCCGCCGACCCGGCCGCCGCCGAGCGCGTGCTCGAGGCCGAGCGCTGGGGCGACGAGGTCTTCCAGCCCGTCGGCCGGCGCCTGCTGTGGCCGACGCTGAAGGCGAACACCGCGGCGGCGCCGTCGTTCGGCGAGGGCGGCAAGCTGCCGCTGCCCGGCCCGGTCCTCAAGGCGTCGATGCCGCTCATCTCGCGCCTTGAGATCGCGCTGAACGACGCGACGCCCGCGGCCTACCAGGCCGACTTCGCGGCGCTGCCGGGCCACCTGGACAAGATCGACGCGTGGATCGCGGACGGCACCCTCGGCGGGGACGTCCCCAACCGCGCCGACCTGCAGATCGCGCCGACCCTGTCGCTGCTCATGACGATGCAGGACCTGCGCGATCGCATCGCCCCGCGCCCCTGCGGGCAGCTCGCCGACCGCCTCTTCACCGTCGGCGGTCACATCCCGGCGGGCGCCATCTCCCCGGAGCTGCTGCCGGCCTGAGCGCCGCCCCGGGCGAACGCGACCAACTCCTCCGTCAGACGGTCGGGCTGATCGAGCGACACGAACGTCCGGCTGTCGGGGAGCTCGACGAGCCGGGCGTCCGGGAAGACGCCGAGCAGCCGACGGGCGTGCTCGATCCGGAAGTACGGGTCCGCCGGCGCCCAGCACAGCAGCACCGGCTTCGTGAAGCGGTGCAGGCGCGTGGAGACGTCGAGCAGCTCCTGCGCGTCGACCTTGCGCAGGAACGCGACCGTGTCGCGGCGGATCGCGCGACTGGAGAGGCACGGCTGCACCCAGGCGCGGGTCACGTCACGCGGGATCGGGCGCACGGTGAGGACGCCGAAGCCCAACGGGCTGTCCCGCACGGCGCCGAGCCGGGTGCCCTGCAGGGCGGGCAGGAGGACGCCGGGCAGCGCCGCGAGCTTCGCGCCGACGTCGAACGGCTTGGGCGGGAACTGGTCGAAGGTGTCGCAGTTCGTCAGGAGCAGGCGGCCGACGCGGGAGGGATCCGTGTCCAGGACGAACTGGCAGATGGCGCCGCCGCTGTCGTTGCCCACGAGCGTCACGTCGTGCAGGTCCAGGGCCTCGAGCAGGTCGACGACGAGGCGGGCCACCCCCCGCGGCGAGCGGTCGGCACCCGCGGCGAGCGGCAGCTCGTGGGACCCGAGCGGCAGGTCGGGTGCGACGCTCGGGACGCCGAGCGCCGCAAGGCGGTCCTGCACCGGGCCCCAGAGCAGGGAGTTGACGAGAAAGCCGTGGACGAAGACGACGGTCGGGCCCGGCCCCGTGGTCTGGCGGTAGCGGATCGTCCCCTGCGGCAGCGTGACTTCTGGCATCGTGGTCCTCGTTCGTTGCAGTTACGTACAGGCTGCACGTAAGATACATACAGACTGCATGCAAAGCAAGCGCACCCAGGAAGAGCGGTCGGCCGCCACACGCGCGGCGCTGCTGGCGGCTGCCCGCCCCCTCTTCGCCGAGCGGGGCTTCGCGGACGTCGGGACGCCCGAGATCGCCGCGGCCGCCGGGGTGACCCGCGGGGCGCTCTACCACCAGTTCGCCGACAAGGTGGCGCTCTTCGAGGCCGTCGTCGAGGCGGTCGAGGAGGAGGTCACCGCCCGGATCGGCGGGGTCGTCGTGGCGTCGGGCGCGACGGACCCGCTCGGCGCGATGCGGGCGGCGGTGACCGCCTGGCTGGACGCCTGCGCCGAGCCCGAGGTCCGGCGCATCCTGCTCGTCGAGGCACCGGCCGCGCTCGGGCTCGAGCGCTGGCGCGCGATCGCCCTGCGCTACGGCCTCGGGCTCGTGCAGGCGATGCTCGAGGCGGCGATGGAGGCCGGCCAGGTGGCGCGCCAGCCGGTGCGTCCCCTCGCCCACGTCCTCATCGGCGCGCTGGACGAGGCCGCGCTCTACGTCGCCGCGGAGGCCGACCAGGTCGCCGCGCGCGCCGAGGTCGCCGCCGTCCTCGACGGCCTGCTGTCCGGGCTGGCGGTCAGCCCGGGACGCTGAGCGGCGGGCCGGCGGCGCGGACGCCCTCGTCGAGCGGCAGCGCCGCCAGGACGTCGTGCAGGCGTGTGCCGTCGGGCGTCGCGAGGTCCAGGTCCAGCTCGAGCAGCGGGATGAGGACGAAGCGGCGCGAGGTCGCCTGCTCGTGCGGCAGCGTCAGGCGCTCGTGGTGCAGCTGCAGGTCGCCGAGCAGGAGGACGTCGACGTCGATCGGCCGCGGGCCGTGGCGCACGCCGCCCTGCACGCGGCCGAGCTCGTGCTCGACGGCCTTGCAGGCGTCCAGCAGCTCCAGCGGCTCGAGCGCCGTCCGGATCCGGACGCAGGCGTTGAGGAAGTCGTCCT
>CAZRLR010000177.1:0-8957 GCA_964600395.1 uncultured Conexibacter sp.
CGCGCTTGCTCGTGTCGGCCATGACGTTCTCGGGCACGAGGCGCTTGACGTACTTGCCGTCGAAGGCGGCCGCCATCGGCTTGACCGCGCGCAGCGCGTCCTCGATCGGGTAGAGGTGGTCGTGCTTGTCGAGCACGCCCGCGTTGAGCGCCGCGTCGAAGGCGTCGGCCTTGTAGGGGTCCCAGGCGCCGAAGACGATGTCGTTGAGGTCGGCCAGCGGGACGAAGTCCCTGATGAGCGGCACGTTGTCGTCGGTGCGCTTGCCGAGGCGGATGGTCCCCATCTGCGTGAGCGAGCCGACCGGCTGGCCGAGGTCGCGCTTGGCCAGCTCGACGCCGGCGATGAGGGTGGTCGTCACGGCGCCGAGGCCGACGCAGAGGATGCCGAGCTTGCCCTCCGCGGGCGCAACGGTCGGAGCAGGGAGGTTCGAGGTCATGCCACAACGTAAGCCATTGCGGATCAAAGGTTACGATTGTGAAGAAGGACTGATGTAACGTGGGCCGGGCGTGAACGATCCCGTCCTCCCGAACCTCACCGTCCAGCAGCTCGAGTACCTCGTCGCGGCGGTGCGCGAGCCGACCTTCGCCCGGGCGGCGCAGGCCGTCGGCGTGTCGGCCTCGGCGCTCTCCCAGGGCCTGGCCGAGCTCGAGCGCCGCGTCGGCGTCCCGCTCTTCCGCTCGGCGGGCCGCGGTCGCGAGCCGACGGACGAGGCCACGGCGGTCGTCCGCTACGCCGAGCGGGTGCTCGCCGAGACCGGCGACCTCGCGCGCTGGGTCGCGCAGCGGCGCACGGGGCGGGCGGGCCCGCTGCGCGTCGGGATGATCGACGTGGCGGCCGTCGACCACTTCTCCGGCGCGCTGCACGCGTTCCGCCGCGAGCGGCCCGAGGTCGAGCTGCGCCTGACGGTCGCGCCGTCGGGCGTGCTGCTGGACGCGCTGACGGCCGGGACGCTGGACCTCGTCGTGTGCGTCCTGCCCGAGCGCGAGCCGGGGCTCCTCGTCACGCCGCTGCGCGAGGAGCCGCTGGCGGTCTACGCGCCGCCCGGGGTCCGCGCGGGACGTCCGGACACGTGGGGGCCGTGGGTGACGTTCCCGCAGGGCTCGAGCACGCGGGCGATCGTCGCCGCGGCGCTGCGCCGGGCCGGCGCGCGCTTCGAGGTCGTCGCCGAATCCCACCAGCCCGAGGTCCTCGCCGCGATGGTCCGCCTCGGCGTGGGCTGGACCGTCCTGCCCGTCCTGCAGGCCGAGCGCGGGCCCGAGCCGCTGACGCCGGTGCGGGGCGGCACGATCGCGCACCGGACGCTCGCCGCGGTCCAGCGCGGGGGCCAGCCGGCGTCGCCGGCCGCCGAGGCGCTGCTGGCGTCGCTCCTGCCCTGACCTCCGGCCGTGGCGCAACGGCGACGGGCCCGCATCCGCGGGCCCGTGGCCAGTGGCACCTCCCAGACTCGAACTGGGGACACCTCGATTTTCAGTCGAGTGCTCTACCAACTGAGCTAAGGCGCCGCTCGGGGAAGGCTATCGCGCCGCGCGCGCGGGCGGCACCGTCGCGGGGCGGGCGGGGTCCGCGGCGGGCGGCCTGCGACGATCAGGGGGATGACCGAGCAGCCCAGCGACGAGCCGACCCCGACCTTCAGCGATCTCGCGCTGCGCCCGGAGCTGCTGCAGGCGCTCGGGACGCTCGGCTACGAGGAGCCCACGCCGATCCAGCGTGAGGCGATCCCGCCGGTCATCGCGGGCCGGGACCTGCTCGGCCAGGCCGCGACCGGCACGGGCAAGACGGCGGCCTTCGCGTTGCCGATCCTCCAGCGGATGCCGCCCGGCGGCGAGGGCCGCTACCCGTTCGCGCTCGTCCTCGTCCCCACCCGCGAGCTCGCCGTCCAGGTGTCGGAGGCGACCCACAAGTACGGCAAGGACCTCGGGGCGCGGGTGCTGCCGATCTACGGCGGGCAGCCCGTGTCCCGTCAGCTCAAGGCGCTGCAGCGCGGCGTCGACGTCGTCGTCGCGACGCCGGGGCGCGCGCTGGACCTCATCAGCCGCAGGACGCTGCGCCTGGAGGGGCTGCAGATGGTCGTCCTCGACGAGGCCGACGAGATGCTCGACATGGGCTTCGCCGAGGACATCGAGTCCATCCTCGAGCAGACGCCGCCCGGCCGCCAGACCGTCCTCTTCTCCGCGACGATGCCCTCGCGCATCGACAAGATGGCCCGCAAGCACCTGCGCGACCCGGTCCGGATCCAGATCGAGCGGGCGACGACCGCCGCCGGCGAGGCGCCGCAGGTCCGCCAGAACGCCTTCATCGTCAGCCGCTTCCACAAGCCCGCGGCGCTCGGCCGCGTGCTGGACGTCGAGCAGCCGACCGCGGCGATCGTCTTCTGCCGCACGCGCGACCAGGTCGACCAGCTCACCGAGACGCTCAACGGCCGTGGCCATCGCGCGGAGGCGCTGCACGGCGGCATGACGCAGGAGCAGCGTGACCGGGTCATGCAGCGCCTGCGCAGCGGGACCGCCGAGCTGCTCGTCGCGACCGACGTCGCCGCCCGCGGGCTGGACATCGACACGCTGACCCACGTCGTCAACTACGACGTCCCCGCCGCGCCCGAGGCGTACGTGCACCGCATCGGCCGGGTCGGGCGGGCCGGCCGCGAGGGCGTGGCGATCACGCTCGCCGAGCCGCGCGAGCACCGGATGCTCAAGTCGATCGAGCGCGTCACGAAGCAGCGCATCACGATCGAGAAGGTCCCGACGGTGGCCGACCTGCAGGCCCGGCGCCTGGAGCTCACGCGGGCGGCGCTGCACGAGCTGCTCATGGAGGACGACCTGGACCACGTGAGCGTCGTCGTCGAGACGCTGACGGACGAGTTCGACCTCATGCAGGTCGCGCTGGCCGCGGTGAAGCTCGCGCACGACGCGACGACGGGCGGCAGCGAGGACGACGACGACGAGATCCCGCAGGCGTCCGTGCCGACGCACGACAAGGGTGCGGGCCCGGGGGCCGGGGGCGGCTACAAGGGCAAGCGCGCGCCGGGCGGCCCGGGTGGCCCGGGTGGCCCGGGCGGCGGGCCGAAGGGGCCGCGGCGGCCGGCGGCCGGCGGTGCGCCGATGACGCGGATCTTCATCGGCGGCGGGCGCACCGGCGGCATCCGCCCGCAGGACCTCGTCGGCGCGATCACCGGCGAGTCGCACATCACCGGCAAGGACATCGGGGCGATCCAGATCTCCGACCGCTTCTCGCTCGTCGAGGTCCCCGAGAAGGACGCCGACCAGGTCATCGCGGCGCTGCGCGCAGGGACGATCAAGGGCAAGAAGACGACGGTGCGGCGCGAGAAGTTCTGAGCGGCGGGCCCGCTCGATGTGACCTTCGCGTGGTTGTCCCTCGCGGAACCGTCGTTCACCTTCCGGCGGCGCCGTCGACGTGGGGTTCGCGTGGTTGTGCCTCGCGGAACCCTCGTTCACCTTCGCGGGCCCGGGCCCGACCGGCGCGCCTCAGGCGGCGACCGGCTCGCGCTCGTCGGCCTTCGTCGTGACGTGCTCGGCGAGGTCGAAGGCCCGCGTGCGCTTCTCGAACGCCGCCATGAGGTCGGGCCAGAGCGTCGCGTTGCGCCCGTCGTCGGTGAGGTACCAGCTCTGGCAGCCGCCGCTGAGCCAGACGGTGCGCTCGCTGCGCGCCTGCACCTGCGCGTTGAACGCCTGCTGCACCTCCGCGCGCGGTTCGATCGTCGCCAGGCCCTGCGCGTCCAGCGCCTCCAGGCAGGCCATGGCGTAGTCGAGCTGGGCCTCGATCATCGTCACGATCGAGCCCGCGCCGAGGCCCGTGTTCGGGCCCAGCAGCGTGAAGAGGTTCGGGAAGCCCGCGACCGTCGTCCCGAGGTAGGCCTCCGGCGCCCCCTGCCAGACCTCCTGAAGGGTCCGCCCGTCCCGCCCGACGACCCGCGCGGCCGCCGGCATCTCCGTCACCTGGAAGCCGGTGCCCAGGACGAGGACGTCGAGCTCGTGCTCGACGCCGTCCCGCGTCACCAGGCCACGCGGCGTCGCCCGCGCGATGCCGTCGGTGACGAGCGCGACGTGCTCCTTGGCGAAGGACCGCAGGTAGCGGTTGGAGAGCGTGATGCGCTTGCACCCCAGGCGGTAGTCGGGCGTGAGCGCCGCGTGCAGCTCGGGGTGGTCGGGCAACTGGCGGCGCAGATGCCAGGCCGCGAGCTTCTCGGCGCCCTTCATGACACCCGGGCGCCGGGTCATCACGAGGTTCGTCAGCTCCATGTACGCGGTGATGAAGCCGCGGTCCAGCCGCTGCAGGAACGGGACGCGACGGAACAGCTTGCGCTCGAGCTCCGAGACGCGGCGGTTGACGTGCGGCAGCACCCAGGCGGGCGTGCGCTGGAAGACGTCCAGGTGCCCGGCGACCTTCGCGAGCTCCGGGATGACCTGGATCGCCGACGAGCCGGTCCCGACGACGCCGATGCGCTTGCCCTCCAGCTCGAGCGTGTGGTCCCACCGGGCGGTGTGGACGATCGGTCCGGCGAAGCTCTCCAGGCCCTCGATCTCCGGGAGCTTGGGCTCGACGAGCCCACCCGTCCCCGTGATGAGCCGCTCGGCCAGCAGCTCGCCGTCGCTCGTCTGCAGCCGCCACGCGCGGGCGTCCTCGTCCCACGCGGCGCGCTCGAGCGACACGCCGAAGCGCAGGTGCCCGACGACCCCCTCGTCCTCCGCGCAGCGGCGCAGGTAGCGCTGGATCTCCTCGCGCGGCGAGAACGTCTCGGGCCACTCCGGGTTCGGCAGGAACGAGTAGGAGTAGAGGTTGGACGGCACGTCGCAGCGGCAGCCGGGGTACGTGTTGTCCCACCAGGTGCCGCCCACGTCCGGCGAGCGCTCGAGCACGACGAAGTCGCGGTGGCCGGCGCGACGCAGGCGGATGGCGGCGCCGAGCCCGGAGAAGCCGGCTCCGACGACGACGGTCTTGATCCGTTCGCTCATGTGCAGCACTGTACATCGTCCTCCGACGAAGGTTACGGCGCCGTACATTGCGCCTGGCGCGAACGGGGTCGCGTTCCCGCTGGCGCCGTCGTGGCCAGCATGAGAGGCTTCTTATCGACGCCCTGTCAAGTCCGACCGCCCCAGGAGCGAAGCCCGTGACCCTGTCCCAAGAGCACCCCGCCGTCGCCGACGAGCCGCTGGCCCGCGTGGCCACGCTCTGCGAGCTGTTCCAGTCGACCGTCGCGACCTACCCCGACACGCCCGCGGTGCGGACCGTGGGCGGGACGGTCGAGCTGACCTGGGCCCAGTACGGCGAGCGCGTGGAGCGGATCGCCGCCGGCCTGGCCGCGCTCGGCGTCGGCCGCGGCGACGCCGTCGCGCTCATGATGGTCAACCGCCCTGAGTTCGCCCTCGTCGACACCGGCGCGATGCACCTCGGGGCCACGCCCTTCTCCGTCTACAACACGCTCCCGGCGGACGAGATCAGCTTCCTCTTCTCCAACGCCGGCAACCGCGTCGTCGTCTGCGAGGCGCAGTTCGCGCCGCGCGTCCTGGAGGCCGCGCGGGGCACCGCGGTCGAGCACGTCGTGTGCCTGGAGGGCGGCGTCGACGGCACGATCGCGCTCGCGGACGTCGAGGCCGCGCCGGCGGCGGGCTTCGACTTCGCCGCCGCCTGGCAGGCGGTCGAGGGCGAGGACGTCGTGACGCTCATCTACACCTCGGGCACGACCGGCCCGCCGAAGGGCGTCGAGCTCACGCACCGCAACGTCCTGGCCGAGCTGCGCGGGACGCACGCCGTCCTGCCGCTGGCGCCGGGGGACCGGACGGTCTCCTTCCTGCCGTCCGCGCACATCGCCGACCGCTGGGCGACGTACTACCAGTCCTTCGCCTTCGGGATGACCGTCACCTACGCCGCGGACCCGACGCAGCTGCTGCCCGCGCTGCACGAGGCGCGCCCGACGGTGTGGGGCGCGGTGCCGCGCATCTGGGAGAAGTTCAAGGCGGCGCTGGACGCCGGCATCGCGGCCGAGACCGACGAGGCCAAGCGGGCCGGCATCGCCAAGGCGCTGGAGGTCGGCGACCGCGTCGCGACGCTGCGCAACGCCGGCGAGCCGGTCCCGGAGGAGCTGGCCGCCGCTCACGCGCAGCTCGACGCGGCGGTGCTCTCCAAGTTCCGCGAGAAGCTCGGCCTGGACCAGGCGCGCTGGATCGTCGTCGGCGCCGCCCCGTCCCCGGCCGGCCTGCTCGAGTTCTTCGCGGCGATCGGCGTCCCGGTCGTGGAGCTGTGGGGGATGTCGGAGACCTCCTGCTGCGCGCTCATCAACCCGCTGGGCGCCAACCGCATCGGGACGGTCGGCCTGCCGATCCCCGGGCTGCAGGTCCGCCTGGCCGAGGACGGCGAGCTCGAGGTCAAGGCCGACACCGTCATGCGCGGCTACCGCGGCCAGCCCGACAAGACGGCCGAGACGATGAGCGCGGACGGCTGGCTGCTGACGGGCGACATCGCCGAGATCGACGCGGACGGCTACGTGAAGATCGTCGACCGCAAGAAGGAGCTCATCATCAACGCGGCGGGGAAGAACATGTCCCCGGCGAACATCGAGTCGCAGCTCAAGAGCGCGCACCCGCTCATCGGGCAGGCGCTGTGCGTCGGTGACGGGCGGCCGTACAACGTCGCGCTGCTCGTGCTGGACCCGGACGCCGTCCCGGCGGTCGCGCGCGAGCTCGGGCTCGAGGGCGCGAGCGCCGCCGACCTCGCCGCCGACGAGCGCGTGCGGGAGATGCTCGCCGCGGCGGTCGAGCGCGCCAACGCGCATCTGGCCCGCGTGGAGCAGATCAAGCGCTTCGCCGTCCTGGGCGACGAGTGGCTGCCGGGCGGCACCGAGCTCACGCCGACGATGAAGCTCAAGCGCAAGCCGATCGCCGAGAAGTACCGCGAGGAGATCGAGGCGCTCTACGCGGCGGGCTGAGCGCGCGACCGGCGGAAGTTCGGGGGGCACCCCCCGGTGCGCCGGGGGGTGGCGCGCTGGCAGCGTCCGGGGCATGCACCCCGCCCGTCGTCTGCGCGTCGCCCTCGCGACCACCGTCCTGCTGACCCTCGCCGCCGCCGGCCCGGCGCGCGCGACGGCGCCCGGATCGACGTCGATCGTGTCCGCCCCGAGCGGCACGTCGACGCTGCTGGCCCCGGCCGGCCACGGCACGCCCGCGGCGGGGCGCAGCCTCACCGCCGACGGCAGCAGGGTCCTGTACGTCGGGGACGCCGCGTCGGCCCCCGCGGTCACCGGCCTGGACCTCTCCTCGCGGTACGCCTACGTCCGCAACCGCAGCGCCGGGACGACGGTGCTCGCCGCCCGGGCCGACGGCGTGGACGGCGCGCCGGTGCGGGTCGACTGGGCGTCCCTCAGCCCCGACGGCGACTGGGCGGCCTTCACGAGCGACGACGCCGAGGTCGTCCCCGGGGTCGCGCAGGTCGAGGGCGCCCCGGTCACGCACGCCTACGTCCGCCGGCTCTCCACCGGCCAGACCCTGCTCGTCGATCAGACCCCCGCGCACGCACCGGGGGCGACGTCCACGTTCAGCCCGAGCGTCACGGCCGCCGGGGGCGTCGTCCACGTCGCCTTCTCCACGCAGGCCCCGGGCCTCGTCAGCGCCCCGGACGGCCAGACGACGACCGGCGGCAACGGCGACAGCATCGCCCCGGTGATCTCCGAACGACGGCGCGTACGTCGCCTTCGCGTCGCGCGCCACCGACCTGCTGCTCATGACGACCGGGTCGCAGATCTACCGGCGCAAGCTCTCCAACGGCGCCGTCGTCCTCGTGAGCCAGAAGAACCAGAGCGGCTCGTTCATCGGCAACGCCGACAGCGTGCGGCCGTTGATCAGCGACAACTCGCCGCGGACCAGCCGGCGGGCAAGGGCACCTTCCGCGTCTGGCTGCGGGCGCTCACGGGGTGCCCCGTCGTCCCCGCCCCGCCCGGTGACGCGGGCGGCGGCGCGGGCGGCGGGGCCACGGGTGGCGGAGGCACCGGTGGCGGTGGCGGCACGGGGGCGGAGGCGGCACGGGGGCGGAGGCGGAGGCGACAAGGTCAAGCCGGTGATCGCCGCGCTGAGCGCGTCGCCCAGGAGCTCGCGCGTCGGCACGGGCGCGACGCCGACGACGGGGGCGGCGCTGCGCGCCGCCAAGCCCAAGCCCGCGACGGTGCTGGGCTACCGCCTGAGCGAGGCCGCCTCGGTGAAGCTCACGTTCCTGCTGCAGGCCAAGGGCAAGAAGCAGGGCAAGCGCTGCGTCAAGCCGACGACGAAGCTGCGCAAGGCCAAGGCGCGCACGCGCCTGACCGCCGTCGGATCGCTCAGGCGTAGCTCGAAGCCCGGCGCGAACAAGGTCCCCTTCACCGGCCGCATCGGCCGGAAGGCGCTCAAGCCCGGGCGCTACACCGTCCAGGCCGTGGCGACGGACGGCGCCGGCAACGTGTCGGCCACCAAGCCCGTGACGCTGACGGTGAAGGCGTCGAAGAAGAAGCGCTGAGGGCGCCTTAGCGCCGGACGACCTTCAGCGTGGCCGACGTCGCCGCCGACCGGTTCCCGGCGGCGTCGGTCGCGACGACGGTCAGGCGGTAGCGCGAGCCGGACTTGAGGACCTTGCCGCCGACGCGGGCGCTCAGGCGCAGGGCGACGTCGCCGTCCAGGCCCGCCCGCGTGAACGTCGTCACCGCGACGGTCCGCACGCACGGCTCGGCCTTGCGCTTGGCGAGCTTCGCGGTCGGGACCACGCACTTGGCGCCGGAGCGACGGCCGGCCGCCAGACGCTTCACGGCGACGGCGACGCTCACCGGTTCCGAGACGCCGAAGCGCAGGACCGTCCGCGTCCGCTTGCCTGCGATGCCGATCGTCTTCGGGGCCAGCGTGAGGGCGGAGACGACGGGGCGCCGGGTGTCCGGGGCGGCGGGCCTCCCGTCCGGGCCCGGCGTGGGGCCCGGCGCCGGCGCG
>CAZRLR010000178.1:0-2661 GCA_964600395.1 uncultured Conexibacter sp.
CGAGTCGGTCCAGGGCTGGCTCAACGCGCACGAGCACGCGCTCGTGCGCGGCCGCAAGGTCCGCGCGCACCTGCGCGACTGCAGCGGCTGCCGCTCGTTCGCCGCCGGTCTGGGCACGCGCCCGCGGCAGCTCGCCGCGCTGCTGCTGCCGCTCGGCTCGGGCGGGATGGGGCTGCTCGCGCGCCTCGGCGCGCTGTTCACCGGTGGTGGCGCGGTCGGCAAGGCCGTCCTCGGCGCCGGCCTGCTGGCGACCGCGGGCGTCGGGCTCGGGGAGCTCGTCGTGGCCCCGGGATCCGGGCCGCCGTCGCGCTATGCCGCGGAATCGCCCGCGCCCGTCTTGCGGTCCGAGTCGTCGGCTCGCGGGGCCGGCGTGCTGCCGGGCGGGGCGCGGGTCGTCACGTCGCGCGCGACGTCGACGGCAGGCGCGAGCGCCGGGACCGCACGCCGCTCGTCCACCGTCGGCTCCGCGGCCGGAACGCCGTCCGCACGCCGGACCTCCGGCGCGCTCGCCTCGTCCGCCGGCGCCGCCACCCCCGCGCGCCCGACCCGTCCAGCGACCGCCACCGCGACCCCGTCGACGTCGCCGCCGCCCGCGGGCACCCCGGCGTCCTCCCCATCAGCCCCCGAGTCCGCTGCCGCCAAGCCGTCGTCGTCCCGGGACGCCGCGCCGTCCCCGGCGCCAGCCGCGACCCCGGCCGCCCCGGCGCCCGCCCCGCACGTCCCCGCCCCGCCCGTCCTGGCACCCGTCGTCAACGCGGTGGCGCCCGTCGTCGAGCAGACGACGCAGGCCGTCGCGCCCGTCGTCAAGGTCGTCACCGACGTGGTCGGCGCGACGACGGGCAGCGCGAACCAGACCGTCACGACCGTCACCCAGGTGGCGACCGGCGTGACGGGCAAGCTCCTCGGGGGCGGCTGAGCGTCAGCCGATCACGCGCTCCCAGCTGAACGGCCCGAACGACGTGTCGGTCGTCGGGTTGGTCGTCGTCGTGTCGATCGTCAGGCGCAGGTACTCCAGCGGCACGGTGCTGCCGTGGACGACGACGCGGTGGAAGTTCGCCACGTCGTGCCCGGGGTGCAGGCTGTTGAGCGGGTCGGACGCCGCGAGCGGGTTGTCGCTCTTGTAGACGTGCGAGTCGCCGTTGAGCAGGAGGACCGGCTTGCCGAACGCCGTCGTCCCGTCCGCCAGCGCGTCGACGAACTGGTCGTACTGGGACAGGTGGGAGGCGCTCTTGCCGTCCACGTCCCAGACGTCGGCCTGCCAGTTGACGACGACGCCCTTGACGTCGTCTCCCTTGGCCTGCGCGAAGGCCGCCTTCAGCCAGCGCAGGTCCGCCGCCGTACGTGCGGCGACCTCGCCGGACTGCGTGGCGCTCATCGCCGGCGCGCCGTACCACGGGTCGGTGTCGTTGTTCGAGCCGCCGGGCAGGTCGACCGTGACGAAGAGGACGCCCGCCTGCTCCCAGCGGACGTTCTCGATGTACTCGCGGTCCTCCGGGTGGGCGGGGTCGAAGGCCTGCGCCTGGCTCGTCACCGCCAGCGGGTGGCGGCCGAGCGTCTGCCCGGCGACCGGGAAGAACTTGCGCCGCACGAGGTCGAGGTTGGCGACCGGGTCACCGCCGGCGTAGTCGACCGGGTTGCCGTCGGGGTCGGTGACGTAGGTGATCTTCGCCGGCGGGCCTGCGGTGTAGCTGCCGCCGCCCTCGGCGCTCTTGTGGCAGTCGGTCCACTCGTTGTCACCCGGGGTGTAGACGAGCGGGTCCTCGAACGCCTTCCACAGGTCGGCGATCTGCTGGTCGTAGGCCGCGGTGCAGTACTCCTTGCCAGAGTGGATGTCGCCGACGTGGACGACGAGCGAGACCGCCGGGTCGGCGTTGACCTTGTCGATGAAGGCGGGCGTCGCCTGCGTCTCGGAGGTGTCGGTCGGCGTCGTCCCGTACGGCGCGTCGCCGTAGATCGCCGCGGTGAGCTTCGTCTGCGGGGCCGGCGGGACGGGCGGGACCGGCGCCGGCGTGGGCGTCGTGACGGTGACCGTCGTCCCCGGCGTCGTCGTGGTCGTCGTCGTCGTGGTGGTCGTCGCCTTGGGCTTGACGCCGATGCGCACGCGACCGTCGTGCAGGCAGAGGGCGTACTGGCTGTAGGACGCGTGGAAGCGGAGCGACCCGCGGGCGCAGCGTCCGGCGCGGCCCTTCATGAGCTTCGCGCGCGCGGCGCTCGGGAGCGCGTGCGCGGCTCGGCGCGGCGTGGCGTCGGCGCCGGTGACGGCGACCAGCAGCGCGTACAGCAGCACGGTCGCCAGGGCGGCGACGAGCGCGAGCAGGACGGCTGTGCGCCGGGGGGCCGGGCGGGACGAGGGGGTGATGGACATCGGGACTCCTTGCTGAACAGACGGGGTGTGCCGCGACCCCACCACGGCGCCGTCAACGGGTTGTGGACGCCCGGTGAACGTCCCGCCCCAGGCGATGAGAGTTCGCTCAGGCCAGCTCGCCGGCGGTGCCGTGGGCACGCACTAGGGTCCGCTGCGACGATGCCCGCCTCACCGACAGCGGTCGAAGCCGCCGCCCGCGCCGAGCGCGCCGCGGTCCTCGCGACGGTCGCGCGCGAGACGCGGGACATCGGCCTGGCCGAGGACGCCGTGCAGGAGGCGCTGCTCAAGGCCCTGGA
>CAZRLR010000178.1:2761-7530 GCA_964600395.1 uncultured Conexibacter sp.
GCCGTCGAGGCCCAGGTCGCTTTGACACTGCGGACCGTCGCGGGCCTCACGACGCCGGAGATCGCGCGGGCGTTCCTCGTGTCCGAGTCGACCCTCGCCCAGCGCCTCGTGCGGGCCCAGCACAAGATCCGCGACTCGGGCGTCCCGTTCGCCGTCCCGCCGCCGGAGCGGATGCCCGAACGCCTGGCCGCTGTCCTGGGCGTCGTCTACCTCATCTTCAGCGAGGGCTACGCCGCGACGGCCGGCCCCGAGCGCGTGCGGGTGGACCTCTGCGAGGAGGCGATCCTGCTCGCCCGCCTCATCGCCACGCTGCTCCCGGACGAGGCCGAGGCGCTCGGGCTCGCGGCGCTCGTCCTCGCCCACGACGCGCGGCGGCCGGCGCGGATGGACGCCGACGGCCGGACGGTGCCGTTGGACGAGCAGGACCGCTCGCGCTACGACAGTGCCCGCTTCGCCGAGGCCAGCGGCCTGCTGGACCGGGCGCTGGAGCTCGGGGCGCCCGGGCCCTACCAGGTGCAGGCGGCGATCGCGTGCCTGCACACCGACGCCGCGGACGCCGCGAGCACCGACTGGCCGCAGATCGCCGCGCTCTACGACACGCTCGCGCGGGACGTCCCGAGCGCCATGGTCGCGCTCAACCGGGCGGCGGCGATCGGGATGGCGCACGGGCCCGAGCGCGGCCTGGCGGCGCTCGACGAGCTCGAGCGGGACGGCGCGCTCATCGACCACCACCTGCTGCACGCCACGCGCGCGGAGCTCCTGCGGCGGGCCGGGCGGGACGAGGAGGCCGCCGCCGCGTACGCGAGCGCCATCGACCTGCTGCCCGGGGACGGCGCCGCGCAGGCGGACCTGCGGCGACGGATGGCGGCCCTCGCCGAGTCGTCGTGAGCGCGTACGCGCCAGCTCCGCGGGCGCTGTCGATTCCGCGCCGTCCCGTCGCTCGTGTGGGCAAGCGTCCGTCCCGGCCGCCGCACTGAAGACCCCAGACCCCAAGGAGCACCACCACCATGCGCTACGCGATCCTCCTCTACGCCGACGCCGACCTGGACACCGGTCCGGGCGCCCCCGAGTGGGAGGCCTCCGTCGGCCACCACATCGAGTTCGGCGGCAAGCTCGCCGCGGCCGGCGTCCCGTTCACCGGCGGCGGCCTGCACTCGGTCAAGTCCGCGACGACCGTCCAGCGCAAGGACGGGCAGCTCGTCCACACCGACGGCCCGTTCGCCGAGACGAAGGAGCAGCTGTGGGGCTACTACGACGTCGAGGTCGAGGACCTGGACGCCGTCATCGCCCTCGTCGACGGCCTCTGGGAGATGGACCACGGCAAGATCGAGATCCGCCCGGTCTTCCCGAACCCGGCGCCGCCGGCCTGACAGCAGTCCGCGTCAGACCCGGGCACGCCCCGACGACCTGAGGCCCGACACCACGACCTCCGACCGTCAGGGCCCCTATGTCCCACCGCCGTCCCGCCGTTCCGCTCCGCGTCCTCCTCGCGACCTGCGCGCTCGCCGCCGTCCCCCTCACCGGCTGCGGCAGCGCCTCGTCCGGGGAGGACCCGCCGGCGCAGACCGTCACCCAGACCGTCAGCGACGTCGTCACCGAGACGACCGCGACGACCGTCACCACCGCCGCGGCCACGCCGGCACCGAAGCCGAAGCCGAAGCCGAAGCCGGCCGCCAAGCCGCGCGACTGCATCGTCGTCCCCGACGTCGTCGGCGGGGACCATCAGCTCGCGCAGGACACGATGCAGGCCGCCGGCCTGTACCTGCTCGACGAGGAGGACGCGACCGGCCAGGGCCGGATGCTCATCCTCGACCGCAACTGGACGGTCGTGCGTCAGCGGCCCGCCGCCGGCAGCTGCGTGAGCGAGGACACCGAGATCCTCCTCAGCTCGAAGAAGGACGGCGAGTAGATGACCACGCCGCCACCCGCTCCGGACCCCGCGCCCGCCGACCGCGGCGTCCGCGCCGTCCTGCGCCGCCGCCCCGCCACCTGGCTCGTCGTCACGGCCGTCGACTGCCTCGGCGCCGGGGCCGCGATCGGCCAGGGCGACACCGTCCCGAAAGCCGACCTCGACAAGGCCGAGGCCCGCGTGGCGACGCTCGACAGCCGGCTGACGGCTGCGCAGCGCCGCCTCGACGACAGCACCCGCGAGAACACGGCGCTCCGCGGCGAGCGCGACGCGGCCGCCGACCGCGCCGCCAAGGCCGTCGCCGACGCCAAGCGCATCACCGCCCGCGGCAAGGTCCCGAACTTCAGCGGCCGCCGGGTCGACGGCATCCGTGAGAGCCAGACCGTTCAGGACTTCGAGTGGCAGGTGACCCAGACGAGCCGGATCTCCGGCGCCGTGCCGGGCACCGTCATCAAGCAGGACCCGGCGCCCGGCCGGACGCTGGACCGCGGGGCGACGGTCCGCCTGACGGTCGCCAAGAAGGCGCCGCCGAAGCCGAAGCAGTGGGTCACGACGTACTCCACCTCCGGCAGCGGGGCCAAGCGCACCGGGGAGTTCTCGATCCCGTCCGGGCAGAAGGTCCGCGTCCGCTACAGCTTCGGCGGCGACACGAACGACACGCTGCAGCTCAAGGAGCCCGAGGAGGGCGACGACAGCTTCGGCGACCTCATCGTCAACGAGATCGGCGTCTACAGCGGGACGTCACGGCTCTACGGCAAGTCGGGGACGTACTACCTCGACGTCGACGGCGGCAGCTGGACGATCGAGGTGCAGGTGTTCAAGCGGCCGTAGGCCCGCCGGCGCGTGTGTCCCCTCGTCGCGTCATGAGCCAGACGAGGGGACACAGGTGCCCGCGTCAGTGATGGCGCAGCGCGTCGACGAGCTCGCCCTTGTCCATCTTCGAGCGACCCTCGATGCCGATCTCCCGCGCGCGCTCGAGCAGCTGGTCCTTCGTCTGGTCCTCGTAGGAGGACGCCGTGCCGCCCTTCTGCGACGGCTTGCCGCCGCCGGCCTTCGCGTTGGCGATCCGCGCCGCCTTCTCCTTGCTGGCGCCGTCCTCGCGCAGTGCCTCGTAGGTCGTGTCGTCCTTCACGGCCGGGCCGTGGTCCTTCGCCATCGCGGGTCCTCCTGTCGTTCGCGTGCAGCGTCAGATCGGGTATTCCCGGGCCTCGTGCTGGACACTCACCCAGTGGTCGGTCGTGAACTCCTCGATCGCCCACTGCCCGCCGAAGCGCCCGATGCCGGAGGCCTTCTCGCCGCCGAAGGCCGTGTTCGCGTCGTCGTTGACCGGCGCGTCGTTGACGTGCGTCATGCCCGCCTGCACGCGCAGCGCGAAGCGGTGCCCGCGCTCGACGTCCCGAGTGAAGACGGAGGACGAGAGGCCGTACTCGGTGTCGTTGGCGATGCGCAGCGCGTCCTCCTCGCCGTCGGCGCGGATGATCGTGATGACCGGTCCGAAGACCTCCTCGCGCGCGGTCGCCACGTCGTTGGTGCCGAGCAGGACGTGCGGCGGCAGGACGAGCCCCGCGTCGCCCTGCACCTCGCCGCCGAGCAGCTGCTCGGCGCCCTCCTCCAGCGCCCGCGCGAGTGTGTCCTGGACGGACTCGAGCTGCGACGTGTTGACGATCGGCCCGATGTCGGCGCCCGTGTCGTCCCCGGACCCGGCGACGTGCAGCTCGCGCACCCGCGCGACGAAGCGCTCGACGAACGCGTCGTGGACGCTCGAGTCCACGACGATCCGGTTGGCGCGCATGCAGATCTGCCCCGAGTGGAAGAACGCGCCGAAGACGGACGCGTCGACCGCGCGGTCCAGGTCGGCGTCGTCGAGCACGACGATCGGGTTGTTGCCGCCGAGCTCGAGCGCGAGCTGCTTGATCCCCGCCTTTTGGACGATGCCCTCGCCGACCGGGGTGGACCCGGTGAACGACACGACCCGCGCGGACCGGTGCTGCACGATCGCGTCGCCGATGTCGCTGCCGCGCCCGACGACGACCGAGAGCAGCCCGGGCGGCAGCCCCGCCTCCTCGTAGATCCGCGCGAGCAGCAGGCCGCCGGTCACCGGCGTGTCCCCCGCCGGCTTGAGGACGACGGCATTGCCGACCGCGAGCGCCGGCGCGACCGAGCGGTTGGACAGCTGCATCGGGAAGTTCCACGGCGAGATGACCGCGACGACGCCGACCGGGACGCGGTGCACGCGGTTCTCCTTGCCCGGGATGTCCGACGGCAGGAGCTGCCCGACGACATGGTGGGCGTGTGAGGCGGCCTCCAGGAGGTTGGCGAGGACGAGGTCGGCCTCCAGCGACGCCTTGGCCTGCGTCCCGCCGCTCTCGCGCACGAGCCAGTCGACGACCTCGTCGTGGCGGGCGGTCAGGACGGCGGCGGCCTTGCGCAGCACACCCGCCCGGGCGGCCGGAGGCTGCGCCGCCCACTCGCGCTGGGTCTCGACGGCGGCGGCGAACGCCTCGTCGAGGTCCTCCTCGGAGGCGAGCGAGAGCTCCGTCAGCGTCTCGCCCGTCCACGGGCTCGTGTTCGCCTGCGTGTCACCGCTGCGTCCCGGCCGCCAGGTGCCGGCGATCGGCAGCTCGTCGTCGAACGCGTACGGCGCCGGGGCGTGGGTCTGTGGGGTCTGCGTCGTGCTCATCCCCTCGCCTTACCCGTCCCCGCGCCCGGTCACCGCACAGGGCGGCGATCTGGCACGGGAACGGCCCGGTCAGTACGCGATCTCGAGCGTGACGCGGCGGTTCAGCAGCCGGCCGGCGGCCGTCCCGTTGCTCGCCCGCGGGCGCGACTCGCCGGCGGAGGCGACGGTCGTCCTCGCCGT
>CAZRLR010000178.1:7540-8952 GCA_964600395.1 uncultured Conexibacter sp.
GCACGAGCGCGTCGCAGACCAGGCCCGCCCGCCGCAGCCCGAGCGCGACGTTGTAGAGCGTGCGGCCGGTCGCGTCGGTGTGGCCGACGCAGCGGACGGTCTTCGCGCCGCGCAGCTCGGCCGCCAGCGCCCGCAGCGCCCGCCGCGCGGTCGGGCTGATCATCCGGACCGAGTCGAAGGCGAACGGGTTGATCGTCGGGACGGTGGCCACGCGCTCGGCGAAGAGGACGGTGTCGTCCCCCGCCTTCAGGACCCGCGAGCCGGTGCCCTGGCCCTTGAGCGCGACGCGCACCGGCAGGCCGCCCACCGCGGACGCGACGAGCCGCCGGCCCGCCGGGTTCAGCGTGATCCGGACCGGGGCGGAGAAGTGCCCGCCGCGCGCGATCCGCACGAAGCCCGTGCCGAGCACCGGGCCGCGGGCGCCGGCCGGCGTGATCTGCCGTACGGCCGCGCGGCACCACCTCAGCGACGCCTGGTCCAGGACGCAGCCCACGCGGACGCGGCCGGAGCCGTTGACGACCGCCCGCGGCGGGACGCGCGCCAGCAGCCGCCGGGCGACCGCCGTGGGCAGCGGCGGGGCGGCCTCGGGGTCCACGTCCCACGCGTAGTCCTGCGGCACGCTCGTGTTGCCGGCCGCGTCGACCTGCCGCACCCGCATCGTGTGATGGCCGACGGCCAGGCCCGTCAGCTCGACCGTGGCCGGGCAGGGCGCGAAGGCACCGTCGTCGAGCGCGCACTCCAGCGTCGCGCCCGGCTCGGGCGCGAGCTCGAACGTCGCCGTGCGGCCGGTGACCCGGACGTTCGGCGTCGACAGCAGCGTCGGCGCCTGCGGCTTGGCGGTGTCGACGACGAAGGCGTGCTCGACCCGCGGGGACAGGTTGCCCGCCGCGTCGACGGCAAGCACCGCGAAGGTGTGCGGGCCGTCGGCGAGGCCGGGGAAGCCCGCCGGGGACGTGCAGGGCGCCCACGGGCCGTCGTCCATCCGGCAGCGCAGCGTCGCGTCGGCGGGGGACGTCAGGCCGAAGGTCGCCAGCGGCGAGCTCGTCTGCAGCGCCGGGCCGAAGGTGATCGTCGGCAGCCCGGGCGCGAGGCTGTCGACGGTGAGCGCGCGCGTGGCGGTCGCCGTGTTGCCCAGGTCGTCCGTCGCGGTCACGGCGAGGACGTGCTCACCGTCGTCCAGCGCGGCGGGCAACGTCAGGACGTACGTCCCGTCCGGGTCCACCACGCCGGTGGCGACTGCCACGCCGTCTCGGCGCAGCACGAGCGTCGCGCCCGCCTCGCCGCTGCCGGTGACGGTCGGGCGGACGGTCGCGGTCACGCCCGCGGCCGGCGCGGTGATCGCGACTGTCGTGCGGGTGTCGACCGTGATGTCGGTCGTGACGGACGGCGTGTTGCCCACGTCGTCCTGCGCG
>CAZRLR010000179.1:0-8941 GCA_964600395.1 uncultured Conexibacter sp.
CGGGCGGCGGCGTCGGCGCCCGCTGGCCCGCCGCGGCCGTGCGGGTCCGCGGCCCCTCGTGCGCGTCGGGCGCGCCCGCGACGGCCTGCAGCGGGACCGTGAACGTGAACGTCGACCCCACGCCGACGGCGCTGCGGACCTCGAGCGTGCCCCCGAGCAGGTCGGCCAGGTGGCGGCTGATCGCCAGTCCCAGCCCGGTCCCCTCGTGCGCGCGCGTGACCGTCGCGTCGACCTGGGTGAACGCGTCGAAGAGCAGCGCCTGGTCGGCGTCGGCGATCCCGGGCCCGGTGTCCGTCACGGCGAAGGCGAGGGGGACGGCGCCGTCCTCGGCGTCGCCGGCCGTCGCCACCGTCAGGTGCACCTCGCCGGCCTCGGTGAACTTCACGGCGTTGCCGAGGAGGTTGATGAGGACCTGGCGCAGGCGACCGGCGTCCCCGACCACGGTGGCCGGGACGTCGGCCGCGACGGTGTGACGCAGCCGCAGCCGCTTGCCGTCCGCCGTCGCGATCGCGATGTCCATGACGCTGTCGACGCAGTGGCGCAGGTCGAAGGGCCCGGCCTCGAGGTCCATCCGCCCGGCTTCGATGCGCGAGAAGTCCAGGACGTCGGAGATGACCGTCAGCAGGTGTTCGCCGCTCGTGCGGATGACCTCCGCCGACTCGCGCTGCTCGTCGTCCAGGTCGGAGTCCAGGAGGAGCGAGGTCATCCCGATGATCGCGTTCATCGGGGTGCGGATCTCGTGGCTCATGTTCGCCAGGAACTCGGACTTGGCCCGGGCGGCGGCCTCGAGGGTCTCGTTGGCGGCCTCCAGGCGCTCGGCCGACTCGCGGCGCAGCGCCGCCAGGCTCAGCGTCGCGTTGACGCGCGCCAGGAGCTCGCGGGCGGAGAACGGCTTGGCGAGGTAGTCGTCGGCGCCGGCCCACAGTCCCTCGACGGCGGACTCCTCGCCGGCGCGGGCGGAGAGCATGATGACCGGCGTCGTGCGGGTGCGGGGGTCCTCGCGCAGCGCGGTGAGCAGGCCGAAGCCGTCCAGGCGCGGCATCATGACGTCGGTCAGGACGAGGTCGGGCGGATCGTCCAGGGCACGTTCCAGGGCCTCCTGGCCGTCGCGCACGGCGGACACCTCGAAGCGCCCGCGCAGGACGCGCTCGACGTGCGAGCGCATGTCGGCGTTGTCGTCGGCCAGCAGGATCCGCGGCCGGGGCCGGCCGTCGACGGCGGCGACGCCGGCCGGCGTCGCCGGGTCGGTCGAGCGGGCGGGCAGGTCGACGTCCCACCCCAGGACCTCGTCGAGCTCGGCGGGGGCGGGCCGGTCGTCCATGAGGTCAGGGACGTCCGGCGTGTCCTGCGCGCTGTCGGGGTCCAGGTGCGCGCGGCCGAACGGGATCGTCACGCTGAACGTGCTGCCCTCGCCCAGGACGCTCTGGACCGTCGCCTCCCCGCCGTGCATGCGCGCGAGCTCACGGACGAGGGAGAGCCCGATGCCGGTCCCCTCGAACGCGCGCGCCGGGGTGCCCTCGACGCGGTGGAAGCGGTCGAAGAGCTGCGGCAGCTCCTGCTCGGGGATGCCGCCGCCGGTGTCGCTGACGCTCAGCTGCACGCCGTCGCCGACGGCGCGCAGCCGGACGCCGATCGTCCCGGTGAAGGTGTGCTTGTAGGCGTTGGAGAGGAGGTTGACGAGGATCTTCTCCCACATCGCCGCGTCGACGTAGACGGGCTCCGGCAACGGCGGGCAGTCGACGTCCAGCGTCAGCTGCGCGCGGTCGGTCGCCGAGCGAAAGAGGCCGGCGACGTCCGCCGTGAGCGCGGCCAGGTCGGTCGGGCGGAAGCGCGCGGTCGTCCGCCCGGCCTCCATGCGCGTGAACGCCAGCAGCGAGTTGACGAGGCGCAGCAGGCGCAGCGCGTTGCGGTAGGCGACCTGCAGGCCCGCCGCGCGGTCCGGGTCGGGCGAGAGGGCGGCGGCCTGCAGCTCCTCCTCCAGCGGTCCGAGGATGAGCGTCAGCGGGGTGCGCAGCTCGTGCGAGACGTTGGAGAAGAAGGTCGTCTTGGCCCGGTCCAGCTCGGCGAGCGCCTCGGCCCGGTCGCGCTCGCGCTCGTAGGCCACGGCGTTGCCGATCGCGGTCGTCACGCCGGCCGCGACGAGCTCGAAGTGCGTGCGGTAGGCCTCGTCCAGCGGCAGGCGAGGGCTGACGCCCAGCAGCAGCGAGCCGATGGGCTCGGCCGCGCCCGGCAGGGCGATCGGAAGGACGAGGACCTCGTCGATCGGGTCCCCGCACGGGCCGGCGTGGATGGCCCCGCGGTAGTCGGTGACGTCGAGCACGTGCACCGTCTCGCGATCCCGCACCGCCCGGGCGACGGGCCCGAGGGCGTCCCGGCCGTCGAGGTGGAGGATCGGCGGGACGGCGGGGTGGCCGGGCGGGACGCCCGTGCCGGCCGTCAGGCGCGCGACGCTCCCGTCCTCCTCGAGGAGGTAGACGAAGGCGAACGGCAGGTCGGCGTCGTGCTCGGCGAGGATGTCGATCGCCCGGCCCGCCGCCTCGGCGACCGTCCGCGCCTGCCCTGCGTGGCTGGCGAGGTCCCGCAGCGCGCGCGTGCGGCGCTCGGAGAGCGTGCGCGACGTCGTCTCGGTGACGGGATGGAAGAGCCCGGCGATCTCGCCGCCCTCCCCGCGGATGGGGCTGAGCGAGAAGGTGAACGAGGTCTCCTCGAGGTAGCCGTTGCGATCGAGGTACATCGGCTGGTCCTCGAGGTAGGCCGTCTGGCCCGCGCGGGCGGCCTCGAACGCGCCACCGATCGCCGGCCACGCCGAGGCCCAGCAGCGGCGGTAGTCGCTGCCGAACTCGGCCGGATGCTTGTCGCCGCAGACGACGGCGTAGCCGTCGTTCCAGATCTGCACGCAGTCCTCGCCCCAGATGAGGTTGATCGGGAAGGACGAGGCGAGGATGAGCGAGACCGTCGTGCGCAGGCTCTCCGGCCACTGCGCGATCGGCCCCAGCGGGGTGCGGCTCCAGTCCTTCGTGCGGATGAGGTCGACGACGTCGCCGTCGCCGACGAGCCAATCCGTGTCGCCGCGGCGCGCCTCCCCCACAGGGCGCAAGTCAACCACGGGCGCCCGAGGCCCGCCCAACCTGGCACGCCGACGTTCTCGCGTCCCGGTACCTCAGGTCAGGACGATCGCGCCGTCGCGGACCTCGACGGGGAACGTCCGGAGCTTGAACGCGGCGTTCGCGGCCGTCTGCACCGTCTTGGAGTACGGCCCGAAGCCGAAGAGCCGGCCCTGCGGCCCGCGCACCATCGCGCCCGTCGACACGTCGTAGCGCGCGCGGTGCCACGGACACTCCAGGCACCCGTCGCGCACCTGGCCGCGCCCGAGCTTGGCGAACTGGTGGCGGCAGACGTTGGAGACCGCGAACGGCCGGCCGTCCGCCATGCCGACGGCCAGGACGCCATGGGCCTCGGTGTCGACCTCGACGACGCCGTCGGCGGGCAGGTCGGCCACGGCGATCAGGCGCGCGCCGTGCGCCGGGACGACGGTGCCGTGGGTGACCTCGGGGAGATGGGTGGTGTCGCTCATGACCTCGGCCTACCCGGGCGGCGGCCCGTCGACCCGGCTTCAGCTAGCGTGGCGCGCCCATGGCCATCGTGCTCGCCCTCGGGACGTCCATCGGCTATGGCCTGGCGAACTTCCTCGCCCCGCTCTACGCCCGGCGCCACCCGCTGGCCGCGGTGCTGCTGGCGGGGCAGTTGGCTGCCCTGGCGTTCGCGGTCATCGCCCTGGCGGTGTCCGGTGAGGCGCTGCCCGGCGGCCACGCGGTCCTGTTCGGTGTCCTGGCCGGGGCGGGCAACGCGATGGGGCTCATCGGCTTCCTGCTCGCCGCCGACGCGGGGCCGGTGTCGCTCGCCGCGCCGATCGGCGCGACCGGCGGCGCCCTGCCCGTCGTCTACGGCCTCATCCAGGGCGACCCGCTCGGCGCCCTGGAGGCGGCCGGCCTCGTCCTGGCGCTCGTCGGCGTCATCCTCGCCTCGCGCCGCGCGGTCGACCCGGACCCGGAGGTGCAGAGCGGGCACGACCTGCGCGCCTGCGTCGGCTTCGCCCTGATGAGCGCGCTCGGCTTCGGACTGCTGCTGATCATGCTGCCCGAGGCCTCGCAGGACGGGCGCTGGTGGGCGCTGCTGGACGCCCGCGTGGTGATCGTCCTCGCGGTGCTGGCGTTCGCGGCGGCGACCGGGCGCAGCCTCCGGGCGCCGGCGGCGCGCCTGCCGCTGCTCGCGGTCCCGGGGCTGCTGCTCATCACCGGGACCCTCCTCTACACCCTGGCCTCCGAGCGCGGGTCGCTGTCGGTGGTCGCCGTCCTCGCGAGCCTGAACCCGGCGGTGACGGTCGGCCTGGCCGTCGTCGTCCTGTCCGAGCGCCTCGAGCGGGTCCAGGTCGTCGGGATCGTCTGCATCATGCTCGGCGTCGTGGCCGTCGCGGCCTGACGCGGCCTACCCACGCGGCCGGCCGCCGTCGGCCGCGCGGGACGGGTGGCGCACGGTCACCAGGCGCACGCCCCCGACGGGCCCGGCGGCCGTCCGCACGCCCACGGTCACCCGCAGGCGGCCGGCCCGGCGCAGCAGGCGCCGACCGCCCGGCCCGACCGGCACGGTCACCGTCCGGCGCGCTCCGCCCGTGAGCTGCACGGGCAGCGAGCCGACCAGCACCGTCCGGCGCCCGCGGCGGACGGTGAGCACGACCGTGCCGCGACACGGCCGACCCGTGGCGGCCGTGCAGCGGAGGGTCACGGCGACGGCGCTGCCCTTGGCCCGGACCGTGCCCAGCCGCGGCCCGACGACCGTCGTCACCGGCGGCTTGGGCGCGTCCACCCGCGTCGGCGGGACGTTCGTCCCCGACGGCGCCGGGATGGCCCCCGGCGCCCCGGCGCCCGGGGCGGGGGACGCGTCACCGCCGTCGACCCCCGCGGCCTGCAGCGCCTCCGAGGCGACGGGGACCGCAGCGCCCGCGGGCAGCTCGAGTGTCTCCTCCCGCACGACGCGGCCGGCGGTGTAGGAGCGCGCCTGCGCCGGGACCGTCGCACCGCCCCCGGCGTGCAGCGTCGCGCCCGGGCCGGGATCGGGCACCACGAGGTGGCGCCGGCGCACGGGCTGCTCGTCGGGGCCCGGCGTGTCCTCGTCCTCCCCGCCCGGCCCGAGGTCGGCGTCCTGCGCCTCGCCGACGTCGGCGCCCGGGATCTCCGTCACCGCCCGGCCGTCGACGAAGCCCGCGCGGCGCCCGGCCGCGTCCTGCACCCAGAGGTCCCCGGGGGCGCCGTCGGCGGGCAGCGTCAGCTCGAACACGGGGTGCGGCGTCAGCCCGCGGCGGCCGGGCGCCGGCGTGCCCGTCGCCCGCCGGGCACCGGTCTGCGCCCACGCGCCGTCGGGCCGGCCGAAGGCGACCGCCCAGCGACCCGCGGAGTGGGCGTGCACCCAGTCCATCGGGTAGGCGACGCCGAAGCCGCAGGAGCCCGCGCCGTAGTGGCCGCCCGGGTAGGACGCGCCGCCGGACTTGGAGAAGAAGTTGCCCGCCGGGTCGTTGACGATGTAGTCCAGCGGATGGCGGACGTCGAGGTTGCGCAGCAGGATCACGTGCCCGCCGCCCGAGAGGCCCCAGCGCCGCTGGCCGAAGGACGTGCTCAGGATGACGGGACCTTCGCCCAGCGCCTTGGTGAGCGCCTGCTGGTTGCCGTAGGCCACGTCCTGCACCGAGTCCCCGAGCGTGATGTGCCGGGCCTGCGACCAGCCCATGCTCTTGAGCATCGAGAGGATGTGGGCGGCGATCGCCTTGTTGTTGCCCGGACCGTCCAGGGCCGCGAGCTGCGCGCGCGTCTTCTGCATGACGCGGTCGTAGAACTCGCCGATGCTCGGGAGGGCGCCGACCATCTCCTCGAACGCCGCGCGGTGCTCCGGGGTGTCGCCCGGGAACGCGTGCTTCAGCGACTCGAGCACGCCCATCATCGTGGAGGACGGGCCGCAGGCGTTGCCGCCGATCTTGTTGTCGACCTGCGCGCGCGGCAGGCCTTCGTGCACCCCTGCGTCGTACTGGTTGAAGTACGGGACCTCCGGCCACCGGCTGAGGTCCTGCGCGGCGACCGGGCAGTCTCCCGCGTCGTTGGTCACCGTGAAGGTCGCCGAGGTGACCTTCGCGCAGTAGGCGGTGATCGCCCACTTGCCGTTCGGCCCGGGCGAGCTGGCGGGCGGCTGCAGCGGCGCGGGTGCGTCGAAGACCGGGTCGATGCCGTCGCACGGCTCGGCGACGACCGGCGTGTCGCGGGCCACGGCCTTCCAGGTGACCGTCTGGTGGACCTGGTGGTAGAGGTAGATCCCCGCCTGCGTCAGGCGGACGCCGTCGCCGTCGAGCTCGCTGCTCAGCGGACGGGTCGCCGCGGTCCGGCAGTCGTCGCCGGCGCGGGCGCCCTGGCCCTCGAGCACGGGCCCGTAGCCCGTCTCGGTCGGCTCGACGTCCCACACCCGCCGTGGGTAGGGCGAGGGGATCAGCTGCTGGCCGCCGCCGGTGGTGTGGTGCCGGTCCGGGAGGAGCGAGAACACCACCCACTGGTCCAGGACGTCGCTCGTCGAGCGGTCCACGACGGCGCAGGTGCCGGTGACGACCGTGCCGTTGGGGTACTCGCCCTTGTGGGCGGGGACGAGGGCGGACGCCGACGTGGTCGGGAGCAGCAGGAGCGCCAGGCCGGTCAGGGCGGCGCGGGGGGCCCGGCGGCGCAGGGCGCCCGCGAGCGGGGTGTGGGGGTGCAGGTCGGTGGGCATGCCGCCACGGTGCCCGGCGACGGTTGTCCGCCGGTTGCCTGCCGCTTGCCGCCGGCTTGCCGCCTGCCACCCGGCGGCGCGGCCCCCGCGTCGCTCCCCGCCGTCCCGCTTCGGCGCTACCGTCCGGCGGTGGTGGCGACGGGAACGCGGATCGAGTTGTGCGGACGGCTGCGCGTCGAGATCGACGGTCGGGTGATCGACGAGGAGCTGCGCGGGCGCCAGCGGCGACTCCTGCTCGCCTACCTCGTCCTGCACCGTGGCCGGCCGGTGCCCCGCGACCGACTGGTGGACGCGGTGTGGGGGGAGGCCGGGACGACGCCGGGGCCTCGGGCGCTCGCGCCGGTGCTCTCGCGGCTGCGGACGGCGCTCGCGCCGGCCGAGATCACCGGCCGCCACGAGGTGTCGATCACGCTGCCCGACCCGGTGTGGATCGACGTCGAGGTGGCGCGGGACGCGCTCGCGGCGGCGCGCGCCCGCGTGGAGGAGGCGCCGGGGGAGGCGGCGCGGGACGCGGCGCAGGCGGCCGAACTCGTGGCCGGAGGGCTGCTCCCCGGGTTCGACGCCGAGTGGTTGCAGGAGCACCGCGACGGGGTCCAGGACCTGCGGGTCGAGGCGCTCGAGCTCTCCGCGACGGCCGGGACGCGGGCCGGCGGGGACGCACTCGTCGACGCGGTGAGGAGCGCGCGCGAGGCGGTGGCGCTCGCACCCTTCCGCGAGTCGGCGCGCATCGCGCTCATCGCCGCCCTCCGCGCCCAGGGGAACGTCGCCGAGGCGCTGCGCGCCTACGAGGAGGTCCGGGTGCTTCTCCGCGACGAGCTCGGGGCCACCCCCGGGCCCGCGCTCATGGCCCTGCACGCCGAGCTGCTGGCCGCGCCCTCGGCGCCGGCGGCGCCGATCGCCCCGCCCGACGACCTCCTGGAGCGGGAGGCCGAGCTGCGCACCCTCGACGCGACGCTGCGCGCCGCCCTCGCGGGCCAGGGGGGCGTCGCGCTCCTGGAGGGCCCGGCGGGCGTCGGCAAGACCCGTCTGCTCGACGCGCTGCGCGAGCGGGCGGCCGCGGCCGGGGCGCGCGTCCTGCTGGCGCGCGCGAGCGTCCTGGAGCGCGAGTTCGGCTTCGGGGTCGTCACCCAGCTCTTCGAGGAGGAGGTCGGCGCCGACCCGCCCGACGCCCCCGACGCGGCGTCGGCGGCCCACGCGGACCGGGCCTTCGCCGCGCTGCGCGCGCTGCACCGGCGCACCGTCGACCTCGCCGGCCAGACCCCGCTGCTTCTGTGCGTCGACGACCTGCAGTGGGCCGACCTCGCCTCGCTGCGCTTCGTCGCGTACCTGGCCCGGCGCGTGGAGGGCCTGCCGGTGCTCGTCGCGGCGACCGTCCGGACGGGCGAGCCCGCGGTCGACGCCGCGCTGCTGGACGAGATCGCCCAGACGCCGCAGTGCACGGTCGTCGTGCCGGCCGCCCTGAGCCGCGAGGCGACCGGGCGGGTGCTGCGCGCGCGCCTGGGCGCCGACGCGACGGGCGCGTTCGTCGGCGCCTGCTACGAGACGACCGGCGGCAACCCGCTCCTGCTCGCCCAGCTCAGCGTCGCCCTGGAGTCCGAGCGCGTCGTGCCCGACGACCGGCACGTCGCGATGGTGCGGGCGATCGGCCCGCGCGCCGTCGCCCGCGGCGTGCTGCTGCGCATCGGGCGCCTGTCGCCCGACGCGCGGGCGGTCGCGCGGGCGGTCGCCGTGCTCGGCGAGGGCCCGGGCCTCGGGACCGTCGCCGCGCTCGCGGGCGTCGAGGACGCGGCGGCGGCCGTGGGGGCGCTCGTCCGGGCCGAGGTGCTGCGCGTCGAGGAGCCCGTCGGCTTCATCCATCCGCTCGTGCGCGACGCGGTCTACGAGGAGATGTCGCCGAGCGAGCGCGGCCGCGAGCACCGGAGGGCGGCGGCCGCGCTGGCCGAGCGGAGCGCGGGCGCCGAGCGGGTCGCCGCGCAGCTGCTGCGCGTCGCGCCGGACGGTGATCGGTGGGTGGTCGAGCAGCTGCGGGAGGCCGCGCGACTGGCCGCCGCGCGCGGGGCGCCCGAGAGCGCGGTGACCCTGCTGGAGCGCGCGCGGCAGGAGCCGCCCGCGCCCGAGCTGCGCGCCGCCGTGACGCTCG
>CAZRLR010000180.1:0-8905 GCA_964600395.1 uncultured Conexibacter sp.
CCCATCTCGCTGCGCTGCGGGGTCCCGGTCCCGGCCGCCTACACCCCCGGCGTCGAAGGCACCCAGGTCGGCGGCGACTGGTACGACGTCATCGAGCTCAGCGCCGGCCGGGTGGCGTTCGTCATGGGCGACGTCATGGGCCGCGGCGTCCCGGCCGCCGCCGTGATGGGGCAGCTGCGGGCCGCGGCGCGCGCTTACGCCCGGCTGGACCTGCAGCCGGCGGCGGTGCTCGAGCTCATGGACGCGGCGGTGCGGGACCTGGGCGAGGACCAGATCGTGACGTGCCTGTACGCCGTCTACGACCCGATGGACCGCACCCTGGCGTACGCGAGCGCCGGTCATCTGCCCGCGCTCGTCAAGCGTCCCGGCGCGGCGGTGCAGCGGCTGGCGGAGGCCAGCGGGCCGCCGCTGGGCAGCGGGCCGCTGACGCTGCGCACCATCCGGGCGGCGCTGCCGCCGGGGTCGGCCGTCGCCCTCTACACCGATGGCCTGGTCGAGCGCCGCACCCGGGACATCGACGCGGGCATCGAGATCCTCACGGAGAGCGTGGCGGGGCTGACCGGGCCGCCGGACACCTGGCCGGACCAGATCATCCGGGCGCTCGCCGACGACGCGCCCGACGACGACGTCGCGCTGCTCGTCGCCCGCACGCCGTCCGACCGTGAGGCCCCCGTCCTGCGGCTGGACGTCCGGCAGCCGCGGTCGGTCCCGGCGCTCCGTGGCGCGATGCGCGAGCAGCTGCACGGCTGGGGGATCCCGGAGGAGCCGGCGGCCGACGCCATGCTCCTGGCCACCGAGCTGGCGACGAACGCGCTCATGCATGGTCGTGGACCGGTCGACTTCCGCCTGCGCTGCGACGCCGCACAGCTCGTGCTCGAGGTCCACGACGGCACCGAGGTGCTGCCGCAACTGCGGCAGGCCACCGAGGACGACGAGCACGGCCGCGGGCTGCTGCTCGTCGCCCGTCTGGCCCACGCCTGGGGCACGCGGCCCGTCCCGGGCGGCAAGGTCGTCTGGTGCACGGTCTGCCTGGATCCCGGTCGGCGGAGCTGAGCGCCGGGCCGAGCTCGGCCCGGCGGGGTGGCGCCCGCCGGCGCCCTACCCGCCGAGCGCCTCGCCGTCGTGGCGGATCCGGTCGCGGGCGTCGGCCATGCGGACGGCCTCCCAGGCGATGAGCCCGGTGGCGGCGGCCGCCACGACGCCGAGCGCGAGGATCGCCGGCAGGCCGGTCGCCGCCGGCCAGAACGCCAGCAGGCCGAGGGCGACGAGCAGGCGGCCACGGTTCCAGCTGCCGATGTTGCGGCGCTTGAACGCGCTCAGGGCGGTGAGGTACAGCGCCAGGCCCGCGCACAGGCAGAAGGCCTCGACGGTGCCCAGGTGCTCCTCGACGTGGGCGAGCGTCTTCTTCAGGCCGACGGCGAAGACGATGATGCCGAGGACCATCGGCAGGTGCAGGTAGGTGTAGGAGTCGCGGGCCATGCGGGCCTGGCCGAGGCGGTCCATCGCGCGGAAGCGGCGCTCGGCGACGATCGCCACGACGTCGAAGTAGGCCCACCACATCGCGCCCGCCGCCGCGATGCCGAGCAGCGCGGTGACGATGATCTCCCCGTCCAGCGGCAGGCCCTGGGCGCCGACGCCGATGGCGACGATCGACTCGCCGAGCGCGATGATGATGATCAGGCCGTGGCGTTCGGCGAAGTGCGCCGGCTCCACCCGCCAGCCGTCGATGCTGCGCAGGGCCAGGACGCCGTAGTCGATGGTCAGCGCCAGCGCCCAGCACACCCCGCGGGCCGGCCCGTCGACGACGCCCGCGGCGACGAGCAGGAGCGTGGCCGGCACGACGGAGGTCGCCAGGCGGACGATGACGCGCCGCAGCTCCGGGTCCTCGCGGGCGACGACGGCGTAGGCGCCCAGGTGCAGCCAGCGGACGGTGAGGTAGGCGATGCCGAAGGCGAGGGCGTCGTACCCGAAGGCGTCGGGCACCGCGAGCGAGGTGATGAGCAGCGCGCCCATCGCCGACAGCAGCACGACGCGGACGGCACCCTCGTCGGAGGCGGCGGAGTTCGCCAGCCACGCGAAGCTCACCCACGCCCACCAGAGCGCCGCGAGGATCGCCGCCCCCTCCAGCAGCCGCGTCCAGGTCGGGTCGCCGGAGACGTAGCCGGTGACCTGGGTGATCGCGAAGACGAGGACGAGGTCGAAGAACAGCTCGAGGGCGGAGACGTCCTGCGGCTCCGGGCGGCCGGGCTCCAGCTGCAGCCCCGGACTGCTCACCGGGTCTCGCGGCCGAGCGGCACCGTCGACGGCGGGCGGGCGGGCGGCATGGCGCGGACGATAGGCAGGCGCACGGGCCGCGTCCAGGACGTCCCGCGTCCCGGCACGCCCGGGCTCGTGGAGCTCCTGGTCACCGGACGCGCGCCAAGCCGCCGCCCGCTGCGACAGACGGCCGTCGTGCCGAGGGCCTACCGTTGGGCCATGGACGTCGTGGACCGCCGCCCCCTGCTCCCGCACGTCACCTGCGACGACCGACAAGGACCACGATGAGCCTCCAGCACGCCACCCCCACCTCGCAGTCCTCCGACGCCCCGACGCCCGTCGTCGGTCACTGGATCGGCGGAGCGCAGGACGCCGGGACCGGCCCGCGGACCGCGCCGGTGTACGACCCCGCCACCGGGGCCGTCGCCCGCGAGGTCGCGCTCGCGGACGTCGCCGACGTCGACCGCGCCGCGCGTGCGGCCCGCGCGGCGTTCGGCGACTGGAGCCAGGCGTCGCTGGCCAGGCGCACCGCCGTCCTCTTCCGCTTCCGCGAGCTGCTCGCGTCGCGGGCCGGGGAGCTCGCCGCCCTCGTCACCGCCGAGCACGGCAAGACGCTCGACGACGCCCGCGGCGAGGTGCAGCGCGGGCTGGAGGTCGTCGAGTTCGCCTGCGGCATCGCCCACCTCATGAAGGGCGAGTCGGCCGAGCAGATCTCCACGCGCGTGGACTCCGCGAGCTTCCGCCAGCCGCTCGGGGTCGTCGTCGGCATCACCCCGCTCAACTTCCCCTCCATGGTCCCCATGTGGATGTTCCCGATCGCCCTGGCGTGCGGGAACGCGTTCATCCTCAAGCCCAGCGAGCGCGACCCGTCCGCCTCCCTCTTCATGGCGCGGGTGCTCGCCGAGGCCGGGCTGCCCGCCGGGGTCTTCACCGTCGTGCAGGGCGACAAGGTCGCCGTCGACGCGCTCCTCACGCACCCGGAGGTCGACGCCGTCTCCTTCGTCGGGTCCACGCCGATCGCCCGCCACGTCTACGAGACCGCGACCGCCCACGGCAAGCGCGCCCAGGCCCTCGGCGGCGCGAAGAACCACGCGGTCGTGCTGCCCGACGCCGACCTGGTCGCCGCGGCCGCCGCGATCGCCTCGGCGGCCTTCGGGTCGGCCGGGCAGCGGTGCATGGCCATCAGCGCGGTCGTCACCGTCGGCGAGCAGACCGCCGACGCGCTGGCCGAGGCCGTCGCCACGCGCGCCCGCGCGCTCACCGTCGGCCCCGGCGACGCGGCCGGCAGCGAGATGGGACCGCTCATCAGCGCCGCCGCCCGCGACCGCGTCGCCGACTACGTCGCCCGCGGCGCCGACGCCGGCGCGACCGTCGTGCTGGACGGCCGCGAGCTCGACGTCCCGGAGGGCGGGTTCTTCGTCGGCCCGACCGTGCTCGACCATGTGACGCCCGACATGGACGTCTACGCCGACGAGGTCTTCGGCCCGCTGCTCGTCATGCTCCGCAGCGACTCCTTCGAGGACGCCCTGGCGCTCGTCAACGCCAACCCCTACGGCAACGGCACGGCGATCTTCACCGGCGACGGCGGCGCCGCCCGCGAGTTCCGCACCCGCGTCACCGCCGGCATGGTCGGCATCAACGTCCCGATCCCCGTCCCGATGGCCTACTTCTCCTTCGGCGGCTGGAAGCAGAGCCTGTTCGGCGACCTGCACGTCCACGGCCGCGAAGGCGTCCTCTTCTACACCCGCGGCAAGGTCGTCACCGAGCGCTGGCCCCAGCGCGCACACGGCGTCGACTACGGCTTCCCCACCCAGAGCTGACCCGGCGTCGGCCGACCCGGTCGTCGTCGCGATCAGCGCGGGAAGCGATCCGCCGGACGGACCCCGCCGCGGTGGGCGAGGTGCACCGCCTCGGCGCGATTGCGGGCGCCGAGGTGCTCGAGCACGCGGGTGACGTGCCGCTTGATCGTGCTCTCCTCCAGGTGCAGCGCCCGGCCGATCTGCGCGTTCGTCCAGCCGGCGGCCAGCAGCTCCAGGACGGCCCGTTCGCGGTCGGCGAGCCCCGCGACGCGCGCCTCGTCTTCCGGGTCAGGGGCCAGCGCGGCGAAGCGGGCGATGAGGCGGCGCGTCAGCTCGGGCGCGACGAGGCCGTGCCCGGCGGCGACCTCGCGGACCGCCTGCACGAGCTCCCCCGGCTCGGCGTGCTTGAGGACGAAGCCGGCGGCCCCGGCCCGCAGCGCCGCGAAGAGGTGCTCGTCGAGGTCGAAGGTCGTCACGACGAGCACCGCCGGACCGTCACCGGCGGCCACGATCCGGCGGGTCGCCTCGATCCCGTCGACGCCCGGCATGCGCACGTCCATCAGCACGACATCCGGGCGGCGCCGGGCCGCGAGGGCGACCGCCTCCTCCCCGTCGGCAGCCTCGCCGACCACCTCCAGCCCGGCGGCGGCGAGGATGACCCGCAGGCCCTGGCGGACGACGGGCTGGTCGTCGGCGACGAGGACGCGGACCGGCGTCACGCGGCCTCCCGCGGGAGCGCGGCCGACAGCACCCAGCTCCCGCCCGGCTCGGGGCCGGCGTGCACGTGCCCGCCCTCGCGCTCGAAGCGTGTGCGCAGCGCCGCGATCCCGAAGCCGCCCCGCGACGCCGTCGCGGCCGGGGTGCCGGTGAGCGGGCTGCGGACGTCGAGGCGGACGTCCCGGGCCGACACCTGCAGGCGCACGTCGGCGCGCGGCCGCCCGTGGCGGCGCACGTTCGTCAGCGCCTCGCGGAGGGCCTGGGCGAGCAGGATCTCGCCGGCGGGGTGCATGGTCGCGGCGGCGGGGTCGCGCTCGACGTGGAGCTCCAGGCCGTCGCGGCGCGCCTCGGCCAGCAGCGCGTCGAAGTCGACCGGGACCGGGTCACCGACGACGACCCGGCGGGTCTCATCGATCCCGCGGGCGGCGAGGTCGGCGATCGTCGCGAGCGCCGAGGTGCGGGCGTGGTGGTCGTCGACCTGCGCGGCGTGGGCCTGGATCGCGATCGCGCTGAGGTGGTGCCCGACGACGTCGTGGACCTCGCGGGCGATCCGCACGCGCTCGGCGTCCCAGGCGGCGCGGGCGGCGAGCTCGCGCGTCCGCTGGGCCCGGGCCGCCTCGTCGGCCTGCAGGCGCCGCCGTTCGGCGTCCGCCACGAGCAGGCGTCCGGCGAGCACCGGCAGCGCGAGGACCGCGCCGAGCGTCGCCGCCTGCGCGAGACCCTGGTCGTCGACGAGCAGCCCGCCGGCGAGCCCGCCCACCACGAGCACCGCGCACAGCCCCCACGCCGAGCGCGCGCCCGCGTTGCGGCCGACGCCGAGCAGCGCGACGGCGACCGTCAGCTGGACGCTCGTCGTCGCCGCGTCGGCCACGAGCAGGGCGGCCCCGCACGCTGCGCTCGCCGCGAGCCCGAGCCACGGCCGGCGGGGCAGCGCCGCCAGGGCGACGACGCCGCCGAGCACGAGCGCCAGGCCGAGCAGGTCGGCGGCACGGCCCGGCTGGCCGTCCCCGCCCGTCGGCGTCAGCGCCCAGAGCGCAACCGCCGCGACCGCGATCGCGGCGAGCCACGCCGGCCGCCGCCGGGCGCTCAGCACCGCGCTGCCCCGGAGCGGGCGTCGGTCATCACCGACCGGTCGCCGTCGAGCGGGGTGACAAGGCGGACGCGCACGTGCCCTCGATGATCGCACCGCGCCCGTCGTCGTCGGCCGGACCGCTCACCGGCCGAGCCGCGGGCACGCCCCGGCCGGGCGGCGCCCGGAGCGCAGGAACGTGGTCGCCGCGCCGAGCGCGCACGCGCTCGCCTGCGTCGTGATGTGCGGTGCGCCGGGGACGACGAGCACCCTCGTGCGCAGCGCCTGGGCCACCTGTCGCGCGCCGTCGATCGGCGTCTGCAGGTCGTCCGTGCCGGCCATGACGAGCGCGGGGACGCGGGTCGTGTCGCCGCGCGGCAGGCGGAGCGCAGCGGGCACGGTCGTCCGCGGCCAGCTGAGGCAGGTCGAGGGGTGGTCGTTCCCGAGCCCGGCCCAGCCCGCGGTCGAGAACGGCGCGAAGGCGTCGGCGGGCAGCCGGCCCAGCGCGGCCGCCAGCTGCGCGCGACGCCGGGGGACGCTCGCGCGCAGGTCGTAGGCGTAGCGGTAGTCGTTGCACTGCACCGCGATGCCCAGTGCCGCGGAGAAAGCGGTCGACCCGGCCGGCACCGCGCCGGTCGCGGCCTCGGTGAGCGCAATGAGCGCCGCGGTGTCCCCCGTCGCCGCCTGCACCACGGCCCGCAGGACCTGGGGGTCCTTGGTCTGCAGCAGCGGGCCTAGGACCGTGGCCAGGAGGGCCTCGTCCAGGTCGCGCCCGTCGGCCAGCGCCACCGGGTCGGTGCGCAGCCGGGCCGCCAGGGTGGCGATCGTCGTCCCGATCGTCGCCGGGTCGCACGCACCCGTGCTGCGGCAGCCGTCCGCCGCCACGCGCGGGATCGAGGTCGCGATCGCGCGCAGGAAGAGGTCGTCGACCGGGAAGGCGCCGTCGAGCACCATCCGGCGCACGACCCGTGGGTGGGCGCGGGCGTAGACGCGGGCGACGAGCGTCCCGTAGGAGAAGCCGATGACCGCCGGCCGCGGGAGGCGCAGCGCGCGGCGGATCGCCTCGACGTCGGCGACGTACCCCGCGGTCGTCAGGCGTGACCGGGCCGGGCCGAGCTCCCGGCCGCAGCGCCCGTTGGCCGCGATCGCCGCGTCCCCCGCCAGCAGCGGGCCGTCGAGGGCGGCGCAGCGCACGAGGCCGACCGGCCGGTCCCCCGCTGGTCGACGAGCAGCAGGCGCTGGTCGGGGAGCCGCTGGCGCAGCACAGCGAGGTCCTCCACGGATCCGGACACCGCCCCGCCCGGGCCGCCGACGAACGGCACGACGAGGCCCCTCGCGCGCGTGCGCGCTGGAACGTCGGCAAACCAGACCGCCGTGGTGCCCAGGGCGGGACGTCCCGGGACCGCTGCGGTGGCGGCCACGCCGCAGCGGGTCTTCGCGGGCAGACCCGCCGGGCACCGCTGGGGCCGCACGGGGAGGGCGGCGGCCGGCTGGGCGACCGCGGCGCCGACGAGCAGCAGCCAGAGGAGGGCGAGGGCGAACGCGCGGGGCATCGCGTGATCCTCGCGGCGCCCGTGCGCCGGCGGAAGAGCCGGAGGTCGCCGATGCCCGCGCCGATCGTCGCCGGTCTGCGCGCCCCGCGGCTACAGCGAGTGCGGCCCGAAGCGCTCGACGGCGACGAAGGCCGCGAGCAGCAGCAGCACGACGTTGACCGGGACGGCCTGTCGCTCGCCGCGCCCGAGGTGGGTGCGCGCCGCGCCGATCATCAGCAGGACGACGCCGACCGCGGCCACCGCGGTGAGCACCGGCAGCCCGTCGAGCGCGGCGGGCAGGACGAGCCCGATCGCCGCCAGCACCTCGAGTGCGCCGATGCCCTTGACCTGACCGGCGCTGAAGTCCTGCGTCCAGGCCATGTTCGGATCGGCCTTCAGCGTGTCGTGGTCCTTCGTGAGCTTCAGGCCGCCCGCGCCGAGCATGGCGAACGCGAGCACGGCTTGGACCACCCAGATGACGGTTTCCATGGCGCGCAGCATACCATCAATCGGACTGCAGTCCGATTACATCGCCGGACTCGTGACGGTCAAGCCCACCCCGGTCAGCTCGGTGGCCGCCGCCCACAGCCGCGTGCCGAGCTCGGCGTCGAGCACCCCGGGGTCCGCGGCCGCGATGTGCGGCATCCCGCGGAGCCGCCGCAGCCTCGAGGGGGTGACGTACAGCCCGGTCGCCGCATCGGGCACGTGGTCCCCCAGGGTCGCCAGGACGGCGGCGCGGGCCCCCGCCTGCGGGGTCTGACCGATGAGCCGGTCGCCGACCGCCAGGCCCGCCCGGACGACCCAGCGGCCGTCTTTGGCGACCTCGCGGCCGAGCTCGCTGCGGACCCAACCGGGCTGGGCCACGACGCTCGAGACCTCGGGCACGCGGCGGGCGAGCTCCACCGCCAGGACGTGCTGGGCCAGCTTGGCGTCGTGGTAGGCCTGGACGGCCGAGAACCGCTCACGCGCGCGGTGCTGCAGGTCGTCGAGATCCAGCCGCCCGTGGCGGTGGCTCTCGGAGGACTGTGTGACGACGCGGGCGGACCCGGCGGCCCGCAGGCGGTCGAGCAGCCGTGCGACGAGGGCGAAGTGCCCGAACGCGTTCGTCCCGATCATGAGCTCGAGCCCGTCCCGGGTCTCCCGCCGGCGGACGGTCATGACCGCCGCGTTCAGCACGAGGCGGTCGATCGGGACGTCGGGGAGGTCGGCGCAGAACGCCCGCACGGACGCCAGCGACGACAGGTCCAGCGGGCGGTGCTCGACGACGGCACCAGGGACGGCCTCGCGGATCGCCGCCACGGCCGCGTCCCCGCGCGCGTCGTCGCGGACGCCGAGGGTCAGATGCGCGCGGTGATGCGCGAGGGCGACGGCGAGCTGGAGCCCGACGCCCGTGGTCGCCCCGGTGACGATGGTGTGCAGCGGCTGTGAGTTCGAGATCATTTGGTACTGAGTACCACATGAAACGGAGTACCGCCAGTGATATGGTCGCTACCGATGACGGATCTCCGCCAGCGACGCCGCGAGCAGACGCG
>CAZRLR010000181.1:0-8861 GCA_964600395.1 uncultured Conexibacter sp.
GGTCTCGGCGTCCATGAAGTGCGCGTCGGTGCCGTCGGAGTACAGGAACGTCATCTTGCGGGCCTCGGTCCGGACGGAGCGGAACTTCTCCCCGGCGCGGAAGGTCTTGTCGATGATGTTGCCGTCGCGGGTGCGGCGCAGCTTCGTGCGCACGAACGCCGGGCCCTTGCCCGGCTTGACGTGCTGGAACTCGACGACCTTGAAGATGGTCCCGTCGACCTCGATGTGGTTGCCGTTCTTGAGCTGGTTGGTCGAAATCATCGGGGTTCCTCAGGAGCAAGAACGGAGCCGTTCTTGAGCTGGTTGGTCGAAATCATCTGGCCGACCAGTCTACGGGCGCCGCACGGCGAGCACCTCGACGGCCGGGGCGATCCGCCGCCAGGCCTCGGCGCCGACGGGGCGGCGCGTCATCTCGTCCGCCAGCTGCAGGTACTGCTGACCCGTCCTCATGAGCGCCCGGTCCAGGCGTCGCGCGCGCCAGCGCGTGCGCCACGGCGCGGTCCGGTCGTCGCGCAGCTCCCGCGCCATCTCGCGCATCCGCAGGCCCGGCTCGAGCGACTCGCGGTGCGGGCAGAAGCGGCTCGGACCGGCTTCCACGACGTCGAAGTCGTCGCTGAACAGCCGCCGCAGCCCGGACTCGGTCGCGTTGAAGTAGTGGTCGGGGTAGCCGTGCAGCGGCTGCAGGAAGGCCGCGAGCGTGTAGCACGCGCCGCCCGGTCGCAGGACCCGCGCGATCTCCTGCGCCGCCAGCCACGGCGAGTGCAGGTGCTCGAACACGGCGAGCGAGAACACGAAGTCGAAGGACTCGTCGGCGAACGGCAGCGCGTGGGCGTCCGCGACGAGGTCCAGGTGCTCGGTGCCGTAGACGAACGCGTCGGTGCGGACGAGGTTCTCGCCCTCGTGCAGGTCCAGGCCGGCGCCGAGCTCGAGGATGCGATCTCCGCGGGCCAGGGCGGCGTCGACGGCGGGGATCCCGAGATGGCCGCAGTCGAACGTCGGCAGCCGGCCACCGGTCTGACGCAGGTCGATCGCCGCGAGGTCCGCGTCGGCCACGAGCACCGGGACACCGCCCAGCGCGGGATAGTCGCGGCCACAGCCCGTGCAGACGGCGTCGCCGTCGTCGAGGGCGCGCAGGGCGGCGCGGCAGCGCGGACAGCGGACGTCAGGGGGCAGGATCGAGGAGCTCGGGGGCACGCCCGCGACACCCTAGAAGGCCGTGCGGGTCCGGCGACGATCGCTGCGGCCTTCCCCCCTTCAACCGCACCTGCCTTTGGCCGATGACCGGAACGTGCGGCGATTGCGTGACTTCCAGACGGTGACCCTCAACATCAACGGCGTCACGACCACCGCCACCGTGTCGGCCAACGACGGCGGGACCGCCCACCTGGACATGCACGACGCGACGCTGGCGGCCCGGCTCACCCTGCCGGCCTCCGTCGAGCTGCACTTCGTGCACGCCGGGCACTACGTCATGCTCGTCGGGACGCTGGCCAGCGAAGGCAATCCGTGGCTCACGTTCATGCCCGAGGCGCGCGGCCTCATGGCCAGCCGCCGCGCCGCCCCGCGCCTGCAGGTCGGGCTGCCCGCGCGCGTCACGCGCTCCAGCGGCATCGTCGTCCAGACCAAGACGATCGACGTGTCGGCCTCCGGCGTCCTGCTGGCGGACGCGAAGCTCGGGCGGCCGCTGGACATCGTGCAGCTGTCGATCACGATGCCCGGCGACCGCGGGACGCTGCACGGCGAGGGCCGGATCATCCGTGTCGGCTGGGCCGAGACGGCGCTGCGCTTCGGCGCGCTGGCCCCCGAGGACGCCGCGATGCTCAAGGCACTCGTGCAGGACGTGCGCTACACGCTCGCGCGCCGCTTCAGCGAGCAGCGCGCGACCGGCTGACCACCCTCAGCCCCGCGGCGTCGCGCCGATCGCGGCCAGCAACGCGTCCCACGCCGCGGCCCGGGCCGCCGCGGCCACCGGCCCGGCGCCCGCGCCGCGCACCCCGACGCCCGGCGGCGTCACGCCGACCGTCCCGGGCGCCTCGGCGCTGCCGTCCTCCTGCGAGCCCAGCACCCGCAGCACCGTGGGGGTCGTTCCGGCGGCCGGGACCGCCGCCAGCGCCTCCAGGGCCTGGGCCAGCGCGTCCCCCGGCGCCGCCCGGGCGACCGGCGGGACGACGAGCGCCACGACCCCGCGTGAGGCCAGCAGCGGCGCGGCCAGGGTCGCGACGGCCTCGGCGTCCGCCGCCGGCGCGGTCGCGTCGAGCACGACCGTCGCCGCCGGCGTGTCGCCGGCGGGCAGGTGCAGCGTGCCGGGGGCGGCCCCGCGCCAGCGCCGGATGCGGACCCCCTCTCCGACGAGCAGGCGCCGCAGGCTGCGCGTGGCGGCCCGTCCGTCGGGTGCCTCGACCCGGACCTCGAGCTCCACCGGCCGCCGCGAGGCTAACGCCATGAGCATCGCGGTGCTCGACTTCGCGGGCACCCACGCGCCCATGAGGTCCTCCTGGTGCTCGGCGATCGCCCGCCAGACGCGGCCGTCGTCGTCGCGGATGCGCCCCCGCCACACGAGGCCCGGCGCGCCGCCGCTGCCGCGCACGCGCAGGGCGAGCGGGTCGTCGAGCAGCCCTTCCGGCGGTCCGCTGAGCTCCAAGGCCGTCACCCCCCGAGCGTCGCACGTCCCGCCCGTCGCCGACGGGCCGCCCGTTCGGAGTTGTTCTGGTACGTCCGTCCCGAATACGCTCGCCGGATGGACTTCGGGGGACGGGTGGTCGGGGTGCGTCGCGCACGCCGGGCGGGGACGACGGCGCTGCTCGGCGCCGCCACGCTGATTGGGCTCGCGCCGGGGGCGCAGGCCGCCGGGACGCTGGCGCCCGACGCGCGCTACGCCTTGGTGCACGGCTGCTACGCGCTGCGGTCCGAGGCGGCCGGGAGCTTCGTCCGGCGGGCCGGGGACGGCTTCGCGACCGGGGCGGCGGACGTCAAGGCCGCCGAGGCCTTCCGCCTGCAGGCCACCGACCTGGGCCGCTACCTCCTGTACGACCACGACGCGGGCTTCCTGTCGACCGCCGGCGGCACCGTGAGCCGGACGACCGACTCGGGCCCGCCGGCCGACTTCACCGTCGCACCGACGGCGGCGAACGACGCGTTCACGCTCGTGAGCCTCGGCGGCCGGGCGCTGGCGGCCGACGGCAGCTCCGCGCTGACGCTGACCGACCCGCAGGGCGCCGGCGACGCCGGGCGCTTCACGTTCGTCCCGGCCGAGGGCTGCGCCACCTTCCCGGAGGCCGAGCTCAACGCGACCGGCACCCCCGGCACGGGGCCGACGCCGTACTCCGAGACGCGCGGGATGATCGACGCCCACATGCACATGATGGCCTTCGAGTTCCTCGGCGGCGACCTGCACTGCGGCAAGCCCTGGGATCCGTACGGCATCACGCACGCGCTGCCGACCTGCAGCAAGGACGATCCCGCCAACCAGCAGGCCGCGAGCGTCGTGGACAAGTTTCTCGCCGGCGGCACGCCGGACCCCGCCCCGCAGGACCCCGTGGGCTGGCCGACCTTCAACGACTGGCCCGCGCACCGCTCGCTGACGCACGAGCAGAGCTACTACCGCTGGCTCGAGCGCGCGTGGATGGGCGGCCTGCGCGTCTTCGTCAACCTCTTCGTCGAGAACCACGCGCTCTGCACGCTGTACCCGTTCAAGCACAACAGCTGCAACGAGATGACGAGCGTCCGCCTGCAGGCCAAGCGCCTGCGCCAGCTGCAGGACTACATCGACGCTCAGGAGGGCGGGCCGGGCAAGGGCTGGTTCCGCATCGTCAAGGACCCGTTCGAGGCCCGGCGGATCATCAACCGCGGCAAGCTCGCCGTCGTCCCGGGGATCGAGGTCTCCAACCTCTTCGACTGCGGCCTGAAGAGCGGCAACCCGACCTGCGACCGCGCCCAGGTCGACCGCGGCCTGGCGGAGGCCTACAACGAGCTCGGCGTCCGTGACATGGAACTCATCAACAAGTTCGACAACGGCTTCGGCGGTGTCGCCGGCGACGACGGGACGACCGGCCTGATCGTCAACACCGGCAACAAGACCGAGACGGGCTCCTACTGGAACATGAAGACGTGCAAGGGACCCGCCGAGGAGCACGACAAGACGCAGATCGCGCTCACCGGCCCCGAGCGTGACCAGCTGCTCGGTGGCCCGCTCGGCGCGCTCGGCATCGACGTGGGCGCCGTCCCCGTGTACCCGCCGCCCCCGCACTGCAATGCGCTCGGGCTCACGAGCATGGGCGAGTACCTCGTGCGCAAGATGATCGGCCGCGGCATGATCGTCGACCCCGACCACCTCAGCGTCGCCGCCCGCAAGTCGGTCCTCGCGATCACCGAGGCCGAGGGCTACTCCGGCGTCATCTCGAGCCACACGTGGTCCACGAACGACGCCTACCCGCGGATCTACAAGGCCGGCGGGATCGTCGCCCACTACGCGGGCGACACCCAGTCGTTCCTGAAGGCGTGGAAGGAGATCAAGCCGATGCGCGACAAGCGCTACCTCTTCGGCTTCGGGTGGGGTGCGGACATGAACGGGTTCGGTGGCCAGGGCGGCCCCCGCAACGGCCCGGACCCGGTGCAGTACCCGTTCAAGTCCTTCGACGGCAAGGTCACCTTCGAGCGCCAGAAGACCGGGCAGCGGACCTTCGACCTCAACAAGGAGGGCGTCGCGCACTACGGCCTGTACCCCGACTGGGTGCAGGACCTGAAGAACATCGGCGGGCAGCAGATCATCGACGACATGGCGCGCGGCTCGGAGGCGTACCTGCAGATGTGGGAGCGCGCCGTCGGCATCGCGCCGGAGTTCAAGGTCCGGCGCGAGGCGCGCCTGCGCTTCGGGCGCGCCGGCCTGGGCCTCGTGAAGCTCGGCGTCGCCCCGGAGGAGCTGCTGCGCGGTGCCGGCCAGCCGGCGACGCGCAAGGCGCGCGTGTGGTCCTACCGCGTCAAGGGCCGCGGCAACGGCGCCGCCCGGGTGAAGGCCGTCTTCTCGCCGTCCGAGCGCGTGGCGCTCGTCACGTCGGTCGCGCCGCGCCACCGCGTCGGCGGCGTCGGTCGCGGCAGCCGGGCGACGGCGCTTGCCGGCCGCGCGCGGCCGTTCGCCCCCGGGATCCTGGTGCAGGACGCCGGCGCCGGCCGCCGCTACCTCTTCGGCGTGACCGGCGGGCGGGTGCGCTGGACCGCGGTGGCGACCGGTGCGGCCACGCGCAGCCCGGCGGCGCTGCGCGCCTACCTGCGCCTGGCCGGCCTGCGGTAGGGCACGGTCGGCGCCCGGGCGTCCGTCGCGGGCGCCCGGGCCTTCAGCGATCGGGCGCGGCGGCCGATGGGACGGACATGGCCCTCGGCCGCGTCCGTCCCCTCGCCCCGCCGGCCGACCGGCGCACCTCCGTGGCCATCGCCGCGCTCGTCGGCGCGCTGTCGCTGACGTTCCTGGCGCTGTCGACGCTGCTGACCGTCGCCTTCACCGACTACGAGGACGAGGCGCTGCCGTCGGTCACCGCGCTCGTGCACGGGGACGTCGGCGGCTTCCTCGGCGCGCTGCCGGCCTACGGCGGGTCGCTCGTCATGCGCGCCCCCGCCGCCCTGCTCGCCGACGCGCTCGGCGGCGGCGAGCTCGCCGTCTACCGGGCGCTGGCGGTCCCCTGCCTGGTCGCGGCGCTGGCCTTCGGCCTCGTGCTCTTCGCCCACCTGCACGGCCGGCGCGCCGGCCTGGCGGCGTGGCTCGGCCTGGCCGTCGTCGTCGCGAACCCGCTCATCGTCCCCGCGTTGGACATGGGCCACCCCGAAGAGCTGCTCGGTGCCGTGCTCTGCGCGGGCGCCGTCGCGGCGGCGCTGCGCGACCGGCCGCTGGTGGCCGGCGTCCTGCTCGGCCTGGCCGGCGCGAACAAGGCCTGGGCGATCCTGGCGGTCGTCCCCGCGCTCATCGCGCTGCGGCGCGGGCACCTGACGCTCCTGCTGAGCGCCGGCGCGGTCTGCGCGCTCGTCCTGGGCCCCGCGCTCCTGCACGGCACCGGCCGCGTCACCGGCGGCCCGACCGCGACGGCCGGGACGGGCGCGATCTTCCAGCCCTGGCAGTGGACCTGGTTCGCCGGCCACCACGGGGACGTCGTGCGTGGGGTCTACGGGGTCAAGGCAGGCTTCCGGACGGGGCCGACCTGGCTCGCGCAGCTCGGGCACCTGCCCGTCGTCGTGCTCCCCGTCCTGCTCGCGCTGGCGGCGTGGGCCCGGGGCGTGGACCGCCGGGACGCGCTGCTCGTCCTCGCGCTGTGCCTGCTCGTGCGCTGCGTCGTGGACCCGTGGGACACCGCCTACTACCACCTGCCGTTCCTCATGGCCCTGGCGGCGCACGAGGTCCTCACGCGCGACCGGGCGCCCGGGCTGACGCTCGCGGGCACGGCGGCCGTGTACGGGTCGACGGTCGTCGCGCGCGACCGCCTCGGCGCCGACACGCAGGCCGCGCTGTACCTCCTGTGGTCGGTCCCGGCGATGGCCGCGCTGCTGACGGCCGTCTTCGCACCCGCCCGGGCGCGTGCCGTCGCGACCGCCGCTCAGGCGATGACGGTGAGGTCCTTCGGCAGGCCGCTGAGCACCTCGTGCCCGCCGTCGGTCACGACGACGAGGTCCTCGATCCGCACGCCGACGGCCCCCGGGACGTAGATCCCCGGCTCGACGGTCACGACGTGGCCCGCCTCGAGCGGGACGGTGCCCTGCTTGGAGAGCCGCGGTCCCTCGTGGACCTGCATGCCCACGCCGTGCCCGAGGCCGTGCCCGAAATGCTCGGCGTGGCCGGCGGCGTCGATGATCTCGCGGGCGACGGCGTCGACCTCCTGGCCCGTCGGCCCGGGCCGCACGGCCGCGACGGCCGCCTCCTGGGCTTCGAGGACCTTCGCGTAGACCTCCTCGTCGCGCACGTCGAGCGGGCCGGTCGCGTAGGTCCGCGTGCAGTCCGAGGCGTAGCCGTCCAGCTGCGCGCCCCAGTCGACGACGACGAGCGTCCCGGCCGGGATCGCCACGTCGCGGGGCTCGGCGTGCGGCAGCGCCCCGTGCGCGCCCGCGGCGATGATCGGCGGGAACGAGACCGCCTCGGCCCCCATCCTGCGCATCGTGAACTCGAGGTCCAGCCCGACCTCGCGCTCGGTGCGCCCGACGAGCCCGCGCGTCAGCACGTCCTCCAGCGCCCGGTCGGCGAGCACCGCGGCGGCCCGCAGCTTCTGCAGCTCCTGCGCGTCCTTGATCGCGCGCAGGTCCTCGACGAGGCCGCCGGCGGGGACGAGCTGGACGTCCTCGCCGACCAGCTCGGCCAGGCGGGCGTGCGCCTTGACGGTGACCTGCGCGTCGTCGAAGCCCAGGCGGGTGGCGCCGCCCAGCAGCGCGGGGACCGCGGCGGCCAGGTCGGGGACGATGTGGCGCTCCCAGCCGGCGCCCAGCTGCTCGGCGGACTGGGAGAGGTAGCGGAAGTCGGTGACGAAGTGCCGCAGCCCGTCGGCGCCGACGAGCGCCAGGCCGCTGGACCCCGTGAACCCGGTGAGCCAGCGGACGTTCGTCTCGTCGCTGACGAGCAGGACGTCGGCCCCGGCGGCCTCGAGCTTGTCGGCGACGCGCTGCGCGCGTGTCATGTCGGTCTTCTGGGTCATGCCTCTGCCTCCAGTCGTGCCTTCAGGTGTTCCAGGGCCTCGCGGTAGCCCGCCTCGCCCTTGCCCTTCACGGTGGCCAGGCACAGGTCGGAGATGACCGACAGCTTGCGGAAGTCCTCGCGGGCGCTGATGTCCGACAGGTGGACCTCGACGGTCGGCAGCCCCGCGATGTCCAGCGCGTCGCGGATCGCCCAGGCGTAGTGCGTCCAGGCACCCGGGTTGATGACGATCCCGTCCGCGAGCCCCTCGAGCTTGTGCAGGTGCTCGACGAGCGCGCCCTCGTGATTCGTCTGGAAGAAGCGCACCTGCAGGTCCAGCGCGTCCGCGTAGCACTGGATGCGGAAGGACAGCTCGTCGAAGGTCAGGGTCCCGTACTGCTCGGGATCGCGGCGCCCGAGCTGGTCGAGGTTGACGCCGTGGATGACCTCGATGCGGTTGCGGACGTTCACGCGGCGAGTCTACGTGGCCGCGCTCAGGCGCCGGGCGCCAGCGACGCGATCGCGTGCCGCACGTGACCGACGTCGAGGTGGTGGCCGTGCGAGACCTGCCCGGGGGCGGCGACGAGGACGAACGGCGTCGTCTCCCCTACGCGCTTCTTGTCCTTGGCGGTCGCCTGCAGGACGGCGTCCAGATCGATCGCCGGGTCGATGCTCGTCGGCAGCCCCGCGTCGTGCAGGAGGAGCCGGACCTCGTCGCGCAGCGTGTCCTGCCCGGAGAGCGTCAGCGCGGCCAGGAGGCCGAGGCCGACGGCCTCGCCGTGGCGGTAGCGCGCGTAGCCCGTGACCGTCTCGATCGCGTGCCCGACGGTGTGCCCGAGGTTGAGGACCTGGCGGCGGCCACCGTCGCGCTCGTCGGCGGCGACGGTCGCGAGCTTCGTGCGGGCACAGGCGAGGATGACGTCGTCGTCGACCGGCCCGCCGGCCGCGACGCGGTCCCAGAGGACGCCGCCGGCGATGAGCGCGGTCTTGACGACCTCGGCGTAGCCCGCGGCGTGCTCTTCGGGCGGCAGCGTCGCGAGCGTCGTCGTGTCGACGATGACCCCGGCGGGCTGGTGGTAGACGCCGACGTAGTTCTTGGCGGCCGGCAGGTCCACGCCCGTCTTGCCGCCGTAGGCCGAGTCGACCTGCGAGACGACGGTCGTCGGGACCTGCACGACGGGGATGCCGCGCTGGTAGCAGGCGGCCGCGAACCCGGCCA
>CAZRLR010000182.1:0-8850 GCA_964600395.1 uncultured Conexibacter sp.
ACTCGCGCGGGATGATCGCCCCGAGGTACCCCTGCTCGGCCATGCGGGCGACGAGCTCGAGGTCGAAGTGGTGGTCGCGGGCGTTCTCCCGGGCCCTGGGTGCGATGACGCCGTCGGCGAAGTCGCGGGCCGCCTCGCGGATGAGCTGCTGCTCGTCGGTCAGGGCGAAGTCCATGCGGGCGAGCCTACCCCGCCGCGGACGCCACCAGGACCGTCGCCAGGACGCCGTGGATCGTCCAGCCGACGGTGCGCAGCCGGTCCGCGCGCAGCAGCCGCCGGTGCACCGGCGCGTCGAAGCCGTGGGCCAGGCGGCCGTGGGCCGGGACGGCGCCCAGCCCCGTCACGACCCAGGTCGACAGCGCCGCCGCGAACGCCACGGCGGCCACGACGACCGAGACGCCCTCGGGCGTCGTCGTGAGGACGAGGAAGGCCCCGCCGAGCTCGACGGACATCGCCGGCAGGACGATCGGCGTGATCCGGCGCGAGTGGTCGGCGTGGTACTGCGCCCAGCCCGCGGACCCGACCTGCGCGAACAGCGGGTAGTGCACGACCTGGACCATGAAGCCCAGGCCGGCCATGAACCAGGCGGCGGCGGCCGTGATCAGCAGGAGCGTCATCTCGGGTGGGTACGGCGGCTGCGCGCCGGCGGGCCACCTGGGCGCGCGGGCACGAGGGCGGCGGTCGTAGACTCGCCCGATGGACCCCTTCGCGGTCATCATCCTCGGCGGCCTGGGCGGCGTCGTCGTCGCCTGCCTGCTGCTCGGGAGGTTCTACCCCGGCAACGGCTCGGACGTCCTGGACTGGAAGCCGACGCGGTCCCCCGAGGTCGAGGCGCAGAACGAGGTCGACGACCTCGAGCAGATGCTCGAGGCGGCCAACCGCCGGCGGCGACGGCGCGGCGCCCCCGAGCTCACCGAGGCGTCGATGCGCGAGACCGTCGCCCAGGAGGTCCGCGCGAGCCACGCGCGCAGCGACCGCTACACGGCCGATCAGGAGATGCAGCAGATGCTGGACGTCAAGAACCGCCGGCGGCAGGCCAAGGGCCTGCCCGCGCTCACGCTCGAGGACTACCGCAGCCAGCTGGAGGCCGACGCGTGAGGGTCCTGCTCGTCGGCAGCTCCACCCGCGGGCTCGCGCTCGCCCGTCGTCTCGTCGCCGACGGCCACGCCGTGCGCGCCGTCACGCGCACCGAGGCCCGCCGCGCCGAGATCGAGGCCGCCGGCTGTGAGTGCTACATCGGCGACCCGGACCGCATCGGGACGATCCGGTACGGGCTGGAGAACGTCACGATCCTCGTGTGGGCCCTGGGCTGCGCGTCCGGGCCGGACCCGGAGAAGCTCGCGGCGCTGCACGGCTCGCGCCTGAAGATGATGCTCGAGAAGACGACCGACACGACGGTGCGCGGCGTCCTCTACGAGGCCACCGGCACGCTGCCGGACGAGATCCTCGCCCAGGGGGTGGAGGAGATCCTGTGGGCCAACAAGGCCAACGAGATCCCGTACGCGCTGCTGGAGGCCGACGGCTCGGACCCCGAGGCGTGGGCCGAGGCGGCCCTCACGACGATGGCGACGCTGCTGCAGGACCGGCCGATCGCCGGCCAGGGCGCCTGGCCTAATAGTCGTCCAGGTTGACCGGCTTGACGACGGGCGCCGACGGCTGCGACCACGCGGCCTGCGGCTTCTTGTCGTCGTCGATCGCGCTGAGGATGCCGAAGACGCCGAGCAGCAGCACCGCGAAGATCGCGAACCCGACGAAGGTCCGGGCGAGCTTGGCGACCGGCCCCGGACGCCGGTCCTTCTCGGCCTGCAGCCGGTCGTGCGCGCTGACGCCCTTGCGCTGGTCGTAGGGCGGCAGGTCGACCTTGATCTCCCGCGGCACCTTCCGCTCGGGCAGCGGCATGTCCCGGACCTTGGAGAGGTCCATCCGCGCCGCCTTCTCCTGCGGTGCGCCGTCCGTGTCGTGGTGCGTCTCGTCCGTCATCGCCCCATCATCCCCGGTCCGGCGGTCGCGTGCACCGGCAGGGCGCGCCAACTGACCGAGGCGAGGTGCAGGATTTCGTGCAGACGGGCAGAACGACACACATATCCCTTGTGATCGGGCGGCCTCCGGGCCGCCCGTCGCTGTTCTGAGGGGCGTGCGTCAGGCGGCGCCGCGCAGCAGCCCGGGCGGCAGGCGCTCGAGCAGGTCGCCGAGCATGCGCGCGGTGGCGCCCCACACGAGGTGCTCGTCCACGACGTACACGTCGGTGCGGAACGGCACGCCGCGCCGCATGAGGCGCTGGCGCGCGTAGCCGTCGCGCAGGCGGTGCAGCGGCAGCTCGAGCACGGCGGCGACCTCGCGGGCCGACGGCGCCCAGGTGTGGCCCGGCTCGATGAGGCCGACGAAGGGGTAGACGGCGTAGTCGGTGGCGATCGTCGGCGTCGGCTGCAGCGCCCCGACGAGCTCGACGGCCTCGGGGGCCAGGCCGATCTCCTCGTGCGCCTCGCGCAGGGCGGTCCGGCGCAGGTCGTCCTCGCCCTCGTCCTGGCGGCCGCCGGGGAACGAGATCTCGCCGGCGTGACGGCGCATGTCCTCACGGCGCTTGGTGAGGACGGCGGTCAGGTCGCCCTCGGCGTCGAGGTACAGCGGGACGAGGACGGCGGCGTCGACGCGACCGTGGACGTCGAGCGCCGCGGCCTCGGCCGGGTCCAGCAGCACGTCGCGCAGGCCGGCGGCCAGCGCGGCACGATCCTGCGGAACCTGCGGCGCGGAGTGCGTCACGCGGGCGGCGTCAGTGCGCGAGCGTCACGCGCTCGACGCGCTCGGCGAACATGACCTCGCCGTCGAGCGTGCGGTGCACGGGGCACTTGGCGGCGATGACCTTCAGGCGCGAGACCTGCTCGTCGCTCAGGTGGTCGGGCAGGCGCAGGACGAGGTCGAAGCGCGTCGGGCAGCCACGGTCGGCGGGGGAGTACTCGCACGTGACCTCGGTCGCCCCGAGGTCCCAGCCCTTGCGCTGGGCGTACATCTCCATCGTGATCGCCGTGCACGAGGCCAGCGAGGCGGCCAGCAGCTCCTGCGGCGACGGCCCGGCGTCCTCGCCGCCGTCCTCGACCGGTTCGTCGGCGAGCAGCTGGTGCTCCCGGACCCGGACGGTCTGCTTGAACGTGCCGCTGCGCGTCGAGGAGGCCTTCATCATCCTTCGATGGTACGCCCTCGCCCCTCCGGAACCGCCGCTTGGGTGAGCGGTGTCACGCCAAGGGGCTCAGGAGCAGCCCGGTGGGGACCTTCGGGTAGAAGAAGGTGGACTTCGGCGGCATGTTGACGCCGGTCGCCGCGACCGCTCGGACCTGCGACACCGGGCTCGGTCGCAGGAAGAAGGCGCAGTCGTACGGCCCGTCCAGGACGAGCGCGAGCGCCTCGGCGTCCGTACGCGAGTAGCCCAGGCCGTTGAGGTGGCTGATGTCGTCCTCCGTCAGGCCCAGAGGGCCCTTGAGGACGAGCGCCTCCAGCACCGCGGTGTCCAGCGTGCGGTAGGCGTCCGGCAACCCGGGCAGCGCCGCGTCGGCGATCGCCTGGCTCTTGAGCGTGCACCGGAAGGCGCGCTTGAAGTGGCTGTCGATGTAGCCGAGCTGCAGCGGGGCGCCGCCGGCCGGCGGGCGCAGGTCGGCGTGGGCGACCTCCTCGATGTCGAAGTGCTCGCGCAGGGCCGCCGCCAGCGCCTCCTGGCGCGCGGGGTCCTGGGCCAGGCCGGTCACCAGGCGGTGGGTGGGGTGGACGACGAGGCCCGGGTCCTGCATCGCCACGAGCTGCATGAGGATGTAGCGGTGCTCGCCCTCGCCGCCGATCTCGTCGGCGTAGGCGCGGGCGGTCTCGTAGCGGTGGTGCCCGTCGGCGATGAGCAGCTCGGTGTCCGCGAGGGCCGCCTGCACGGCGGCGATCGTCGGCGCGTCGGTCAGCCGCCAGAGCCGGTTGACCGTGCCCTCGTCGTCGGTCGCCTCCCCGAACGGCGCCCCGGCGAGCGCCGGCGCCAGCAGCGCCGCCACGCGCTCCTCGGGATCGTCGAAGAGGGAGAAGATCGGCGAGACGTTCGCCTGCGTGGCCCGCGTCAGCGCCAGGCGGTCGGCCTTGGGGCCGGGGTGCGTGCGCTCGTGCGGGCGGATGCGTCCCGGGCCGTAGTCCGTGACGCGCACGCGGGCGAAGACGCCGCGTCGGGTCCGGGCCGCGCCGTCCGGTCCGGTGAAGTCCTGCTCGAGGATCCAGAGCGCGGGGGCGTCGTCGCGGACGAGCACGCCGTCGGCGGTCCAGGCGGCCAGCAGCTGCGCGGCGTGGGCGTAGCGGTCGGGCGTCCCGGGCCCCGGCTCCGGGAGGTCCAGCGCGACGATGTTGTGCGCCGAGCGCTCGAGGAGCGCAGCGCGCTGGGCGTCGTCGACGACGTCGTAGGGTGGGGCGATGACCGCCGCGAGCGACGGGACGCGCGCCAGGTCGTAGTGCAGGGCGCGCAGGGGCTGGATCTCGGCCATGGGCCGACCGTAGCGGCCGGCGTGGCGCGCCGGGCCCCGTCAGCGCTCGCGGCGACCGAAGTCGTGCACGTAGGTGGCGCCCTGGGGGTCGCTCGGGGTGCCGAGGTGGACGCCGAGCCCGATCTCGCGGAAGGACCGGTCCAGGATGTTGGCCCGGTGCCCGGGCGAGCGCATCCAGGCGTCGACGATGGCCTTCGGCGTGGCGAGGGCGCCCGTGCCGTAGGCGATGTTCTCGCCGACCGACCAGCGGCGCAGGGCGCCCCGGAGGTAGCTCGTGGCCTTGACGCGGTCGAGCATCGTCGTGCCGTCCGGCGCGGTGTGGTCGAAGAAGCTCTCCTCCACGAGACGCTTGGCGAAGCGCGTGGCGACGTCGTCCAGCGTGCCCTGACGGCGCAGGGCCACGAGGTGGCGCTTCTTGCGCTCGCGGTTGACGAGGCAGAGGGTCGCGGCGTCGATCTTCGCGAGGTTGCCAGCGTCCGGCATGAGCGTGCTGTCCGCGCACCCCTTGCGGGGCTTGGGCTTCGGCTTCGGCTTCGGCTTGGGCGCCGGCGGCGTCGGCGCGGACGGGTCCGGGCAGCCGACGCTGATCACGCCAGGGACGCTCACGCAGGGCAGCGCGGCGGCCCTGGGGGCGGCTGCGGACGCGGCCGCCGGGGCGGCGGCCGCGACGGCGGTGGTCATCGCCAGGCACGCGATGGCGTGCGGCAGGCGTCGCAGAAGGGAGGAGAAGGGCATGGCGGCGGGGTGGTTCGGCCGGGGGACCGAAGATAGGTCTGCTATCGACCCAAATCGCCATGGCTCAAGCCTCGCCCCGGAATCTGGACACATGTCCGAACTCGGCCTCGTCAGAACTGGGATGCCACGCGGGTCGACCGGCGCCGTCGCCCCGGGTGCGGCCGTCCGGGGGGCCGGGACCGTAGAGTTGCGGGCACGGGGCGTGGCTCAGCCTGGTAGAGCGCCGCGTTTGGGACGCGGAGGTCCTCGGTTCGAATCCGGGCGCCCCGATGCACGGACGGGCGGCTGCCGGCGGGTGATGCCGGCAGCCACCGCCGTTATCCTCGCCCGGTCGCGCCCGCCCCCATAGCTCAGCTGGATAGAGCAGCGGACTTCTAATCCGCAGGTCCCTGGTTCGAATCCAGGTGGGGGTGCTCGCCCGGCGCCCCCGAGCCCCGGCCGGGTGCCGGTACGCTGCGCGGCGTGCCCGGCCCGACGCGCGTCTCCCTCGCCCTCGGCAGCGGCGGCGCGCGGGGCTACGCGCACATCGGGGCGATCCAGGTCCTCGAGGAGCGCGGCCTGGAGGTCGTGAGCGTCGCGGGCTCCTCCATGGGCGCGCTCGTCGGCGCGCTGCACGCCGCGGACGCCCTGCCCGCCTACACCGAGTGGGCCCTGGGCCTGACGCAGCTGGACGTCCTGCGCCTGCTGGACCTGTCGCTCGCGTCCCCCGGCGCCATCCGCGCCGAGCGCGTGCTCGCCCGGCTGCACGAGCTCATCGGCGGCCGCCGGATCGAGGAGCTGCGCATCCCCTTCACCGCGGTGGCCACCGACCTCGTGGCCCGGCGGGAAGTGTGGTTCCAGCACGGCCCGGTGGAGCTGGCCGTCCGGGCGTCGATCGCCCTGCCGGGGATCTTCAGCCCCGTCATGCACAACGGACGGCTGCTCGTGGACGGGGGCCTGCTGAACCCGATCCCGATCGCGCCGACGGTCGCCGTCGCGTCGGACCTGACGGTGGCGATCTCGCTCGGCGGCGGGCGCGGCTCACGCATGGGCGACAGCGCCGCGCAGGAGACCGCGGAGGGACGGCCCGCCGAGGAGTGGATGGAGCGCTTCCGCCGCGGGGCCGCCCACGCCCTGGACACCGACCTCGCGCGCTCGCTGCTGACCCGCTTCGCCGCCGCCGGCGAGGCGGGGTCGCCCGCGGCGGCCACCGAGGACGACGGGGACCCGTTGCCCGCCGGGCTGTCGAAGTTCGACGTCATGAACCAGTCGCTGGACGCGATGCAGGAGGCGATGGCCCGCTTCCGCCTGGCGGGCTTCCCGCCCGACCTGCTCATCACCGTCCCCAAGGACGCCGCCCGCACCTTGGACTTCCACCGGGCCGGCGCGATGATCGAGCTCGGCCGCCGGCTGACGGGTGAGGCGCTGGACGCGGCCGGCATCCCCTGACGGGCCCGGCGCCGAGCGGTAGCGTCTGGCCATGACCGCCCCGTCCGCGCCACTGCCGTCCTACAGCCACGGCACGAGCCTCGTCCCGCTGCTCGGGGACACGATCGGTGACGACCTGCGGCGGACGGCCGCCCGCGTCCCCGACGCCCCGGCGCTCGTGGCCTGCCACCAGGACATCCGGCTGAGCTACCGCGAGCTCGACGCCGAGGTCGACCGCGTCGCACGCGCCCTGATGGCCGCCGGGCTGCGGGCCGGGGACCGGCTCGGGATCTGGAGCCCCAACCGCGCGGAGTGGGCGATCGTCCAGTACGCCACGGCCCGGGCGGGCGTCGTCCTCGTGACGGTCAACCCCGCCTACCGCACGCACGAGCTGCAGTACGTCCTGGCCCAGTCCGGCTGCCGGATGCTCATCGCGGCCCCGGCCTTCAAGACCAGCGACTACGTCGCGATGGTCGACGCGGTGCGCGACGAGGTCCCGACCCTCGAGCGGACGGTCTTCTTCGGCACGCCGTCGTGGGACGAGCTGGTCGCCGCGGCCGACGCCGTGTCCCCGGAGGAGCTCGAGACCCGCTCGGCCGGCCTGGACCCCAGCGACCCGATCAACATCCAGTACACGAGCGGGACGACGGGCTTCCCGAAGGGCGCGACGCTCAGCCACCACAACATCCTCAACAACGGCTTCTTCGTCGGCGAGGGCATCGGCCTGACCGAGGCCGACCGCATCTGCGTCCCCGTGCCCTACTACCACTGCTTCGGGATGGTCATGGGCAACCTCGCGGCGACGTCCCACGGAGCGTGCGTCGTCCTGCCCGACGAGGCCTTCGAGCCGGCGTCGGTCCTGCGGGCCGTGCAGGACGAGCGCTGCACCGCGCTGTACGGCGTCCCGACGATGTTCATCGCCGAGCTCGAGCACCCCGACTTCGACGCCTTCGACGTCTCGTCGCTGCGCACCGGGATCATGGCCGGCTCGCCGTGCCCCGAGCAGGTCATGCGCAAGGTGATGGACCGCCTGGGGATGGCCGAGGTGACGATCGCCTACGGCATGACCGAGACCTCGCCGGTCTGCACCCAGACGGCCGTCGACGACGACCTGCACCACCGCACCGCGACCGTCGGCTGGGCGCACCCGCACGTCGAGGTCCGCGTCGCCGACCCGCTGACCGGCCGGACGCTGCCGCGCGGCCAGACGGGCGAGTTCCAGACCCGGGGCTACAGCGTCATGCTCGGGTACTGGGAGGACCCGGGGAGGACGGCCGAGGCCATCGACCGGGCTCGCTGGATGCACACCGGTGACCAGGCCGTGATGGACGCCGACGGGTCGCTGCGGATCGTCGGGCGGATCAAGGACATGATCATCCGCGGCGGGGAGAACGTGTACCCGCGCGAGATCGAGGAGTTCCTCCACACCCACCCGGACGTGAGCGACGTGCAGGTGGTGGGCGTGCCCGACGAGCGCTTCGGGGAGGAGGTCTGCGCCTGGGTCGTCCTGCGCGAGGGCGCCACCGTCGACGGCGAGGCCCTGCGGGAGTTCTGCCGCGGGACCATCGCGCACTACAAGGTGCCGCGGCACGTCATCGTCTGCGAGACGTTCCCGATGACCGTCACCGGCAAGATCCAGAAGTACAAGCTCCGCGACCAGGCCGTCGCGCAGCTCGCCCTGCCGGGGTAGCCGGCGGCCCGCCCCTACGCCGTCGCGGGGTCGGGTGCGGCCGTCGGTTCCCCGGCCGCGGGCACCGGCAGGTGCTGCAGCCAGGCGCGCCCAACGGCGGTCGCGGCGGCCGCGACGAGGACGGCCGCGAGCGAGACCCCGAACGCGGCGGAGGCACCACCGACGTCGGCGGCCGGCCCGGCCAGCGCGGCGCCGGCGCTGAAGCCGGCGCTCACGCCCGTCCCCAGCCAGGCGAAGGCCTCGGTCGACGTCCCCTCCCGCGCGAGGTGCCCCGTCATCGTGTTCACCACGGCGAAGGCCGGGGCGATCGCCAGTCCCGACAGCGGCAGCACCACGGCGAACGCCCACGAACCGGAGGTCAGCACGAGCGCGAGGTCGCCCAGGGCGAGGGCGCCCAGCAGGAGCAGCAGGCGACGTCGCGGGTCGGTGGTCGCGTCGCGGCCGGCGAGCACGACGCCGCCGGCGAGACTGCCCAGGCCCCAGGTCGCCAGCAGCGGTCCGGTCAGCGACTTGGCG
>CAZRLR010000183.1:0-8817 GCA_964600395.1 uncultured Conexibacter sp.
GGCCGGGTCGTCGGGGTTGCGCCCGTCGCGCTCGACGGCCAGCCCCAGGGTGTCCCGGTAGAACGCGGTGGTGGCCTCCAGGTCGGCGCTGATCAGCGTCACGTGGTGCAGGCCGGTCAGGCGCATCCGGCGCGCGTCGCCGTTCTCGGGACCGCTCATGCGCGGAACCCGAGCCCGCCGGTGCGGCGGGCGAACGTCGCCCGCAGCAGGCCGAAGGCGACGAGGAAGAGAACGACGCCCGTGATGAGCAGGACGACCTGCGGCAGGGCGGTGGCGACGTACAACGGGACGATCGGCACGATCGCGATCATGGCCGACAGGAGCGTCGTGTGCGACCGGAAGCCGGCGAAGTGCTCACGGATGGCGAGCTCGACGGCGGAGATCGACACGAGCGCGAAGCCGCCGACGAGCAGCGGGCCCCGCTGGTCGCCGCCGGCGACGAAGCCGACGACGAGCAGCACGAGCCCGACGAAGATGCACAGCTCGACGAGCGGGAAGGGCGACCACGGCGCGGGCGGGGCCTGCGACCCGCGGGCGCGACGGTCGACCGGCACGGCGTGCCGGGCGGGCGCCGAGCGGCCCGCCGGCGAGGGCGCGGACGGGCGGGCGGCGGTTCCCCCACCCGTTGCCCGTTTGCGGCTGCGCTTGCCCATGTCCGTTGATCCTACGACGGCACGGGCCGGTGCGCTCACCGCAGGGCTAGCGCCGGACCGTGATCGTCTTGGACACGGCCCCGGCCCTGACGGTCAGCCGCAGGACCCTCCGCTTGGCGAAGGCGCGCCGGGCCGGCCGGGTGAAGCGCACGCGGGCCGTGGCGCTGCCGCCCGGTCCGACGGTGACCCGGCCGACGGCGACGACCTTGCCCGCCACGCGCGCGGCGACCGTCACCGGGCCCGCCGTGAAGCCGGCGAGCCGCACGACGAGCCCGGCGTCGAGGGTCAGCCGCAGGCGGCCCGCGAGCGTGACCGTCAGCCTCGGCCGGCCGGGGGCCGCCGTGCCAGGCCCACCGGGCGGGCCGCCCGGCGTCTGGCCGCCCGGCGTCTGCCCGCCCGGGGTCTGGCCGCCCGGTCGCTCGACCGTCTCGCAGTCGGCCGCCACGACGTCGGCGGCGTCCGCGACGACGCGGTCTTGACCGACCCCGCAGTCGATCGTGTCGACCTCGCCGTCGCGCGCGTTGATCGTGTCGTTGCCGAACGGGTACGTGCACGACTGCCCGTTGCCGCCGCACTGGGCGGACGTCGCGTCGCCGTGCAGCTCGTCGCGGCCGCTGCCACCGGTCAGCGTGTCGTCGCCGAAGCCGCCCTCGATCCGGTCGGGCCCGGCGCCGCCGTCGAGCGTCTCGCTGCCGCTGCCGGCCCGCAGGTCGTCCGCCCCGCCGCGACCCTGCACGGTCGAGCCGGACCGGTCGGCGGGCGCGAAGACCTCGACGCGCTGCGCGCCGTCGTCCCCGATCACCGTCGCCGGGACGAAGAGCTGCAGGTGGTCGACGTCGCGGACGTCGTCCCCCTCCCCCGGCCGGCCGTCGTCGGCGACGCCGTTCACCGTGACGGTGACCGGCCGCCGGTCGGTACCCGGTCCGCAGTCCCCCCAGTCCGTCAGCGTGTCGTCGCCCGGCCCGCCGTCCAGCACGTCGGGGGCGGGGGTGCCGCAGGCGTCGCCGCCCAGCGTGTCGTCGCCCTCGCCGCCGTCGAGGGTGTCGGCCCCGCCGTTGCCCTCCAGGCGATCGGCGCCCGCCCCGCCGCGCAGGACGTCCCCACCGCCCTCAGAACGCAGCAGGTCGTCGCCGGCGCCGCCGTCGAAGGTGATCGTCGTCTGCCCGTCGATCGCCTTCAGCTCGTCCTCGCCCTCGCCGCCGAGGGCCAGGACCCTCAGGCCCGCCGGGGCGGTGTGGGCGACGACGACGCGATCGTCGCCGTCGGCGAGCTCCAGGCGGACGTTCGCCGGGACGTCGCAGTGGATCGAATAGCCCACGTCGACCTGCGTGCAGCGCTGCGCGGGGAAGCTCGTCGTCGCGCTGTCGGAGACCGACAGGCGGCCCGGCTCCTCCCCGGAGAGCGTGATGCTGTTGGCCTCACCCGGCGCGGCGCGCAGGACGAGGGTGTCGTTCTCGTAGCTCAGCGTGCCCGCCGAGGCCGCCGCCGGCACGAGCGCGAGGGCGGCGACCCCCGCGACGGCGGCGCGGCGCAGGCTCACGACGCCGGACGTCCGCATGCCGCTCACCGGGCGCCCTGGGCGGCGAACTGCGGGGGCGTCACGCCGGGCGGCGCGAGGATCGTCACGTCGTGCTTGGCGGCGGCCGCCCCGAAACGCGCCAGGTCGGGCGGCCCCGTGACGGTCGGCAGGCCGTCGTACTCGGCGGGCACGCCCGCGTCGCGCAGCCAGTCGACGAAGCCGGCCGGCGCGCTGACGCCGATGAGGCGGGCCGGCCCGGTGCTCGTCACCTCGTAGGTGTGGGGCTGCCCGGCCGGGGCGATCCCGGCGTCGCCCGGACGCAGGACGGTCGTGCCCTCGGGGTCATGGAGGGTGACCTCGCCCTCGACGACGAGGAAGCTCTCGGCCTCGTTGGCGTGGATGTGCCAGGGCGGCATGTGCCCGGCGGGCACGATCGCCTCGAGGAGCTCGAAGGCCCCGCCGGTGCGGTCGCGGTCGAGGTGCACGCGGAACAGCGCGTCGTGCAGCCAGATGGTCTCGATGGTGGAGGTGCTCATGGCCGGGACTGTCGCCTGCCGCGAGCCGTCCGCCATCGTGGCGGCCCCTAGACCGACCCCCCAAGGTTTTCGGCCGGGCCGCCGCTCAGGCGTCGGCCAGCGCCCCGACCAGACCGCGCCGGGACGCGATCCCGAGCTTGCGGTAGGCCGCGCTCAGGTGCACCTCGACCGTCTTGGGGGTGACGAAGAGCGCTTGGGCGATCTCGCGGTTCGTCTGGCCGTCGGCGGCGAGCGCGGCGACGCGGCGCTCGGAGGGCGTCAGCGCCTCGGGGCCCTGCAGCGCCGCCGTGCGGGGTCGGGCGCCGGCGGCGCCGAGCTCGGTGCGGGCTTCGGCGGCGAGCGCGGGAGAGCCACAGCGGGTGGCGAGCGCGAGCGCCTCGCGCAGCGGCTCGCGCGCCTCGGTCGGCCGGCGGTCCAGGCGCAGCCGCCGCCCGTGGGCCAGCAGCGCGCGGGCGTGCTGCATCCGCATGGACGAGCGCTCGAGCAGGCCGACGGCGTCCGTCAGGTCCTCGGCGGCGCCGAAGAGCTCGCCGCGGACGCGCAGCGCCGTCCCGATGGCCCCCGGGGTCCCCCAGACGTGGGCCAGGCGCAGCTGCTCGGCGAGGTCCTCGCGGGCCCCGTCCTCGTCCCCGGCTCGGTGGCGGAGCACCGCGCGGTCCAGGCGCCACGGTGCGGCGGCCGGGTTGCGGTTGTGCGCGAACTTCGTCGCCAGCAGCTCGGCGACCTCCAGCGCCTCGGCGTCCCGTCGCTCGGCGACGAGCAGCGCCAGGTGCGACTGGTGCCAGAGGCGCGCGCCCTCGGAGAAGGCGTCGTGCGCGGCGGTGCTCTGGAGGACCGCCCGGGCACCCGCCAGATCGCCCTGCTCGACGAGCGCGCCGACGAGGAAGGCGCCCGCGTAGTCCGGCCCGTGGTCGAAGCCCCAGACCTGCAGGACCTCGGTCGCCGTGCGGGCGGTGGCCTCGGCGTCCTGCAGCTCACCGCGCCACAGCTGGACGGCGGCGAGCCAGAGCCGGATGCCCGCGACGGCGTAGAGCGAGCCCCGCTCGTGGGCGTCCCCGAGCCACGCCTGCAGGTAGTCCAGCCCGGCGTCGTCCTCGGCGTAGGCGAGGGTGACGGCGGCCGGCACGTTCATGAGGCCGCCGTCGGCGGCGAAGAGCTGCCCGTCGCGCAGGGCCGCGTGGGCGAGCGCCGCGCACTCGCGGTGGTGGCCGGGCAGGTTGCTCCAGGAGAACGCCGTCACGGAGGCGAGCATCAGCGGCCCCGGGCCCGCGCCCGCCGCCGGCAGGGACGCCCGCAGGTGCGCGGTCTGCTCGATCGCCTGCGGGGCGCGGTCGTCGAACCACGCGGTCATGTGCGCGAAGGCGATGAGCTGGTCGCGCAGGTCGGCGTGCTCGGGGCCGAGCTCGGCCGCCACGCGACGGGCGACGGCGTCGCCGCCGGCCGAGTCGCCCGTGAACAGCAGCATCCGCCCCAGGACGGCGGCGGCCATGGCGCGTTGGGTCGGCTCGGTGAGGGTCGCCAGCGCCCCGCGCAGGTGCTCGACGGCCCCGGGGCCGCTGTGCAGCGCCTCGGCCATGCCCGTCTCCAGGAGCATGGCCGCGCGCTCGTCGGCCCGCGGGGGCTCCTCCAGCGCGCGCCGGAGGAAGGCCGCGCCGGTCTCGGTCACCCCGCGGCGCATCGCGCTCCGGGCGGCCACGCGCAGCACGTCGACGACCCACGCCTCGCCCCGCCGGGGGGCCCGCAGCAGGTGTCCGGCGACCTGCTCGGCCGGCGCCCCGGCCGCGTGCAGCAGCTCGGCGGCCCGCGCGTGCTGCAGCTCGCGCTCCCCGGGGGCGAGCGACAGCAGGACGGCGTCGGCCACGAGCGGGTGCACGAACGCCAGCGGCGGCTCGGCGCGAAGGATCTGCGCCTGCGCCAACGGCGCGGTCGCGGCGGCGACGCGGGCTTCGTCGAGGCCCGCGAACGCGGCGGCGTCGGCGACGGCGCAGCCGTCGCCGAGGACCGCCACGGCCCGCGCGGTGGCCCGGGCGTCGGGCGGCAGGCGCTGCAGGCGGGCACCGACGGTGCGCGAGACGGCTCGCGGCCCGACCGCGCGCACCTGCGCCGCGCGGTCGGCCAACGGCCGCACGCCGTCGGCCTGCAGCGCGGCGGCGAGCTCGCGGACGAGCAGCGGGTTGCCCCCGGTCGCGGTGTGGCAGGCGGCGACGAACGGCGGCTCGGGCGCGGCTTCCAGGCGCTCCTGCAGGAGCGCCGCGACCGCCTCGAGGCTCAGCGGGCCTGGAGTGACGAGGACCGCCGGCGGCTCGCGGATCGCTCCGAGCAGGTCCTCGTCGACCCCGGCCTCCCCCGTCCGGACCGTCGCCAGGACGACGATCGGCAGCTCCTCGACCCGGCGGGCGAGGTAGGCGAGAAAGCGCAGCGAGGGCCGGTCGGCCCACTGCAGGTCGTCGACGGCCAGCAGGAGCGGGCGCTCGGCCGCGAGGTCGACGACCGCCCAGAAGAGGCCGTGCAGCGCGGCGAAGCCCGTGTCGACGGCCGGGCCGCCCGCGTCGGTGACCGGGTCCTCGAGCACGGCGCGGGCCGCGTCGCCGACCTCCCGGCCGCGGGTGGCGACCTCGAGCAGCTGGCGGACGACGCCGAAGCCGAAGTCGCGCTCGAGCATGCCGCCGCGCGCGCCGAGCATTGCGACCGCGCCGGCGGCCCGCCGGCGGCCCTCGTCGAGGATCGCGGACTTGCCGAGGCCGGCCGGCCCCGCGATGAGCACGACCGATCCGCGACCGTCGGCCGCCGCAGCCACGGCATCGTCGAGGACCGCCAACTCGCGGTTGCGTTCCAGAGGCGGCGGCACGTGCGGCCGATCTTACGCTGGGCTGACGCGGCGTCGCGTCAGCCGGTGGGTCTGGGACAGCCGCTGGAGAGCTTGACGTGCCACCAGCCGGCGAGCATGCCGATGATGCCCAGCCGCGGACGCACCTGGTAGACCCCGCAGCCCGGCTCGCCGAGGTCGCGAAGCGACAGCCGGGCGTACTTGTGGCGCTTGGGGTCGACGAGCATCTGCTCGAGCAGCGCGCGGTGGGCGGCGTGCTCCATGCCCTGGCGCTCGACCTCGACGCGGGCGCGACGCAGCTTGTCGGCCAGGTCGTCGCGCAGCAGCTCCAGGTCGCCGAGGGCCAGCAGCCGCGGGCCGCGCCCACGGGCGGGCACGGTGACGTCGACGATCTCCATCGGGAAGGCGGCGATGAGCGTGTCGGCCAGCTCACGCTCGAGGCGGGCGACCTGGGCGCGCAGCGCCTGACGGGCGCCGTGCTCGGGGTCGCGCGGCGGGGCGGGCGCGAGCGGCCGCGCCGGGGCGCCGGGGCCTCGGGAGCCGCTGGGGACCAGCACCTGCGCTGCGTCGTCGACCATCGTCACGTCGTGCACTGCTCCTCTCCTGGTGCCCAGGCTAGCGCTCCGGGCTCGGCGCGTCCATCGCCTCGGCACATAGCCACAAGGCCTCCTCGACGTGGATCTCCGGAACGCCGGCCACCTGGACGCTGAAGATCCGCAGGCGGGAGGTCGTGTTCTGCGGCTGGGCCTCGGGTGCGACGTCCCCGAACAGGACGGCCACGGGCGTGGCGGCGTCGGCGACCAGCAGGCGCCCGGGCTCCAGGTCGTTCGCGTACGGACCGCCTCCCAGGCGCTCGCCGCGCCGTGCCGTCCGGATCCCGAGCGGCCCGTCGACCGCCGCCGCGTCGACCGCCCACAGCGGCACGCTCGTCTCGATCAGGGCGATCCGCAGCGCGTCGAGCAGATGTCCCCGGCTGCGGAAGTGCCCGTCGAAGAGGCGCTCCATCGCCGCCTCCTCGATGGGGACCCGGGTCGTGTCGGGGTCCAGCCCGATCGCGCGGAAGAACACGCGGTAGGCGTGCGGGATCGGATCCCGGCGCATCGCGATGGCCGTCGCGCCGTAGAACCGGCTGGAGAGGGCGTGCAGGCGCTCCTGGAGCTCCGGCGGGCTGCGCCGGCCCAGCGGCGGCCCGTCGACCTCCATCCACCGCAGGCGCAGCTCGGGGAACTCGGCGGCGACGACGTGGTCGACCCAGCCCTCCTCGAGCGTCGGCTCCGCGGTCACTTGTCGGCGGGGAGCGGGCGGCCGGCGGCCAGCGCGTCGATCCGGCGGCGCAGCTCACCCGCGCCGACCTCGCCGAAGGTCGTCCCGGCCACGCGGCCGCCGCGGCGCAGGAAGGTGACCTGGGGGCAGATGGCGACGCTGTAGAGGTTGGCGAGCACCCCGTCGTGGTCGAAGCCGACGGGGAAGGTCCAGCCGCGGCCCGAGATGAGGTCGCGGACGTCCCCGCGCTTGCCGCGGATGGCGATCGCGGCGAACGCCACGTCCCGCCGGGTGGCGGAGATCGCCTGCAGCGTGTCGAGCTCGCGCGTGCACTGCTTGCCGCGCGTGGCGAAGAACGCGAGCACGACGGGCTTGTCGCGGTACAGGTCGCAGAGGGTCAGGACGTCGGGACGGTGGATGCTGCACGCGGTGACCTTCCCGGCCTTGCCCTGGCCGTCGCGCCGCGCGACGTTCACGTCCCCGGCCAGGTCGCCCGTCGCCAGCGGGGCCGCGAACGGCGGTGCCACCGCGCCGACCTGCACGCCGCGTGAGCCGGGGCCCTGCGTCCGCAGGGAGTTCACCGAGACGTAGGCGATGACGAGCACCGCGACGACGCCGACGAACCACGTGTACCGGCTCGTCCCGGGGGCCATCCGCGGCGGGACGGGCGGCTGGCCGGGCCCGATGCCGTAGGCCTCCAGGTCCGGGTCGCGGCGGTGGGCGTAGCGCGCCTGGCGCTCGCGCCGCTCGGCGTCGGGGTCCGCCCCGTCCGGCGCGGCGTCGAAGCCGAGCGGATCCTCGTCCCGGCCGTCGCTCATCCGACGCTCGCCCCGCTGGCCCCGGCGCCACCGCCGCGGGACGGACGCCGCAGCCGGACGGCCGGCAGCCGCACGGACGCCAGGGCGCCGCGTCGCTCCGCGAGGACGAGCACGGCGGGCAGGACGACGAGCACGCCGAGCAGCGACACGGTGAGGTCGATGACGGTCACCGCCCCGAAGTCGCGCAGCATCCGGATGTCCGACAGCACGAGGACGGCGAAGCCGGCGATCGCGGTCGCGCCCGAGGCCAGCACCGCGGCACCCGTCGACGCGTAGGCCCGCCGCAGGGCCGCCTCGACGCCGAGGCCGGCGATGCGCTCGGCGCGGAAGCGCTCGGCGAGCAGGACGCTGAACTCCGTGGAGATCGCGATGACGAGCGCGCTGAGCGTCACCGACATCGGGTTCAGCGGGATGCCGGTGAGCCACAGGACGAGCGACGACCAGCCGGTGGCCAGCGCGATCGGCACGAGCGGCACGAGCGCCCGCCGCCGGTCGCGGAACGCGAGCAGCAGGACGAGCGCCACGGCGACCAGGCCGAGCACGAGCGTCAGCAGGCGGCTCCACAGCGACGAGACCTCGGCGTTCGCCTCGGCGGCCAGGACGGGCAGGCCGGCGAGCTGCACCTGGACCCCGGGCGGCGGGTCCAGCTCGGCGCGCATGCGCTCGATGACCTGCTGCTGGCGGTCCAGCGGCATGAGCTTGACGCCGAAGGCGAGCGTCGCGGTCCGCCGGTCGCCGGTCAGCACGCCCTGGGAGAAGTACGGCGGGACGGCGTTCAGCAGCGTCTCGATGCTCTGCCTCGTCTGGCCCTTCAGGCCGGAGCGGAAGAGGTCCGGCAGCGAGAAGGCCGGGCACAGCTCGGCCTTGCCGCAGCCCCGGTCGGCCGTGTAGCCGAAGACCTTCACCAGGCGCTTCTGGTAGTCCGACATCCAGCCGACGACCTTCGGGTCGGTCAGGTCGTCGCTCGTCACCATGACGTCGATCTCGCCGCCGACCCCGGTCGAGCGCTCCAGCGCGTTGAGGTCCTGGAGCGCCGGGAGGTTCTGGGGGACGAGCTTCTGCACGTCGGACTCCACGCGCGTGGTCGTCTCCAGGCCCCAGCCGGCGACGGCCAGCACGGCCGCGACGGCCAGCACGCGCTGCGGCCGCGCCAGGGCGGTCGTCATCGCGCCGCGCCCGACCGTGCGCGCCGCGTCGGCGA
>CAZRLR010000184.1:0-8784 GCA_964600395.1 uncultured Conexibacter sp.
CGGCCGGCGAGCACGACGCCGCCGGCGAGACTGCCCAGGCCCCAGGTCGCCAGCCGCGGTCCGGACAGCGACTTGGCGCCGAGGTCGGTGGCGGCGGCGGTCACCGCGACCTCCACCGCGCCGAACGACACGCTGAAGGCCGCGGTGGTGACGATGAGCAGTCGCACCGCCGGCGCGCCCAGGGCCCCCGCCCACGGTCGCGGTCGCGCCAGGCGTCCCTCCGCGTCTGTCCCCGGCGGCTGGGGACGCCACCGGCGGGCGCCGGGCTGCGTCAGGAACCAGCTGATGCCGCCGACGAGGACGGCGGCGGCGGCCAGCAGCGCGCCGGCTGTCGAGCGGCTCGCCACGAGCCCGCCGAGCAGCGCGGGGCCGGCGATGTAGCTCAGCTCCAGGGCGCTGGACTCCAGGGCGTAGGCGGAGTGCAGGGCGGCCTCGTCGGGGATGACGCTCGGCAGCAGGGTCCGGGTCACCGCGCCCACCGGTGGGTGCGCGAGGCCGCCCACGGTGGCGAGGACGACGAGCACCGCCGGCGGCGTCCCGCTCGTCGCCAGCGCGATGGCGACAAGGGCGACGGCGGTGACCGCCGTGCAGCCGCCGAGGACGGGCAGCATGCGATGGCGGTCCACGAGGCGCCCGACCGCGGGCCCGGTGAGCGCCGAGCCGAAGAGGTACCCGCCGGCGGTGAGCCCCGCCGCGGAGTAGGACCCGCCGAGATGGCGGACGTGCAGGATGAGCAGGACGCCGATCGCCGCGGCGGGCACCGCCGCGACCAGCGAGGCGACGATGAGGCGCGCGGCGCCCGGGGCAGCGGTGACCGCGCGGATCCCGGTGCCCTTCATCGGTGTCCCGCTCCCGGAGGACTCGTCGGCCTGACTCGGCGCCACCGCGGCATCATCACCGATGCGGCGCCACCGGACGTCGGCCCGGGGGGACTAGGCCGTCGTGGACAGCCCGTCCGGCAGCCCGGTGTCCGAGGTCGCACCCCCGGCCGGCGTGTCGGAGGGCGGATCGCCGAGGAGGACGATCGACCCCTCGCGCCGGGTCAGGCGGCCCTGCCGCTCGAGCTGCTGCAGGCTCAGCGTGACGGACGGGCGCTGCGCGGCGATGAGGTCGGCGAGGAGCTCGTGCGTCAGGCGCAGCGGCAGCAGCACCCCCTCGGGGGTGACGCGACCGAAGCGGTCGGCCAGATGCCACAGGGCGAGCCAGAGCCGCGCGTCGATGCGGGCGTGCTGGGCGATGGCGAGATGGACGAGCGCGTTGCGGGCCCGGCCGGTCGCGCGGGCCATGAGGCGCACGCCGATCTCGGGGTACGGCGCGGCGCGCCGGACGAACCCCGTGTCGAGCACGGCGAGGCGCGAGGCCTCGACGACGCGCCAGGTGACGGCGAACGGCAGCGTGGCGCCGTCGGCGGCGGCGTCCTCGGACCGCAGGAGGTCTCCGGGCCCGAGCAGCTCGACGCCGTGGCGGCGCCGGCGCCCGGCGCGACGGGCCAGGACCCCGTCGAGGACGAGGAGCCCGTAGCCGCCACGCGTGGGGGTCATCGCGCTTTGCGCGTCCCACGAGCCGATCGGGACGTCGATGACGGTGGCACGGCACTCCCGCCGGGCGGCACCGAGCCGCGGCTCGGTGATCGTCCGCGACAGGTCCGGGTCTTCGTCGAGGATGGTGACGATCTCTGGATTCACGTCAGTTGAATTACCCACGGGACGCAGGTCTAACGCACCGGCGTGAAGCCCCGCGCTGCTTCCCCTGCAGAACTGGGGCATCAGTCACATTAGGCGTTCGGATGCGAACCGGACGGGCCCGTCGCGGCGCGCCCGGGGTCCGCCGGGTATCCTCCGATCTGCGCGGTGGGCGTAGCTCAGTTGGTAGAGCTCCTGGTTGTGGTCCAGGCGGTCGCGGGTTCGAGTCCCGTCGCTCACCCCTCAGCGTCGAAGGGCCCGGAAACGGGCCCTTTCGCGTTCGTCCGGGTGCACTGACACGCCGGGCGCCCGGCCGGCAGGGTCAGGCGGACGCGGCCCCGCGGCCGGCCGCGGCCAACGCGGCCTGGAGGGTGGCCTGCAGCAGTCCCACGACCTCGTCCATCGGCAGCTGTCGCTCGCGCGTGGCGTCGAGGATCGTCTCGGCGAAGGCGACGTACCCCTCCAAGGCCACGCGCTGGAGGGCGGCCGGCTCGGTCGTCCCGAGCGCGTTGAGCGCCATCGCCGCCACGACGCGGGCGCGGTAGGCGTCGTCGATCCGGCGGATCTCCGGGTCGGCGGACGCCGCGGCCATGCGGCTGACCGCCCAGGCCGGCGTCCGGCGCGCGGCGTGGTCGGCCATGGCCGCGAAGTTGCGCGCCCGGCGCTCGGCCAGCGGGATGGCCGGGTCCGTCGTCCAGCGGTCGGTGAGGTCGTGCCCGGCGAGGTCCACCGCGGCGCGGAAGAGGTCCAGGACCCCGCCGCGGAAGTAGTGGTAGACGAGGTTGCGCGTGACGCCGGCGCGGCGGGCGACGGCGTCGCACGAGAGCCCTTCGTAGCCGTCCTCGGCGAGGATGGCCATGCCGACGCGGGTGAGCTGCTCGCGGCGCTCGGCGGGGTCAAGGCGCCGGGCCCGGGGGGAAGGGGCGGTGGCCACGGCCGCATCGTAGGTGGCCGGGGCTCAGGGCGCGAACCTATTGGACGGATGTCCAACTTGACCGGGCCACGCCGGGCGACGTACGGTCCGCCGATGCCCCGTCGCCCGTCCCTGCGCCCGCCCGCCACCTCGACCCGCCGGCTCACCGCCGCCGGACTCGTGACGGTCGCCGCGGCGCTCGCCGCCGCGCCCGCCGTCGCCGGGCCGATCGCCGACCCGGCCCCGACGACGCTGCCGCAGAGCACGGGTGGGGTGGACAAGCGGCCGCCGTTCCCGAGCACGACCGCGCCGGCCAACCCGTTCATGGCCCTCGGGCCCAACGGCAACCTGCACAACGACACGTGGATGACCGACGCCTACAACCGCCCCGGCCCGCTCGGCAACGACCTGCAGACCGCCTCCGGGTCGATGCCGGCGGCCCTCTGCGGCTCGATCACGTTCGACACGAAGCAGCGCATCGTCACCGTCTGCCCGTCCGTGGCCAACCCGGTGCAGGCCCGCATCATCGACCGCGAGACGCTCACCGTCCGCGCGAGCTACGACCTGGCACCCGCCAACCCCAGCGGGGCGGCGGCCTTCCAGAACTTCACCGGCGGCGGCTACTTCTTCCTGGACCGTCAGGACCGCATCTGGAGCGCGACGAAGAGCGGCCACCTCGTCGTCCTGGGCCAGCGCGAGGACGGGACGAAGCTCGTGAAGGTCGACGACTTCGACCTGACCGGCGTCCTGGCCGCCGACGAGGGCGTGACCTCGGCGCTGCCGGACTTCAAGGGCAACATCTGGTTCGTCTCCAAGAAGAGCGGCAAGGTCGGCGTGCTGAACCCGAAGACGCGCAAGATCGGCCTCGTCCGCCTCGGCGAAGAGATCGAGAACTCCTTCGCCGTCGACACCGACGCGACGTACATCGCCTCCGACAGGCGGATGTACCGCTTCGGCCTGCGCAAGGGCAAGCCGGTCGTGGACTGGCAGGTGACCTACCGCAACTCGGGCATCGTCAAGCCGGGGCAGGTCGACGCCGGCACGGGCACGACGCCGACGATCATGAGCGGCGGCTACGTCGCGATCACCGACAACGCCGACCCGATGAACGTCGTCGTCTACCGCAAGACGACCAGGCTCGCCAAGGGGGTCAAGCGCACCGTCTGCGAGGTGCCGGTCTTCGGCAAGGGCGCGAGCGCCACCGAGAACTCGCTCATCGGCTCCGGGCGCTCGCTCATCGTCGAGAACAACTACGGCTACCTCGATCCGTTCGGCCCGAAGACGGGGTCGACGACCGAGCCGGGCTTCGCCCGCGTCGACGTGAACGCGAACGGCAAGGGCTGCAAGAAGGTCTGGACGAACACCGAGGTGCGCGGGACCACCGTCGTCCCGAAGCTGTCGACGAAGACCGGCCTGATCTACACGTACGGGCGCGTCAAGTCGCCCGAGGGCGAGCAGCCCTGGTTCTGGTCGGCGATCGACGCGCGCACGGGCAGGACCGCGTGGACGCGGTACGCGGGCAGCGGCCTCTTCTTCAACAACAACTACGCCGGGATCGCCCTCGGCCCGGACGGGCGTGCCTACCTCGGCGTCATCGGCGGCGTCGTCCGCCTGAGCGACGCGACGGGCGGGTAGTCGTCAGCCGTCCGCCGGGCGGATGAGCATCGCCGCGCCGGCGGCGCCGCCGAGGTCCCCGAGGGCCGCGACCTCGAGCACCGGCGGGCGGTCGTCCATGAAGAGGTGGGGGAGCATCGCGTCGCGCAGGCGCTGGGCGAAGGGCTCGCCGAAGCGCACGCCCATGCCGCCCCCGAGCACGACCGCCTCGACGTCGAGGACGTTGACGACGGACGCGACGCCGGCACCCAGGGCGGCCAGCGCGTCCTCGACGAGCTCGGTCGCCATGGCGTCGCCGTGGTCCAGCGCCCGCTGCCAGATGCCGCTCGTCAGGCGCGTGCGCCCGTGCTCCTCCATGAGCTGGAAGAGCTTCGTGTGCTCGCCCTTGGCCTGGCGCTTGCGGGCGCGGACCTCCATCGCGCCCCGGCCGGCGTACGCCTCCAGGCAGCCGCGGCGCCCGCACGGGCAGCGCAGCCCGTCACGTTCGACGACGACGTGCCCGATCTCGCCGGCGGCCCCGCGCCCGAGCCACGGGCGGTCGTCCAGGACGATCCCGCCCCCGACCCCCGTGCCCCAGAAGACGCCGAGCAGCGAGTGGTAGGGCTGCCCGACGCCGATGGCGAACTCGGCGTCCGTCGCGACCTGGACGTCGTTGCCGAGGACGACGCGGGTCCCGAGCGCGGCCTGCAGCGCGTCGCCCAGGGCGAACGTCCCCTCCCAGCCGGGGAGGTTCTTCGCGCCCGTGACCGTGCCCGCGGCCTCGTCGACGCCACCGGGGGAGCCCGCGCCGACACCCGCGAGGTCGCCCGGGGCGAGGCCGGCGGCGTGCGCGGCATCCCGGACCGCCTCGGCCATCGCGGCGGCGACGTCCTCGGGGCCGCCCTCGGTCGGCGTCGGTCGCCGGGCGTCGCCCAGCACGTTGTGGGCGTCGTCGACGACGACCGCCTGGATCTTCGTCCCGCCCAGATCGATCCCGCCGCGCGCGTGCATGGCCCCAGCCTACGGGGGCGCCGCCGGCGTCAGCCGCGGTCGAAGATGATGAGCGTCTGCGGGTCCTCGGGCAGGACCTTCACGACGACGGCGTCCCCGACCGCGAAGGGCATCGCGGGGTAGACGTACTGGTCGATCGTCGCGCTGTACGGCGTCCCGCCGGCGGGACGCACCGTGAGCTGGGTGACGTGCTCGGCGCCGCCCGGGGTGTCGCGGTTGCCGGTCGCCTCCATCGCGTCGATGGTGGCGGGCGTGTCCACCCCGGCCTTCATGAGCTGCTGGGCGCGGTTGGCGAGGTCGATCTGACCGGCGGAAGCGCCGATCCCGACCTTGCTCGTCTGCGCCGACACCGACTCTGCGGCCTTCTTGGCCCGATCGAGGAATCCCATGTCGGCGAACCTACGCCTGCCGCAGGCCCCGAGGGAAGGGCCTGCGGGCAGGACGACACCAGGTTGCGACCCGGTCCGGGCCGACCCGGGAGCCGGGACTCAGCTCGCGGGGGCGGGCACGATCCGGATGTAGGGGCGGGGCTCCTCCCACCCGTCCGGGTACTTCTCCTTCGCCGCGTCGTTGGAGACCGAGCCGGCGATGATGACGTCGTCGCCCGGCTGCCACTGGGCCGGCGTGGCGACCTGGTGGTTGGCGGTGAGCTGGAGCGAGTCGATGACGCGCAGCACCTCGTCGAAGTTGCGGCCGGTCGTCATGGGGTAGATGAGGACGAGCTTGATCTTCTTGTCCGGCCCGATGACGAAGACGTTGCGCAGCGTCGCGTTCTGGGCGGCGGTGCGGGCGGTCGGGTCGCCCTCGACCTCGGGCGGCAGCATGCCGTAGGCCTTGGAGATCGAGTGGTCGCTGTCGCCGATGATCGGATAGGTCACCCCGGCGCCCTGCGTCTCCTCGATGTCGGTCGACCACTTGGCGCTGCCCTCGACCGGGTCGGTCGAGATCGCGATGATCTTCACGCCGCGCTTGTCGAACTCCGGCTTGATGGACGCCATGTAGCCGAGCTCGGTCGTGCAGACGGGCGTGAAGGCCCGCGGGTGCGAGAACAGGACGGCCCAGCTGTCGCCGATCCAGTCGTGGAACGAGATGGGGCCTTCGGTGGTCTCGGCCCGGAAGTCAGGTGCGTTGTCGCCGATGGTCAAAGCCATGGTGGTCTCCAATCGTGATCGTCGGAATCGCGGGAATGCCGATCAGGTTTTCCACGATAGTGCAACCGGCGGGCCACGTGGCCCCGCTCACCACCAGTAGACGGGATAGGTCCGGTCGCGCAGGCGCGCATCGACGACGCCGAGGCCGACGAGCAGCACGGTGGTCATCGTCAGCAGCACGGTGAAGTGCCAGAAAGGAAGGGGTGTGGCGGCGACGATGACGGCCGTCGCGGCCGCCGGCGAGTGCGCCACGCGCAGGGCGAGCGTCGCCCCGACGGCAAGGCCGCCCGCGATCGCCGCGACAAGGATGCCGTGACCGAGCAGCAGGGCGACGACCGACCCGACGACGCACGAGGACAGGTGGCCGCCGATGACGTTGCGCGGCTGGGCGATCGGCTGGTCGGGGACGCTCGCGATGAGCGCGACGCTCGCCGCGAGCGGCGGGATGAGCAGCGCCTGGTCCAGCGCCTCGCCGAGCAGGACGATGGCGACGAGCGCCGCGACGCTGGTGGCGGTCAGCCCGCCGAGGACAGGCCACGGCGGGCGGGGCGGCGCGGCGCTGCGCGGCCGCCGCTGCCACGCGAGGACGGCGGCGCCCCTCGGCGACACCTCCTGCGGCGCGGTCGGCACGCCGAGGACCTCGGATTCCATGGTGTCCTGCCCGGGCACGGCGGGGGAGGCTATTCACCTCCCCCTGCGAACGCGTGTCCGCGACCTGACGGTGGCTACTGCACCACGGCCGGCTCGGCCGGGGCGTCCTGCGCCGCCGCCTCGTGCACAGCGGGCGGCATCATCGGCCCGTCGCCGGCGGGGTCCAGCACGTCGCTCGTGTGCCAGTCGTAGCGACCGTCCAGCAGCTTCTGCGCGGTCGCGTACGCGGCGGTGTCGTCGTTGGAGAACAGCTCGGAGAAGAGCTGGTCGGCGCGGCGACGGGCCTGGGCGGCGAACAGGTCCGCGAGCTCGACGGCCTGCTCGGCGCGCAGCGGGTCCTCACGGCCGATCGTCTGCGCGTATGTGCACGTCGCGGCGATCGCGAAGAGCTCGGCGCCGATGTCGACGACGCGGCCCAGGAGCGCGCCCTTCTGCTCGAGGGACGCCTGGTGGCGGCCCATCAGGCCGAAGGTGCTGCGGGCGAGCTTCCGCGAGCTGCGCTCGACGTAGCGCACGTGCTTGGCCAGCGGCCCGAACTCCTCGAAGGCGCTCGGCTTCTGACCCTCGCCGGTGACGAGCGACGGCAGCCAGCCCGAGTAGAACTTCCCGGCGGCGATCGCGGCCTTGGCCTTGTCCTGCAGCGCGGTCTTCGGGTCCAGGATGTCCCCGGCGACCGACAGGTGCTGGTCCAGCGCCTCACGGGCGATGAGCAGGTGCATGATCTCCGTGGAGCCCTCGAAGATGCGGTTGATGCGCATGTCGCGCAGCATCTGCTCGGCCGGGACGGGCTTCTCGCCGCGGGCCTTGAGGGAGTCGGCGGTCTCGTAGGCGCGGCCGCCGCGGATCTGCACCATCGTGTCGATGGCCTGCCACCCGAGCTCGGAGGCGTAGAGCTTGGCGAGCGCCGCCTCGATGCGCACGTCGGTGCGTCCGTCGTCGGCGATGCGGCTGGAGACGTCGACGACGGCCTCCAGGCCGAAGCTCGTCCCGGCCAGGAACGCGAGCTGCTGGGCGACCTCGTCGTGCTTGCCGACGGCCTGGCCCCACTGCTTGCGCTCCACGGCCCACTCACGGGCGATCTTCAGCGCGTACTTCGTGGACCCGGCGGCGATCGCCGGCAGCGACAGGCGCCCGATGTTCAGCGTCGACAGGGCGATGCGCAGGCCCTTGCCCTCGCCGCCGATGACGTTCTCCTTCGGGACGAAGACGTCCTCGAAGACGGTGAGGGAGTTCTCCAGGCCGCGCAGGCCCATGAACTCGTTGCGGTTGCGGATCGTGATGCCCGGTTCGCGGGCGGGGCAGATGAACGCGGTGATGCCGCCCTTGTGCCCCTCGGACTTCGGGACGACGGCCATGATCACGACGACGTCGGCGATCGCGCCGTTCGTCGCCCACAGCTTCGTGCCGGAGATCCGGTAGCCGCTGCCGTCCTCGGTGGGGACGGCCTCGCAGGCCATCCGGGCGGGGTCTGACCCGACGTCCGGCTCGGTGAGCAGGAACGCGGAGATGTGGTCCTTGGCGACCTTCGGCAACCACTCGCGCTTCTGCTCCTCGTTGCCGAAGGACTTCAGCGGCTCGGGCAGGCCGATGGACTGGTGGGCGCTCAGGAGCGCGCCGAGGGACGAGTGCCACGCCCCGGCCAGGGCGAGCGCCTTGTTGTAGTAGACCTGCGAGAGGCCGAGGCCCCCGTACTGCTCGGGGATCTTCATCCCGAGCGCCCCGAGCTCCTTGAGCCCGTCCAGGACGTCCTCGGGGATCTTCGCGTCGCGCTCGATCTGGAACG
>CAZRLR010000185.1:0-8779 GCA_964600395.1 uncultured Conexibacter sp.
ACCGCCGGACGGGCGGATGCCGCTGAATCCGCCCGGCCTTTAGGCCCCGACCCTGTACCGCCGGACGGGCGGATGCCGCTGAATCCGCCCGGCCTTTAGGCCCCGACCCTGTACCGCCGGACGGGCGGATGCCGCTGAATCCGCCCGGCCTTTAGGCCCCGACCCTGCACCGCCGGACGGGCGGATGCCGCTGAATCCACCGGGCCTCTAGCATCGCGGCGGTGTCCAAGGTCTCCGTGAAGGTCGACGTCCCGTACCCGATCGCCGCGGCGGAGACGCTCTGGTACGACATCGACCGCTGGGCCGGGTGGATCGACGGCTTTCAGCACGTCAAGCAGGTCGTCGGGGACTGGCCGCGCACCGGGTCGAAGGTCGTCTGGGAGACGGCGCCGGGCGGTCGCGGCGTCGTGACGGAGACCGTCGTGCGGCACGAGGCACGCGTGGAGTGCGTCACCGCCGTCGTGGACGCGCAGGTCGAAGGCGTGCAGACGATCCGCTTCGCCCCGCGCGACGGCGGCACGACGATCCGCCTGCAGCTGGAGTACGCGATCGTGCAGCGGACGCCGTTCACCCCGCTCGTGGACCTCTTCTTCGTCCGCCGCACGCAGCGCGAGTCCCTCCAGCGGACGCTGCACCGCTTCGCCCTCGAGCTGCGCGACGAGCACGACCCGCCGGTCTGACCCGCCCGCACGCCGCCGGGCCCGTGAACGTGGGACGATCCGCCGATGTTCGTCTTCAAAGCCGCAGTCGTCGGAGCCGGTGTCATGGGCGGCCAGATCGCCCAGACCATCGCCGCCGCCGGGATCGACGTCGTCCTCAAGGACATCAGCCAGGAGCTCGTCGACAAGGGGCTGCAGGAGGCCCGCAACGTCACGAGCGGCACCTTCGGCAAGCTGGCCGCCAAGGGCAAGCTCACCGAGGAGGAGGCCGCCGCGAAGACGGAGGAGGTCCTCGCCCGCATCCACGGCACGACCTCCTACGACGGCTTCGGCGACGTGGACTTCGTCATCGAGGCGGTCCCGGAGAAGATGGAGATCAAGCAGGCGGTCTTCGCCGAGCTGGACGCCGTCACCCCCGGCCACGCCGTCCTGGCGTCGAACACCTCGGGCCTGTCGATCACCGAGATCGGCGACGCGACGCTGCGCCCGGAGAAGGTCGTCGGCTTCCACTACTTCTACCCGGCCTCCGTCATGCCGCTCATCGAGGTCGTCGAGGGCGACGAGACCTCGGCCGACACCGTCCAGGCCGCGGTGAACTTCGCGCAGGCGATCAAGAAGAACCCGATCACCTGCGGCGAGGTCCCCGGCTTCGTCGTCAACCGCATCCTCATGTCCGGCATGAGCGAGGTCTGGCGGATGACGGACGAGCAGGACCTCTCCCTCAAGGCCGTCGACGAGCTCATCGCCGGCGCCAAGGTGACGCCGATGGGGCCCTACTTCCTCGTCAACCTGCTCGGCCTGGACACGACGTTCCACGTCGCCGAGCACATGCTGCACGCCTACGGGGACGAGCGCTTCTACGTCAGCGAGGCCATGGCGACGCAGGTCGCCGCCGGCAAGTTCGGCGTCAAGACCGGCGGCGAGGGCTTCTACAAGGCCGACGGATCGGGGCCCGCGATCGGCGGCGACAAGGAGCCCGCCGACGACGAGATCGTCCAGCTGCTGATCCTCAAGACCTTCGTCGAGGCCGCCCTCGTCCTGCAGGAGGGCGTCGCCACCCATCGCGACATCGACGTCGGCATGATGGCCGGCGCCGGCCTGGATCCGCGCCGCGGCCTCTTCCCGCCGTTCATGAAGGCGGACATGGAGGGCCTGGACACGCTGCTGGAGCGCCTGGAGGCCGCCGCCGAGAAGCACGGCGCCGCCTTCGCGCCGCCGCGCATCCTGCGCCGCATGGTGGCCCAGGGCCGCCTGGGCATGAAGAGCGGCCAGGGCTTCTACGCCTACCCGCAGGCCGACGCCGAGCAGCCCGCCGGCGACGAGGCCGTCGTCAAGCTCGAGACCCGCGGCGACGTCGCGATCGCCTGGCTGGCCAACGGCCTGATGAACTCGATCAGCCCGACCGTCGTGCAGCACCTGCGGCAGGTCTACGACCACGTCAAGGGGGCGGACGTGCGCGCCCTCGTCATCGCGTCCTCCAACCCGCTGCTCTTCTGCGCCGGCGCGGACATCAAGGCCTTCACGCAGATGGACGCCGACGGCGGGCGGGAGCTGCTGGACGGCATGCACGGCCTGCTGCGCGAGCTGGAGACGGGCCCGGTCGTCACGATCGCCGCGGTCAACGGCCTGGCCTTCGGCGGCGGGTGCGAGCTGGCGATGGCGTGCGACATCCGCATCGGCGCCCAGAGCGCGATCTTCGGCCAGCCCGAGATCAAGCTCGGCATCATCCCCGGCTTCGGCGGCACCCAGCGCCTGCCGCGGCTGGTCGGGGAGAACAAGGCCCTGGAGATGAACCTCGTGGGGGACGGCATCAGCGCCACCGAGGCCTACGAGTTCGGCCTCGTCAACCGCATGGTCGTCGACCACGAGCTCCTGGACACCGCCCTGGCCTGGGCGCGGAAGGTCGCCGAGCAGGCGCCGCTGGCCGTCGCGCAGATCAAGCAGGTCAGCGCCAAGAGCGACCTGGACGAAGGCATCGAGGCCGAGAAGGCGGGCTTCGCCGCCGTCTTCGCCTCCGAGGACGGCAAGGAGGGCATCAGCGCCTTCCTCGGCAAGCGCAAGGCGCAGTGGACGGGACGCTGACGCGCGTCGAGCGCCTGGCCTCGCTCATCCGCGAGGCCGGCTCGGTCGTCGCCCTCACCGGCGCGGGCATCTCGGTGCCGTCGGGCATCCCGGACTTCCGGACGCCCGGGACCGGGCTGTGGGCGAACGTGGACCCGATGGAGGTCGCGCACATCGACGCCTGGCGGGCGGATCCACGGCGCTTCTGGCACTTCTACGGCAACCGCTTCCAGACGCTGCACGACAAGCAGCCCAACGGCGCGCACGCCGCGCTCGTGGCGCTGCAGGAGCGCGGTCGCCTCACGGCCGTCGTGACCCAGAACATCGACATGCTGCACCGCAAGGCCGGGACGCGCGAGCTCGTCGAGGTCCACGGGACGATCGAGCACTCCTCCTGCCTGGACTGCGGACAGCAGTACGCGCTCGGCGAGGTGCAGGCCCGCCTGCATGCGGCGCCGGACGGCGTCCCCCGCTGCGACTGCGGGCAGCCGCTGAAGCCCGACGTCGTCCTCTTCGGCGAGTTCCTCCCGGACGGCGCGCTCGAGCGGGCCTACGCGCTGGCCGCCGGCGCCGACCTGCTGCTGTGCATCGGCTCGTCCCTGGAGGTGCACCCGATCGCGCAGTTGCCCGGCGTGACGACGGCGAACGGGGGACAGGTCGCGGTCGTCACGAGCGGCCCGACGTCGTGGGACGCACGGGCCGCGGTGAAGCTCGACGGCGACGTCGTCGCCGAGCTGCAGGCCGTCGTCGCGGCGCTGTAGCGCCCGGCCCGGCCCGGGGCGCCGCGCTCAGGCCAGCCCGACGCTCGTGCGGACGCGGAGGGCCGCCTCCAGGCGCCCGACGGTCCGCTCGACGTCGGCGGCGGTCTCGTCGTCGAGCCCGCCCTGCAGGGCGCGGTTGGCGGCATCGCCGACGACGCCGCGCAGGTCCCGCAGCTCCCCGATCCGCGCCGACAGGTCCGCGCCGTCGGCCCACGGCTGCAGCTCGGCCAGCGCGGCCTCCAGCGCGGCGCGCACCTGCAGCGCCGCCTCGCGGCCGCGCCCGGCGTCGAGGTCCAGGCGGGCCCGGAGCGTCAGCTCCTCGGCGGCGAGCGCCACGTCGCGGCCGCTGAGGACGGCCGCCAGGCGCTCCTGGGGCCGCAGCACGCTCTCGCGCCGGCGCCCGAGCCCGGCCGCCTTGCCCGCCGACGGTGGCGGGAGCTCCACCGCGTCGCCCCAGCGCCCGTGGGCGACCGCCTCGCCCTCGCCGACTCCGGCACGGACGACGAGCGCCTGGGCGCGGGTCACCTCCCGGACGTAGGGGTCCATCGCCGCGGTCCGGAAGGCGTGCAGGACGCGGTTGAGCACCTCGATGGCCTCGTCGGCCTCGGCGTCGAGGTTCGCGGTCTTCACCCACGCCGCCCCCGCGCTGGCGTCCGCGAGCGGATCGGCCTGGATGAGCGTCACGCGCGAGGTGACGACCGGGGTGGGGTCGGGCTCCTGGCCGGCGACGCTCGCCTTCGGCCGGCGGCGGCCGAGCGTCCGGCGGCGCTCGGCCGCCCCGAGCGTCCCGAGGACGAGCACGTGGGAGGGCTGGCCCGCGTGCCCGCGGATGACGTACCGCCCGTCGGGCGGTCCGAACGCCCACGGGAACTCCATCTGCACGAAGGCGAAGAGGCTCATGTCGACTCCATCATGCACCCCGGACCGGCCGCGCGCCCCGGACGGGGCGCGCGATCCAGCCGAGGTGGCGCGGTCGGCGCAGCGGCTACTCGCCCTTGTGGGCGTCGCTGGCGCGGGACTTGCCGACGACCTTGATCGAGTACTTCGAGGGCGTCGTGAGCACCTCGGGGTTCTCGATCGCGCCGATGCGCGAGATGAGCTTGATCCACTGCGCGGGCTTCAGGACGGCGTCCATCTGGCGCGCGAGCTTGCCGTCCGTCGCGTACAGGGGGCGGAAGCCGACGTGGATGTGATCGTCGTGGTCCCCGAGGGCCAGGGTGTTGTCCGTCCCGGCGAACTTCATCAGGCTGATGATCTGGTGCGGCTTCATCGTGCCCTGGAGGCTCAGCAGGCGGCGGACCGTGATGTCCGTGATGGACCCCTCGCCCTGGTGGCCGAGGATCGGGATGCCGTTGATCGCCGCGATGTCCACGGCGTTGCCGCTGGAGTGCTCGGAGATGTTGCCGGAGCTCGTCCGCAGCCCGTGGTTGCCCTTCAGCGACGAGACGGTCGGCTTGAGACCGGAGGCGGAGAGGAACGACAGCGTCGCGAGCACGCGGCGGTCGATCTCGCCGGCCTTGATGTCCTTGTCGCCGCCGGCGTACAGCTTGATGCGCGGGTCGTCGAGGACCCGGCGCTGCAGCTGCTCCTTGGAGAGCAGGAGGATCTGGCCGATCGACGGGTTCTTCGCGTCGGGGCCGAAGAACGGGTTCTTGCCGGCCGCGCGGTAGATCGCGGTGGACTCCAGCAGCTTCCAGCCGTCGAGGATCGGCTTGGGGTCGATGCGCGGCGCGCCGCGGCCGGCCGGGCGGATCTCGAAGCGCATGTGCGGCGCGTCGGGACCGGTCGTGCCGATGCGGCCGAGGATCGTGCCCGCGATGACCTTGGAACCGACCTTCAGGCGCTTGATCTTCACGTCCGAGCGCTTGAGGCCGTAGACCTGCGTGAAGTAGCTCTTGAACGAGGTGCCGGCCTGCGTCGTGTTGAGCAGCTGCTCGTCGCCGCCGGCCTTCAGCGCGTTCGGGCGGGCGGGGTTGGCGAACAGGCGCTCCTTGCCCACGACGCCGTCGGCGACCTCGCCGGCGGCCGGGACCTTCGCCGTCGCGGCGCGGACCGTGGCCTGGACCGGATCGTCGGCGGCCTGCGTGCCCGCCGAGGCGGGGAGGCTGGGCTTCGGGTCCTTGGCGGCGACCGTCGTGGTGGGGGTCGCCTTGTCGACGGCCTCCTGCTTGGGCACCGGGTAGGAGTCGGCGACCTTCTTGAGGCCGGCGAAGGTGTACGTGTTGCCGTAGACGTCCTGCAGCTGGACGAAGCGGCCCAGGCGCTTGGACTTGCCGATGCGCGTGATCTTGCCGTCCTGGACGGCGATGACCGGGGTGCCGGCCTTCGCGAAGACGTCGACGGAGCGGCGGTTCGTCTTGCCCTCGACCGTCATCGCCGCGTTCTTGCCCTTGGCGACGCGCTTGGAGGCCTCGCGCTCGGAGATGTCGTCGGCGTAGCGGGCGGTGCCGTAGACGGGGAAGTGCCCCTGCGTCAGGCCCGTGAGCGACCCGACGAGGTCCGACGGCAGGCCACCGATCAGCCGGGCGCGCATGAGGACGGAGTCCACGTACCAGTCGGCGTGGTTGTAGGCGAAGATCGCCTGCTTGATGTCCTTGTCGCCGCCGGCGGCCTTGAGGTACCGCGCCGCGGAGAAGATCGCGTCGACGGGGTTGTACGGGTCCTTGCGACCGTCGGCGTTCGCGTCCACGCCGTACTGCTTGAACGTCGACGGGAGGAACTGCATCCAGCCGACGGCGCCCGCGGTGGACACGTTCAGGTTGCGGCCGTAGTCCGTCTCGATCTCGTTGATCGCGGCGAGGATCTCCCAGCGGATGCCGTACTGGATGCCGGCGGCCTGGTAGATCGACAGGAGGAACGGCGGGATGCGGAACTTGTCGATGAAGAAGTTCGGCACGCCGATCGGCGCCGGGCCGGGGAGGGCGTAGGAGAAGGTCGGGTTCTCCGGCGTGGGCGCGCCGCCGGAGTCGCGGGTGGCGCCGGGGGCCGTGGGCTCGCCGGTCTTCGTGTCGACGGCGGGCGGCTGGGCGGCGTCGGGCGCCGGCTCGGGCTCGGCCTTCGCGACGGGGGCCTTGCGGGTCTTCTTGCCCGTCTTGGCCTGCTCCTTCGAGGGGCCGGTGACCGACGGCTTGCCGGGCTCGGCGGGCGTCGTCGGCGCGGTCTCGGTCGTCGTCGGCGCCGTGGTCGCCGGCGGGGCGACGGGGCCGCTGTCGGAGATCCCGATGACCGGGAGCGCGATGCCGGGGAGCTTGATCTGGTCCAACGGCGTGCCCGGGGGCACGTCGACCTGGACCTGCACGGTGGTGCCGCCGAGGAGCGTGACCGTGAGGGTCCGCAGCTCAGCCGAAGCCGGGTAGACGGCCGCGCCGAAACCAGCCGAGAAAACCCCGGCTGCGGCCATGCCCGACAGCAGCTTACGCTTGTTCATCCTGGAAAAATTCCTCCCACCGACTCCGCCGATCCGATCAGCAGACCGCTGACCAGACGGGCGCCACCCTACCACGGGGTTCTGACCCGAAACGGAAGGTACCTGCACGGTTAACGCTTTTGCAACGCGCAACCGGGCGGTGCCCCCTGCCGCCACCCATCCCATCGTGTGTGGTCGGACAGTGCTTGAGGGATGCCCACCACGGTGGACGGACGGGTTGTCCCCAATCCCCAAAGGTGGGTCTGGCGGCGGCTCGGGAGGCCCGCGGCGGTAGCCTGGGGGCCACACGTGCCGCAGCGGCGAACGACAGGAGACCGAGCATGAGCAGCGACGAGAAGGGCCCGCGCGAGCGGATCACCAAGGCCGGGGAGGACGCCCTGGGCAAGTTCGCCCAGGACCTGCTGGAGAACCCGATGGTGACGAGCGCGCTGACCCGGGCCTTCGAGGCGCGCGAGAAGGCCGTGCAGGCGCAAGAGGTCGCCATGGGCGCGCTGAACATCCCGTCCGCCGCGGACATCGAGCGCCTCACGCGCCGGGTGCGCTCGGTCTCCCAGCGTCTGGAGGGCATCGAGGACGGGGTGGACCGCGTGGACGAGCGCATGGGTGGCCTCGCCGGCAGCACCGACATCGAGCAACGCCTCACGCGGATGGAGGCCCAGCTGGACAAGCTCGTGGCCGACGTGGCGTCGATCCTCGGGTCGCTCCCCGGCCAGGACCCGGTGCCGACGAGCCAGGAGCGCCTGAAGGTCTCCGAGTAGCCGGCCCGGGCCGGCGAAGGCCCGTCCGCCGGCAGGTTCGAGTCCTCGCGCGTGTATAGGTGCGCGCGGGGCCGGACGGCGGCCCGCCGGCCTCAGGCGGGTTCGGGGTCCACGGCGCGCACCGCGCCGACCGGGCCGGGGGTGAGCGCCGCCGCGACGACGACGAGCGTGAACGCGGCCAGGCGCAGGGCGACTGCGCCGGAGCCGTCCGGCAGCGGCTCGCCGAACACGATCAGCCCCGAGGCGATCGTCGAGAGGTTCGCCGCGGCGCTCGTCACCGCGATGACCGGGACGGCGTCCCCGATCTGCAGCGACCGCGCGCTGACGACGAGCCCGATGAGCGACAGCAGGAGGATCGCCAGCGCCAGGGGCGCGATCGTCGTCAGCATGCCGGCGTCGCCGAGGTGGCCGCTGGCGCCCTTGATCGTCACGTCGCTGGCGCCCCACTGCAGCCCGGCGGCGGCGGCCAGCAGCGGCCCGCCGAGCGACGGACCCGTCCGGCCGGCGGCGAGCATGAGGGGGACCGAGAGCAGGCTCAGGCCGCCGACGTAGAGCAGCAGCGTCAGCCCGGCGTAGTCGCTGTGCTTCGAGTCGCCCGTGTCGCCGAGCGTCGCCGCGAGGATCGCCAGGCCGGCCGCGGTGAGCGCCACGCCGATCCACTCGCGGCGGGAGACCGAGAGCCCGAAGAGCCGGTCGGCGACGACGGTCAGGAGGACCAGGCCGCCGGCGATGACCGACTGCACGAGCGAGATCGGCGCGAGGGCGAGCGCCCCGACGTGGAGGAACCACGAGCTCGTGGCGACGATGATGCCGATCGTCCACCAGCGGTTGGAGAAGAGGGCGGCCGTGCTCTTCACCGGGTGGCGCCACTCCACGGGCGCGGCCTCGGCCGCGCCGCGGTGCTTGTAGAGAAAGCCGAGGATCGAGACGAAGGCCGTGGCGAGCGCCAGCAGCAGCCCGAGCTGCACCGAGACGGGCATCAGGCGGTCACGCGCTCGTCGTCGCGCGGGGGCGGCAGCGGCGGCGCGGTCCGCGGCGGCAGCCCGAGGGCCTGCGCGGCGGCGTGCGCCGCGTGCGTGACGGCGGCCAGCAGCGCCTCGTCGGGCAGCTCGG
>CAZRLR010000186.1:0-6337 GCA_964600395.1 uncultured Conexibacter sp.
GTTGTGACTGTGATTGTAGGTGCATCGTGAGCAATCCAAACAATCGCATCAAGAATTGTTTGTGTTGCGTTTGCCACACGATTGGACACAACACGCAAGTTGTTATTGGTAATGTTATATCCACCCGATGCGCGTGTAACCGTTTTATTTCCCGAAACATTAGGACTATTAATAGATAACTGACTATTTGGCGAAGACCACACCAAAGAATCGACATTACTTTCAGATACATTAACCGTGACTGACTCTGTATCTTTTAACGCAAATTGACCCACTGGATAAACAATTGAATTAATCTCAACCAACGGACGTGTATTATTCAAAGCTAGGATATGCACGCCATTTGTGCCACCAAAATCATTGCTTTCAAAATAATTTCCCCATGTGCCGTTTTCGCTTTTAATTCGAGCTTTGGCAGGCACAATGATGGGTGCGCCAGTGCCATAACTACCCCTGTCCGCAACAGTAACAGTTACAGTTTTGGTAGTGGTTGCTGCAAATGATAAACTTAAGGCTTCCGTTGCTGTTCCTGCGTCATCAACAACTTCTAATTCTGTAAATGGCGTATCTGATGTAATTGTTAATGATACTGTTTGACCTTGCGCGTGTTCTGTTTGACCAATAGCAGGATATGCACCACTAAATTGCATATTAGTAACAACTGGCAATGCCTCCATATTAACAATAGCTGTATCTGTTGCTCCCTCGCTGTGTGTGGCCGTCACTGTATAAGGAGCTTCGCCTGTTAAAGTAATTGCTGCTGAACCAGTCCACACGTCAGTTAAAGCGTTTCGTGATAATGTAGCAGCCACACCATTAACCGTGACACTTGGCTTAAAACTTTGCCCTGCGGTCACAGCAAGCACAGAAACAGTAATGTTTGGTGTTGAGCTAATACAAGACTGCAACACATTGTTGTCATCTGTTTTTATTTTAGACCCCACATTGTCACTAGGATTAGTAGGTGTAATATCGGTAATCGCAACAAATCCTTGAGAGCCTGCTTGTACAAAAACTCGTAATGTATCACCTTCAAAAGTGGCTTCTACTCCAGCACCCACAAAATCCACATTTCGCACACTTGATGGCGTACCACGATTATTGCCCTCATCTTTGAATTGGATATTGCTGTTACCAAACAACACGCCAGTAGTGGTGTCTTCTAATGATGTTTCTGATGGCGGCATTGAAAAAAATCGTTCGTAAATAAAGATGCCAGCCGTGTCAAAAATCTTAGCCACATGATAAGTGGTTAAATCATCAGGCTGCAATAAAAACGTGGCAATACCACTTGAGTTTGTCGCTTGTGCAATTTGAATCAAGTTATTGATGGGCGGATATGTATCAGCAATAGCTATTCTTCGCTTTTCAACTCGTACAGTTGCACCACTAATGACACCTAACCCTAGTGCATTGGTTGATACTGTTAGCGCATACGTTGCCATACATCACCTAAAAATAATTGGGTTTAACTCTAAAAGACTTACGCAAATTAAAGCCCTGTTCGGCTATTGTTTTTGCTTTTGTTGATAGCTCAATAAACTGTTGCTTATAAAACACAGAACCGTTTTGGTCTGACCATTCTTTATTGGGCATCATCATTAGATAAGCTAATGCGCCAAACTTAATGGCTTCTTTATGTTCTTCAAAAATAATTGAATCAACACCTTGAGCAGTTTGAGTTGGTTTTAACGCAACAAGTAAGCGGACTGGATATGCGGCATCAGGAATTGGCACTAATACAATGTTTGTTTTATCGCGCATAAAGAAGTATTTTGGCTTGCAGTTTTGTTCGCGCCATTCACTATAAATACTTTCTAAGTCGTCTTGTGTTTTGGCTTCAATTGGTTCTTTATTGACTTTAATAACCAAAATATCAGCAATCGTTGAATCTGTTGGCGTGATTAACTCATATTCGCTATCAGTGGCTATAGTGTAAAATCCATCTAATTCTTTACGCCAATAACGAGAGTATTGGCAAAACTCAATACAGGCTTGGCGTATAGCTTCAATAATCAGTGCCTTTGGGCAATCAGGTACATAAACTTGTACAAACGGTTGCCATTGGGTATATGGAACTGTAGCCATGATTAACCCCTTTTCACTGCTCTAGGACTAGACGCAATATCCGAATTAGCCTTGACTTGCAGTAAGTTAAAAAACGTCTGCAAATGGCCTTGTGCTGCACCGTAGTTAGGTGATTGCTCATCATCGCTGCCCCATATTGAGTAAAGCATCCACTCTTGTATCGCTGGCGCAAAATAATCATCAACTGGGAATGTGTCTGTTGTTGCGGTAATCGTTGGCAATACGCGCACATAACTAATATCAATCCCAATCTGAGGAGTGACAGGCGCGGGTGGATAAACATAAAACTCTTTAGGCTGTAATGGGTCATAGAAATATTCATCAATCACCGTTTGTCCATTTGTTAAATGCCAATCGGGTAGCAAAGCATCTTGAACCAACATATCAGCCTTGCGAATTGCTCGACCTGCATCGCTTAATCCGCTTGCGCCCTTGTTGCGTATTACTTTTAATAGTCTTACTCCATCACTCGGCAAGGTTTGGCGCGTACCAGCCACTAACAACATCATGGCTGTATAACTGGCCGCATCAGGACGATATGATACTAAGGCTTGCAATGCTTCATTAAGTGCATCTATTTTTTGAATCAATGAAAATTTGACATTATTCACATCATTTATTGTGTTGTTGATGTTTTTAATTATTTGTGAGCATTGCATAATTGCATTATCCGATTTTATGATTCATCTGCTTGCTTTTTGACACCAAGCAAATTAAAAAATGACTCATATCTTTTCAATCCTTTTGTGTAGTTTGGTGATTGCTCGTCATCACCACCCCATAGCGAATATAGCATCCACTCTTGAATAGCCACAGAATAAGAGTCATTTAGAGGGAATGTATCTGTAATTGCGGTTACTTCTGATATGTTTTTTTGATAAATCAATTCTATTTTTTTATTTACAATGCTGGATGGCTTTGGATAAATCCAAAATATATTTTGAATATTATTATCATAGGCATATTCTAATACATCGCCATTTGTAACAGTCTCGTGCCAATCAACAACTCTATCAGATACTCTGTCTAAATCCATTTTTCTAATAGACTTTCCCCTTGTCGTACCATTCACATTTCTAATAACTTTTAACAGTCTAAAGCAATCATCAGGCAATGTTTGTTTGGTATCGTCTTGAATACTATGGGAGTAATACACAGAAGAAGATTCTGGACGAACTAATATAACTGCTCTAATCGCATCATTTAATACGTCTATCTTTCTTGATAGCGAGAACGCAACATTGCTGGGGTCATTTATAATTGAATTAACATTTTCAATAATTTTTGAACACAACATAATAAATTACCCTTGCTTTGGTGTACGTTTTTTGGGCGTAGGCTGCGCTGGAGCATCTTCACCGCGATAAATCTTATAACCAATACTTAAAAAACGGTCTTGATGTTCGGGATTCTCAACCTCTGCAACATGACAACCATCAGGCATAGGCACAAAGTGATATTCAGTACCCCACAACTCAACAAACGAACCACCCTCACGAATGACAGGACAAGAGAGCTTCATGTTTTTACTCACAAAGAATTAAGGCCAGTTTTTTACGCTGGCCTTTTTGGTTTAGAACTGAACAGTGGAGTCAGATTGGTGCATTAATACACGCAACCGCACACGACCAGCAACAGCCGTTGTAGGGGCGGCAGCAATCTTCAAACCAATCGAACGGTCAGCACCAGTTGGCAAGATATTAAAGGCGGTTTTCAGGGTAGGACGCGCAACAGCCCCAGTTTGTGCAGCCGTAGAAGCACTGAAAATCTCAGCACCACAAGTACGGCTATTGGTTGCGTCGCCAACAGTGCCAGTCAACAAACCAACATCTAAAGTGATTGCAGGAGAACCAGCAGAATCCAAATCATCACAAATCAAAATTGCATCTGCAATGGTGTGATAGGCAGGCAATACGCCCAAATCAAAGATATTGTTAAGCACTTGCTGGCCAGTGGTTAAGTCAATGAAGTAGTCTTGCGAGATTACATCACTGGCACAATCACCAGTAGCAGTTGGTAAAACACCCTTAGAAAACTGTGATACAGCAGTAACAACAGGCATGATATTTACTCCAAATTAGTTAATAGCTACTTTTAGGCAACATTAGGGTCTTTGGCAGCAGTATCAATGCTGATAACACCGAAGTCTTTGCCGTTAAAACGTGTTTTCTTGATGCCAGCAATGAAGCCTGACGCGATTTTTGGCTCATTGCCAAAGTCGGCCATTTCTTCTTTCCAGTCATAGCGCATTTGTGTGTTTTTTGCCGTACCGTATGCAATCACAGCCGCTTGGCGACCCATGAACAACGCACGAGCAGCAGCAACATTACTACCTGAGCCGTAATCACTAAAACGAACTACGTTACGATGACAATGCAACACAACATCATTGATTAAGCCTAAACCACCTTTGAAGATCGGATTGTTACGACCTTCAGCACCAGCCGCAGCAGCTTGATATTTTGCCCAGCCGTTAGTATCAGCAGTACGCATATCGTAGGCTTGGTCTTCGCTCATTACACAAACGTATTGCTTATTAGAACCATTGGTCACTGGCACCATGTTTGCTAACTCAGGCTTACGAGCTTGCATCATGTTAGCTTGTACTTTGGCGCGTTCGATAACAGCCGATGTCATTTTGTCGCTTGCTGTTAATGTTGCTTTTGCAGCACCAACCGCACCATACAAAATATGGTCACTATCAGGTGCTTGGAAGGAATTACCACCGAAACCAGCAAAAGATGTGGACTCAATAAAATCTTCATTGATACCACGCGCACCTGACAAATACATAAACAAGTATTCATCAAGAATTTGTGCAAAATAACCCGATAATTTTTCACGACCTACTTCACGCAAATTGTGAGCAGAGCGTTGTTGGGTCATTTGACCACCGCAAGATACGGCATGGCGAACTTGGTCAATGATGACTTCGTCAGTATGAAAACGTAAACCTTCTTCTTTGCCCTCGACACGCTCATCACCGTAAGTCGGTTTTTGACGCAAACGAACAGACAAATCAAACGAGATACGGTCGCCTTTTGCGCCCTCTAACTCGGTTTTACGTTCAATGATGTTGTTTTTTCCAGTGCCGATGAACTTAGAAAAATAGCTTTCGGTTTCGACATCATGGGCAAGAGTAGCAGACCAGCGTTTTTGGGCTTTTGGGTCGCCAAATGGAATAACTGTAGATGACATAAGAGTCTCCAAAGTGAATGTTAAAAACAATCACTCGGCACTCCTGCGCTGAGATGATTAATTATTAGTTTAAACCATAAATAAAATCAATAATTTTTATATTATTTATAGTTTTTTACTATTAGAATCTTCGGTTTTTTCATTTTTTACACGCTGAATAGGAATGGCTCTATCAGCATCAATAGATAACCTGACCACTTTCCCTGATTTATCATCAAGCGTTAATGTGGCCTGACCTATTCTAATTGACTCACCAATCTTTAAATCAACGTGCATCATGTTTATTTACCTACGCTGCGCCACGCAAATACGCATCTCTGTCGGACGGACTCATGCGAGCAATTGCTTTTTCTAATTGTTCGGGGTCTTTGATGTTATCAAGCACTGCAAAACGCCCATCTAATACATTGTTCGGCTCTGCAACAGGCACATGAGCCAATGTTTTGGGTGGCTCTACTTTTCGCGGCTGTGGTTTTGTTGGTTGTGACTTATATTCAGGTTGTTTTGCACCCTGATAAAACTCACCAAATTCATTAACGTATGAATTACGCGCATCTTTAAGCAGCTTATTAAAGTCTTTCGGTGTTAAGTTTGGCTGCTGCTGCAATTCCATAACGATTTCATTTAACACACTCATCATCCGTGGGCTTTCTAAAAACTTTTTGTTTTCAGGTTGCTGAAAGAATTTTGTTTCTTCGTAGTCCCACGCCTGTTTAATTTGTTCGTTGTATCGCTCAATTTTTGCCGCTTCTTCTTCGGCTTGTTCTTCGGCTGCTTCAATCTTTCCCTCTAATCGAGCCATCTTTCGTTCTAAAGCACTTGTTTCGATGTTGTATTCGGCTTGGGTTAGCTCGCCATCATCCCACTTTTGCTGCAAATCAGATAATTCATTCTTGGCAATCGTGTACTCTGACGTGAGCTTTTCTAATTTTGAATCAGCACCAGTAATATCAGGGACTTCAATATCGTCTAAATTTAAAAACTCAACATCATCATCATTGGCTTTATTGTGATTTTCATCCTTTTCAGTATCAGGAGTGAGTAACGCCTC
>CAZRLR010000186.1:6437-8748 GCA_964600395.1 uncultured Conexibacter sp.
CTTGCTGTTAATCGTTCTACTTGCGCCTCTGCTTCTTTCAAAGCTGCCTCTGCATTGAGTTTACGCAAGTTAGCATCTGCTATTTGTTGTTGATATTGCTGCGCTTGGGCTTGAGCTTGCGCCTCAGCCTCTTGTGCTTGCAATTCTTCGGGAGTAGGTTCTTCTTGGGCAGGGTCGCGCATACCAGTAACTTGGCGAACACGCTTCAACACTTCGTCTTTGTTGTTGATGTCCATGTTATCAATCACTAAATCCAACATCACGTTGGCAATTTGTGGGTTATATGGTGCGAGCTTGCCCATTAAATCAACTAATTGGTCTGCCTGTGCCTGACGTACCGATGCACGATAATCAATCTCAGACACGATAAAATCGGCTTTAGTTTGTGTGATGTCATCCTGCGGCAATCCTGTGTTAATCGACACAAAATCACTAACTTTATTACTACCTGTGATTCGGAATTGCTTTTCTTCAACCATGAATTGCTCAATCAGCGAGAGCCACATTTCGCCCTGCAACTGATTAGCGAATAAAAGATTTTCAAAAAACAAACTGGTGACTAATGAGCCTTGCTCTTGTCGTTGTTTGATAGCGACACCTGATATTGCATTAGTTTTACGCGCCAACAATTCATCGGTGACACCGCCAGTCATTTGAATCATTTGAATACCTTGATTCATTAACTGTAGGTGTGCGTCCGCTAATGCTCTATCAACATTTAATTGAGCATCAGAACCACGTTTTTTAAGAATAATCCCATCAGGACGTGCCGCCTCTGCTCTTGTTTGCTCTAAATCTTCAAAGGCATCTTCGTCTGCAATAATTTTATTGGTTGCAAGGATGTACTGTGCTTTGGCTGCACGTTTGTTAATATCGTCCTGAATATCACGCAAACCACGCACCATTCCATAAGGCAAGCCATCACGACCACGTTTATAGCCCCATAATGGTACAAAGGGGAATTTGTTGTGGCGATATGGCGATTTTGTCATATACAACATATCGCTGACAGTCATCACGCAACAATGCGTCACATACGTTAAACGCTCTGCCAAATGCTCAATATAATCTTGATGTCTTGGCTCATTAGGGTCGTAAATCTCACCTTTGAACACGCCTTTCGTGATTCTTTTCTCTTGGCTTGGCATTTTGTACCAACATTCAATCAGTCGAACACGTTTGCGCGTGTTGAAACTAATTGCCCTATTGGTCATTTGTTCTTCTAGTGAGTATTCGGGGTAATCCATCGGAATATCGCCGTTTGCGTCTGTGCTGCTGATTGACGCATAACGATTGCTTTCCTGCGCTGCGGCTTCTAGCTGTGCTTCCCGAGTTGGGAACACAGCCTTTGCCGCATCCATGTCCACCCATTTAACGCGAAACACATAACGCGCATCACTTAAATCATTTTCGGTTGCAGCACTATCCCACAACAGATTGCGCCACGACTCATAACGTGAGTAAATCATCTCATCGTTATCTGTCTCATCTTGAATACCTACTTCAAGCCAACCTAAGCCAGTGATGACTGCGTCCTTAAATGCTCTTGCTCGTGCAAATGGCAAACGGTTTACATCACTCAGGTACTTCATTAACGCTGTTTTCTTTTCAGCCGAGTCTGATTCTTCTTTGCGTCTCGGCAGAATCTTGTAATCAGACTTGGCTTGACGCTCTGTACCCAAAACCCACCGAACCGATGTTGAGATGACGTTATAAACTAAAGGAGCTTGGCCACGTTGTCGCAAAATAGCGGCAGATTCATCGTCCCACTGAATATTGTCGTAATAATCCTCATCAATAGCCATTTCATAACGATTTTGAGCTTGTCTATCCAACTCTTGACGATAAAAACCCATCAAACGTGAATGTAATTCTTGTGTGACTTCGCTATCTAATTCGCTTTTTTGAGAATTAACTTCTGATATTGGCTTGTCTGCAAAAAAATCATTACCTGATTTATTCTTAATCAGCTTACTGTTTTCAAAATCCACATTATCAAACATTACTCTGTTACCTCAATTGTGCGTTTTCTGCCATCTATGACAATCTCCGCATCAGCCACGACTAGGCGTTCTCGTGGGTCAGGTGGCATAGAGATAAGGTCCGATAAACAATCATTGATTAAGTCTGTTAAAGCGATAACCTGCGCCAAACTGTCCTTATTCATGCCAATAGCAAACTGTCTCACCTGATTGGCGACCACTTTAGGGTCTGCAAAAGCCATTTGTGAGTATTTCCACGCGGATGACAAAGGGATGACAGCAGGCTTACCCTCAAACATTCGTTGTGGCGTGATAACAAGGCAAGGCTC
>CAZRLR010000187.1:0-8709 GCA_964600395.1 uncultured Conexibacter sp.
TGAGCATGTGGACCGCGGCCTTCGACGCGCTGTAGGGATAGCTCTCCATGGCCGGTGGGCGGATGCCGTCGACCGAGCCGATGTTGACGACCCGGGCCGGCTCGCCGGCGGCGGCCGCGGCGCGCAGGCGGTCCAGCAGGGCGACGGTGAGCGCGAAGACGCCGTCGACGTTCGTGTGCATGACGCGGTCCCACCCGCTCTGCGGGAAGTCCTCGACCGGCGCACCCCACGTGGCCCCGGCGTTGTTGACGAGCAGGTGCAGGGCGGGCAGGTCGTGCAGGCCGGCGGCCAGCGCGGCGACGCCCTCGGGGGTCGACAGGTCCGCCGGGATCGCGCGGCAGGGGCCGAACGCCGAGAGGTGCTCGACCGCGGCCTGGCAGGCGTCGGCCTTGCGCGAGGAGATGACGACCTCGGCGGCGCCGGCCCGCAGCAGCCCCTCGGCGATCATCAGCCCGACGCCGCGCGAGCCGCCGGTGACGACGGCCGTCCGGCCGGCGAACGAGAACAGGTCGTGGTCCATGGCGCGACCCTAACCCGGACGGCGGCCGGTCAGCGACGCGCGCGGACGTCGAGCCCGGCGGCGAGCAGGACGCCGAGCTCCAGCGGCGTCCGCGGGTCCGCGGCGACCGCCCGGGCGTCGTCGGCGGTCGCCAGGCGCCGCTCGGAGCGGAGCATCCCCACCGCGACCCCGCGGGCGCCGACGGCGGCGAACAGCTCCTCCCGCGGGCGACCGGCCAGCGCGAGCAGCTCGCGGTCGACGGACGGCGTGGCCACGAGGTAGGGCGAGGCGTCGTAGGTCGGGGCGAACGTGACGCCCACCCCGTCGGCCAGGTCCCCGCGCACGGCGTCGGCCAGGGCGGCGTCCAGGCCGGGGACGTCGGGGGCGACGAAGACGACGGGGCCGTCGTGGTCGCCGAGCGCCGCCAGGGCCGCGTCGGCGCTGTTGGCCTCGAAGGCCCCGGGGCCACCGGGACCGGCGGCCGCGGCCGCCCAGCGGTGCGCGCGGCGCACGAGCTCGCGCCGCAGCGCCGCGGCGGCCACGGGGCCCAGCAGCTCGCCGAGCGTGTCGTCGGCCTGGCCCGCCAGCGTCGACAGGACGACGACGGCCAGCGACGACCGACCGCCTCCGCCTCCGCCGCCGTCGTCGGTCAGTCCCACGAGAAGGCGGTGCCGTTGCGCCCCAGGACGCCGGCGTCGATCCGCGGCACCGCGGCCGTCAGCGCCTCCGCGAACACGGCGGTGGACGCCCCGACGAGGCGGATGAGCTCCTCGACGGGCGTCGGCGCCTCGGGCTTGACGCCGTTGGCGTAGTCGGTGGCGTAGCCGAGCAGCGCGTACGGGATCTGCGCCTCCCCCGCGAGCACCGTCTCGGGCCCGGCGGTCTGCGAGACGCACGTCACGCCGGCCTGGCGCAGCATGCGGATCTCCGTGCGCGTGTTGAAGCGCGGCCCGTCGACGTGGCCGTAGCAGCCGCCGTCGCGGACGGGGTGGCCGATCTGCGCCGCCCCGGCCAGCAGCGCCTCGCGCAGCGGCTCGCTGAAGGGGAGGTCGAAGATCCAGTGCCCGCGACCGGGCGCCCCGGGCTCGGTGTGCAGCGTGCAGACCGACCCGTCGGGCAGGCGGTTGACGAGGAAGTGCAGGTCGTCGAAGACGACGAGCGAGCCGAGCTCGAGGTCCGGGTCGCAGGCGCCGCAGACGGTCACCGAGAGGATCGCGTCGACGCCCTCCTCGGCGAACGCGCTGATGTTCGCCTGGTGGGTGACCTGGTGGGAGACGAGCGGGTGCCCCTCGCGGTGGCGGCTGACGTGGACGACGTCGGCGCCGCCGAAGCGGCCCCGGGTGACGGGCACGACGCCGAAGCGCGTCGTCACGACCGCCGGGACGGCGTCCTCGAAGCCCGGCAGGGCGTAGGTCCCGGACCCGGTGATGATGCCGATGCGCATCGCCGGATCGTAGTCGTCGGGCCGTGCGACACTCGGGCGATGGACGCCAAGGTGAACCTGCACGACGCGCTTGCGACCTTCGACGAGGCCTACGCCCCGCGCCAGGTCGGGACCTACAACGACAACAAGCTGCTCGTCGTCAAGCCCCGCGGCGCCTTCGTCTGGCACGTGCACGAGGACACCGACGACCTCTTCCTCGTCCTGAAGGGCGAGCTGCGGATCCTCCTGCGTGACCGCGAGGACGTCGTCCTGGGCCCGGGCGATCTGTACGTCGTCCCCCGGGGCGTCGAGCACTGCCCCGTCGCCGACGAGGAGGCGCACGTCCTGCTCATCGAGCCGCTCGGGACGCCGAACACCGGCTCGGCCGGGGCGGCCTCCGAGGCCTACCGGGAGCCCGAGGCGCTCTAGCCGCGCCGCGGCACGCGCCCACCCGTGGCGCCGGCCTCGCTGGCCGGCCCCCCGCGGTGGGCGATGCCCAGGACGCGCATCGCCTTCAGGCCGAGCGAGAGCTTCTCGCGCCCGTCGGTGGACCCGACGTCCAGCCCCGAGAGCTCGCGCACCCGCTCGAGGCGGTAGCGGATCGTGTGGCGGTGGGTGAAGAGGCGGGCGGCGGTCCCGGCGACGTTGCCGTCGGCGTCCAGGAACGCCTCGACGGTCTGCACGAGGTCGGTCTCGTACTGCTCGTCGTAGGCGACGAGCGGCTCGACCGTCTCGGCGTAGAAGCGCTGCAGCTCGGCCGGGTCCTCGCTCATCGCCGGCAGCAGCAGCCGGTAGGCCCCCGTGTCGTCGAAGGCCAGCAGCGGGCGCTCCGCGTCGCCCTCGGCGACGTTCGCCGCCAGCAGCGCCTCGTTGCCCGCCCGCGCCAGGTCACCGGCGTCGGCGGCCACGCGGCTGCGCCCGACGGCGAAGGAGTGGCCCGGCAGCGAGGACTGCAGCTCGCCGAGGACGCCCTCGGCCGCGCGCCGCGCCTGCCCGTCGTCGTCGCCGGGGACGAGGACGGTCACCTCGGTGCCGCCGCGGTCGTGCTCGCGCTCGATGAGCGCGGCGACCGCCGCGCTGGCCGCCGCCCGGGCCCCGCGCTCGGCGGCGGCGAGCACCCGCGGGCGCCAGCCGTCCTCGGACGGGACGTGCGCGTGGACGCGGGCCACGACGAAGCTCGCGCCGGAGATGAGGTCCAGGCCGATCTCGCCGGCGGCGGCGAGGATCGCGTCGGCGTCCTGCAGCTCGCGTCCGAGGACGGCGCGCAGGAAGGCGGCGGTGGCGTCCTGGGAGGCGCGCTCGGGGGCGCGGACGCGCTCGACCTCGGAGGCGATGAGCGTGCTGACCAGGCGCACGAGCGCCGTCCCCGGCTCGCCGCGGGCGCGCATGCGCAGCAGCCCGACCGGCTCGTCGGCGACGCGCAGCTCGATCGTCTCGACGCCGGTGCCGTTCGCGGTGAGCGACTGCTCGTCCGCGGGTGAGCGCGCGGCGACGGCCAGGACGGACCCGGAGCGGTCGACGAGGACGAGGCTCGCCTGGAGGGCCCGTGAGGCGGCGCGCACGATCTCGGGCAGCCCGGCGCCGGATCCGACCGCCTCGGTGATGGCGTCCAGTGCCCCAAGATCGAGGCCCGCCGACGTCCCTTCTGCCGGTATGGGCATCACGGGGAAGTGTACGGGTCGCTGTCAGACTGCGACCAGCCGGCGGCCCGCCGGGGCCGCGTCAGCCCTGGATGCGGTCCCAGAACCAGACGACGGCCAGGCCGCCGCCCGCACCGAGCGCGACGAACGCCGCGAGGATGTACAGCGTGAGGAACGACGCGGCGACCCGCTCCCACGCCCGGGAGTAGGACTGCCAGGCCGGGACGAGGATCAGGCCGACGTAGGCCGCCAGGGCCAGGACGCCCGCGGTGATGCCGACGAGGTAGGTGACGGACTGGTTGCTCATGCGCGCTCGCCGGGATTCTGCCGGATGTAGACGACGACCAGCGCGACCATGCCGCTCAGGGCGAACGTCATCGCCCCCAGACCCCACCCGGCGGCGACGTCGCTGAAGAAGTGCGCGCGCAGCTGGACGCGGCTGAGGCCGATGAGGACGGCGAGGACGAGCGACGTCGTGAGGACCGCGATGCGCGCCCCCGCCCCCGGCAGCGCCCGCAGGACGGCGACCGTGACGGCGACCCAGGCCATGGCGTACGCCGCGTGCCCGGACGGGAAGGACGCGTTCGCCGTCGCGACGAGCGGATCCGACGGCCGGGGGCGGTCCTCCAGCGCCTTCATCGCGTGCACGAGGCCCACCGTGAGGGCCATGCCGACGACGAGCGCGACGGCCTCCGGGACGTGGGCGCGGGCGGCGAGCAGCGCGGCGGCCGCGAACACCAGGCCCCCGGTGACCGGCAGCGTCCCGACGAAGCTCAGCGCCTTGGCGACGTCGACGATCCCGCCGGTGCGCAGGTCGTCGGCCCAGCGCAGCCCGCGCAGGTCGCCGGGCGTCAGGTCGTTCGGGCCGAGGCTGATGGCGTAGCCGAAGAGCACGAAGCTGCCGACCGCCGCGACGGTGAGCAGCGTCGTGAGCTCCAGACCGAGGTCGCCCGGGGTCAGGCGGTTCCACGCGAAGAGGACGGGGCGCTCGAGGCGGCGGCGCAGCGGGCCCAGGACCGGGTTGGCGTCCAGCCGGGCGACGATCCGTGCGCGCTCCTCGTCGTCGCGCAGGCGCCGGACCGCCAGGACGACGAGCGTCGTGACGACGATGATCGTCCCGAGCGCCAGCGACCCCGTCTTCGCCCACTCCAGGACCTTGTCGATCGAGCGCCAGAAGAAGAACCCGAGCAGTGCGAAGGTCGTCCCCCACAGCCCGGCGCCGAGGATGTCGTAGGGGGCGAAGCGCCGCAGCGGCATGCCGCTGGAGCCGGCGAGGAACGGGGCGACGGCGCGGATGAGCCCGACGAAGCGCCCGAGGAAGATCGCCTTGCCGCCGTGCTTGTCGAAGAACGCCTCGGTCTGCTCGATGCGCGCCTCGGTGATCTGCACCTTCGGCCCGTGCTTGACGAGGAAGCCGCGGCCCAGCCGGCGGCCGACGTAGAAGCTCGTCATGTCGCCCGCGACGGCGCAGACCCAGATGATCGCGATGAGGACGATGATGTCGATCTCGCCCTGCCCGGCGACGACGCCGCCGACGAGGATCACCGTCTCGCCCGGCGCCAGGAGGCCGACGAAGGCGCCGGTCTCCAGGAAGGCCATGATCCCCACGAGGAGGTAGGTCCAGGGTCCGAGCGCCTCGCCGAGGTCCTGCAGGACCTCGTCGACCTTCGGCAGGTGCACGACGCCGGTGCCGTAGACGACGCAGCCCAGGGCGACGAGGACGCCACCGGCCTTCAGCGTGATCTCCAGCGACGAGCGCTTGCGGTACAGGACGAGCAGGATCGCCGCGGCGACGAAGAAGAAGAGCGGTTTCATGCGGTGCGGATGCGGCCGGCGCCGCGCGTCAGCGCGGCGGAGGCGACGGCGTCGGGGCCGACGAGGCGCGCGACGTCGCGGGCGGCCTGCGGGGTCCGGGTCAGGCCGAGGACGGTCGGGCCGCTGCCCGAGACGAGGGCCAGGTCCGCGCCGGCGGCCCGCACCCGCTCCAGGTTGTCCCGGATCGCCGGGCAGAGCGAGATCGCCGCCGGCTGCAGGTCGTTGACGACGAGGTCGTCGGGCAGGTCGTCGGCCTGCGCGCGGACCCGCGCGGCCAGCGCCGCCAGCTCCTCGGGGTCGCGCGCGAGGCCGAGCCGGTCGAACTCGCGGTAGACGTCGGGGGTCGACAGCGGCTCAGGGTGCGGCAGCACGACGACACCGTAGACCGCGCGCCTTTGCCGTTCCTCAACGCGCTCCCCCGCCCCCGTGGCCAGGTGCCGGCCGGGCCGCACCTGCGCGGGGACGTCGGCGCCGAGGGTGGCGGCGAGGCGCAGCAGGACGTCGTCGGCGAGGCCGGTGGCGAAGTGCGCGTCGAGCAGCCGCAGGACGGCGCCGGCGTCGGCGCTGCCCCCGGCCATCCCGGCGGCGACGGGGATGCGCTTGTGGACGGTGACGGTGACCGGCTCGCGCTCGCCGGTGTGCGCGCGGAAGGCCGCGAGCGCGGCGCTGACGATGTTGTCGCCGGTGACGCCGGGACAGCGGACCTCGTCCTGCGTCAGGTCGGGCCCCGCCGTGATCGTCACCTCGTCGCAGACGTCGACGGCCTGCATGACGCTGACGAGCTCGTGGCGGCCGTCGCTCGCCCGCGTCGCGCCGACGAAGAGGCAGACGTTGATCTTGCCCGGTGCGCTCGTGCGCAGCGTCGGCCGGGGCGAGGCGGGCGCGGTCGTGGGCGAGGTCACCGCAGCGCCTCCGCCAGCGCGCGGAACTCGGCCGGGGTCAGCCGCTCGGCCCGCACGTCCTCCGGGTGCCCGAGGGCGGCCAGGGCCGCGCGGGCGCGCCCGCGCACGTCCTTGCCGTAGGCGGGGTGCAGCTTCAGCGACCCGGCCAGCGCCTTGCGCCGGTGGGCGAAGGCGGCCTGCACGAGGGTCCGCAGCGCGGCGTCCACGGGCGGGGCGTCGGCCCGGCGCTGCAGGACGAGCAGGACGCTGTCGACGTTCGGCACCGGATGGAAGACGGTCCGCGCGACCTTGTGGTGCACGCGCACGTCGCAGGAGAGCTGCGCCAGGACGCTCGGGATGCCGTAGGCGTCGCTGCCGGCGGCCGCGGCGAAGCGCACGCCGACCTCCTTCTGCACCATCGCGACCCAGGTGGTCACGTGCGGCAGCTCCTCGATCGTCTTGAGGATCGCGGTCGCGGCGATGCCGTAGGGCAGGTTGGCCACGACCCTCGTCGGCGCGGGGTCCAGGGTCGTCATGTCGAGCGCGAGCGCGTCCCCGAAGTGCAGCGTCGCGTGATCGCCGAACGGGTCCAGCGCGTCGCGCAGCGCGGGCTCCAGCGACCGGTCGACCTCGACGACGTGCGTGTGCGCGACGAGCGGCGCGAGGAACTCCGACAGGACGCCGAGGCCGCCGCCGATCTCGAGCGCCACGTCGTCCTCGTGCAGGTCCGCGGCCCGCGCGATGACGCCGAGGATGTTCGAGTCGATGAGGAAGTTCTGGCCCAGGTCGCGCTTGGGGCGCACGTCGAACGCGCGCATCCGGCGCAGGGTGGGCTGGGTGGGCTCGGCGGACGACATCGCAGCCTCCCTACCAGTCGAAGAGCCGCGCGGCGTTCGCGGTCACGAGCGCGTCGAGCTCCTCGTAGGTCGTGTCGCGGACCTGCGCGACGAAGCGCGCGGTGTGCGCGACGAACGCGGGCTCGTTGCGGTGCTTGCGCACCGCCTGCGGGGTGAGGTACGGCGCGTCGGTCTCGACGAGCAGGCGGTCGGCCGGGACGCGGGCGGCGGCGCGCGCCAGGTCGGCGTTCTTCGGATACGTGACGTTCCCGGCGAAGGAGATCCACCAGCCCTCGGCGACGCACTCGTCCACACGGTCGGGCATCGAGAAGCAGTGCAGGATGACCGTGACGCCGCCCGCGTGCTCGCGCAGCGTCGCGATCGTGTCGTCGTCCGCCGCCCGGGTGTGGATGACGAGCGGCTTGCCGACCTCGCGGGCCAGCTCGATCTGCGCGCGGAAGGCGTGCTCCTGGTCCGGCCGGGGGCAGTAGTCGCGGAAGTCGTCCAGCCCCGTCTCGCCGATCGCGCGGCAGCGCGGGTGCTGTGCGAGCGTCCGCAGGTCCTCGAGCTCGGCGTCGCCGAAGCCCTGGGCGTTGTTCGGGTGGCGGCCGACGGCGGCGAACACCTCGGGGAACGTCTCGGCCGCGGCCAGCGCCGTGCGGTTGGACGCCTCGTCGGTCCCGACGGTGAGCATCCGCGTGACGCCGGCCTCGCGGGCGGCGGCGACGAGCTGCGCGTTGTCGGGGCCGCAGGAGTCCAGGTGGGTGTGGCTGTCGATCACGCGGCCGGCGGGATGTCCTTCGGGAACAGCGGCGCCAGCGGCTGGACCTGCGTCACCGTGCCCGCGGTGAGCGTCGCGCCCGCGTAGGCGATGTCGGGCGTCCCCAGCGCGGCGAGCAGCTTCTCCGTCGTCTCGGGCAGGACGGAGGCCAGCAGGACCGCGACGACCCGGACGCCCTCGACGAGCGTCGCCAGGACGACGTCCAGCCGCCCGGCCTGCGCCGGGTCCTTGGCCAGCGCCCAGGGCGTCGTCTCCTCGACGTAGCGGTTCAGGCGCCGGACGCGCTCCCAGACGAGCTCGAGCGCGGGCGTGAGCTCGGCGCGGTCGACGAGCGCGGCGACCGCGTCGGCCAGGCCGTCGAAGTCCTCGCGCAGCTCCGGCTCGACCGCCGGGACGACGCCGTCGCGGTACTTGCGGACCATGGCGATCGAGCGGCTGGCGAGGTTGCCCAGGCCGTTGGCCAGCTCGGACTCGTAGCGCTGCTCGAAGGCGACGGTGGAGACGTTGCCGTCCTGCCCGAAGGTCACGTCGCGCAGAACGTAGTGGCGCAGCGCGTCGGTGCCGAAGCGGTCGACGATCGCGATCGGGTCCAGGACGTTGCCCAGGGACTTGCTCATCTTGTCCCCGTCCATGAGCAGGTAGCCGTGGATGTACAGGCGCTCGGGCAGCGGCAGGTCGGCGGCCAGCAGCAGCGCCGGCCAGAAGACGGCGTGGAACTTCAGGATGTCCTTGCCGATGACCTGCTGCTGCGGTGGCCAGAAGCGGTCGGTGAGGTCCTCCCCGGGGCGGGCGTAGGAGAGCGCCGTGTAGTAGTTCAGCAGCGCGTCGAACCAG
>CAZRLR010000188.1:0-8684 GCA_964600395.1 uncultured Conexibacter sp.
GTCGCGCCGTTGGCGCGGAACCACGGGTGGCCGCTGGTGCCGAACGTCGCGTCGCCGACCACGATGTTGTCGTCGCCGCTGGGGGCATGCGCGTTGACGCCGACCCAGCGTCCGCCGAGCAACGAGCTGCCGACGAGGTCGGGGATGTCGAACGGCTGGGCGCTCGTGTTCGCCGTGTTCCCGATCCACGTCCCCCGGTGCAGGGACGACACCGGGTAGCCGTAGACGATGTCGGAATAGGTGTAGAGCAGCTGCGCCGCGCCGGGGATGAGGTCCAGGGTCACGGGCACCGCGAGCCCGCCGTTGTTGTAGGCGTTGTCGTAGCCGAGTGACCCCTTGGTGACGACGGTGCCGTTCGGGCTCCACACCCACGTCGGGGCCGCCGCGCCCGTGCGACCCGATTCTCGGGCGACGCCGACGATGAAGCCGTCGTCGGACTGGGCCTGCTCGCTCCAGGAGCGGCTCTCTCCGGGTGTGATGACCGGCGCCGGGCCGGAGATCGGCCGCTTCTGCGCGCCGTCGAGGGTCGAGACCCAGATCTGACCTTGATCGACGTACGAGAGCTGCGCAGCGCCGGCGGGTACGGCCAGGACCAGCATCGTTGCGACAACAGCGAGAGACAGACGCATTCGCCCGATGCTGGCGACTTTCCGCGGCCTCCGCATCGGTGAAACCACGGGGGAGCCTCCGCGACCGGCGGACAAGTGCGCGAGACCGATCCGACGCACGGGGGCGGGCGAACGACACTACGGCAGCGGCGAGCCGTCGGCTTGCACCCGCTGGAGCACCAGTGACGCGCTGAGGTGACCGCTGCACACGTCGTGGCCGAGGCTCGAGGTCCGGTCGGCGTGCCAGTCGCGGTCGATGGAGATCGTGAAGCGGCGCTGGGCGAAGAAGCTCAGCGGGAGCGAGTCGCTGGCGAGGTCGGCGAGGGCCATGGTGCGGCAGTTGGGCCCGCCGGGGCTGTAGTTGCCGTCCGGCGCGCGGAGGTCGGCGGAGTACTGGTAGTCGGGGACGCCGAGCTCGTTCCAGGTGACGATGAGGCGGCTGTCGTCGCCGGCGGGCGGGATGAAGGTGACCCCGGGGCCGGGCCAGGTGCGCGTGCCGATGGGATGGGTGTGGCCGCCGTCCTCGTCGGTGCGCCAGGTCCAGCCCAGCTCGATGATCTGCTCGCCAGGGGGCTCGACCTCGCCGTACAGGCCTCCTTCGGTGGTGAGCGAGCCATCGGGCGGGCCGCTGCTGGGCGCGAGGGTCCACGTGTACTGCACGGGGTCGACCTGGTCGATGAGGGATCCGTTGGGGTTCGTGCGGGTGCCGGAGACCGTCTGCGTCGCCGAGCCCCCGACGATCCGGTAGTAGAACGGCGGGCCTGCGGGTTTGCCCACCGCGCTCCACGACAGCTCGGCCACACCGGCGGGTGAGGTCGCGCGCACCGTCACCCCTGCGGCAACGGTGTGCTCATCGACGTCCTGCGTCGCGGTCAGCCGGACCGTGATCGGGGCGCCAGGCGCGGAAGCGCCGGGCAGGCCGCTCTGGGTGCCGGCCGTCTGCTGCTGCAGCGTCCAGCGGCCGGGCGCCGTCCCGCCGCCCTGCCGCGCCTGTACCTCGCCGGTGAACTGCGCGGTGTCGCCCTTGCCGAGCCCGCTCGGCCCGGTTGGCGGGCTGAGCTGCAGCGCCGCGCAGGTGTTCGGTGCCTGCCAGCCCGCCTCGGCACTCTTCAAGCTCTTGAAGGCGCCGTCGACGTTGTCGGCCAAGAGCTGGGAGAGTTGTTCGCGCAGCTTCGGGTCGCGCTCGACGAGGGCGAGATCAGCAGGGCTGACGCCCCGGCCGCGGGCGGTGATCGTCGCCTGGCCGGGGCGCCTGATCCCGGTCCGACCGTCGATCGTGCCGGACGCGGTGAGCTTGAACTCGGCCTGCCAGTCGGGGTGGATCAGGCCGCCGAGAAGCTTCGCCTCGTAGGACATGTTGAGCGTCGCGGACCCCGTGTACTCCGCGGTGGTGAGCACGGCGCCGGTATCGACCTTGCCCTTGACGATCGTCTCGCCCTGGTAGCGGACGCTCTGATCGATGAAGGCGACGCCGAACCCGGGACGGGTCTGGTGCATCCGGTTGGCGAACGAGTCCTCCCGCCGGCGCTCGATGTCGCCCGCCGCGGTCGGGCACTTTGCCTGACCGGTGATCTCGCGGGAGACGGGCATGCGGATCGTGAACGACCCGCCGGCGCCGGACTTGTCGAAGATCCCCAGATCGAGCGTCACCGATGTCGTCCCGTCGGCTTCCTGGCGACCCTCGGCCTCGACGGTGCCCTTGGCGCCGGTCGCGTCGTCGGTGACGGTGCCGTCCGTCCGCGACGACGTGCTCCCGTCCGCGTTCTGCGTCGTCTGCGACCGGCCCGGCCTGAAGCTCGTCGCACGCAGCCCGGCCGGTCCGGGCAGCCGGGGGAGCTGCGTGCGGACGCGGCGCAGCACGCCGTAGGCCGGCGTCCGGGTCGGTCGCGCGCGCTTCGGCGTGAGCCGGGTGACGATCGGGTTCGCGAGCGTCAGGCCGATCCCGAAGCTCGCCACACGTGCGGCGGAGATCGGCTTGCCGGAAGGCGTTGCGAGCAGCTTCGACGGCGTCAGGCAGATCGTGCGACCCCGCACGACCAGCTTGCTCTGCGTCGCCTTGCACGTGACCTTCGGCGTTGGCTTCTTGCCGGCCGCCGAGCGGACGCCGCCAGCGGGTGTGACGGCAAGGACGAGGGCGATCAGAGGGAGGGCGACGACGCGGCGCATGCACGGCACGGTCCCGCAACTCCGCCGCTACCGCATCGGTGTTTCCACGGGTTGCCGCCCGCGGCCTGGCGCCTACGGCAGCGGCTTGAGCCCGTGCCCGAGCGCGGACTCGCTGCGGTACTCGAACTTCTCGCAGCCGACGAACGTCCAGTTCCTCTTGCGCGACCGCGGGACGTAGACGATGTCCCGCCCGCTGCCGCAGAGGACGGTGCCGCGGCCGTAGCGGGCCTTGATGGCGTCGTTGCCCGGCCCGGCGTCGAGCGTGTTGCGCCCGTGCGAGGAGTACAGGAAGTCCCCGCCCTTGCCGCCGTACAGCCGGTCGACCTGGGTCGGCGGCTGCCCCTCGCCGATGTAGTCGCCCCAGAGGACGTCGCTGCGGTCCCCGCCGTAGAGCGTGTCGGATCCGTGGAAGCCGAGCAGTTCGCTGCTGGCGTTCTGCGGCCCGCGAAGGGTCTCGCCGCCGGCCCCGGCGATCTGCACGTTCGACCGCGCGATCGTGGGCCAGTACTCGTGGCCGGCGCACTTGGATGTCTTGCCGCAGGCGGTCGCGCCGGCGGTCGCGCCCACGCCGACGGCGGCGGTGAGGGCGAGGGCAGAGGCGAGCACGATTCGGCGCATGTCCCGTCCATGGTGGCGCCCGGGCGGCCGGACCTGGCCCGTTCTGTTCCCGCGCATGCAGCCAGGGCGGGCGTTTTGGCGCGTTTGCGTCATCTCCTACGCGGTGTCCTTCACCGCCCGGACACCCGCGGCGGCCGGGACGGCGGTACACCGCCGGCATGGACATGACTGCCCTGGCCACCCAATTGCTCGAGCCCATCGCGATCCACCGCACCCTCGGCCTGCGGGTCGTGCGCGCGCAGGACGGCGTGGGGGAGGTCGAGCTGACCGTCACCGACCCCCTGACGAACGTCGTCGGCTCGCTGCACTCCAGCGGCCTGGTCGCGATGGTCGACGCGGCCGGCCTGGCGGCGATCATCGGCGCCGCGCACGACGCCACCGAGTTCGCCGACACCACGCCGCTGGGGACCGTCGCCGAGCTCGAGTTCATCGCCCCGGCCCGCGGGGTCCTCACCGGGCACTGCACGCTGGACGAGGTGTCGCGGGCGCGTCTGCGCGCGCTCCTGGACCGGGACGTCGCCCGAACCCAGCTCGTGACGGACGCCGAGATCCTCGCGGCCGACGGCACGCTGGTGTGCAGCGGCACCTTCACCTGGAAGCTGCGACGCGCCGCCGTGCCGAGGACCGTCAACGGCGTCAGCCGCTAGGGCGGAGGCCGGCCGGCCGCCCCTTTAGACGATCCCGGCGAGCGTCCACACCACCATCTGCAGCACGCACAGGCGTGCGAGGACCAGACCGGTGAGCGCCATCCGGCGCTCGCGCGGGACGGCGCTGTCGCGACGGACCCGGAGCCGCCACGGACCCTGGCGTCGTCCTCCTGCTCGTTCCGTCCGCGGCCCCGGCCGCTAGCGACGGCCCGCCGGCACGCGGCGCTCGGCGGCGCCGATGACGCGGTCGGCGTGCGCCAGCAGGATGCCGGGCGGCGTCGGGATCGTCGGCGGCCGGCCCGCCATGCGGCCCACCCGCACGCTGATGGCGGCCAGGAAGACGAGCAGCGCCAGGTCGCATCCGAGGACGAGCAGCAGCGCCGGCATCCAGGCCCAGTCCGGGCCGTCGTCCTTGCGCTCGATCTGCATGAGCTCGGTGTCCTTGAGCATCGGGCGCGTCACGCGGCGCTGGGCCGGGAAGCCGGGGAAGTCCACCGCCGCGTCGGCCGGCATCCGGACGGCGGCCGACAGCATCGTGCGGCCCTTGTGGACGCGGACGAAGGACTTCCAGTCCCCGCCGACCGGCACGGGCTTCGTCGTGCGAAAGACGCCGTCGGAGACGCGCTGCAGCCGGTTCAGGTACCGCCCACCACCCTGCCAGCCGAGGACGTAGACCCAGTTGGCGTCGCGCGTGAGCTCCGGTCGGCTGATGCGGACGGTCGCGTCGGCGACGGTCGTGCGCCCGCCGCCGGGGGCGACCGCGGTGCGCTGGCCGGCGAGGGTGATCGTCGCGTCGACCCCGGCCGGCGCGGTGCTGACCGACGCGTTGACGCCGAGGCCGAGCGCGGCGACGGCGGCCGCGAGCGCGAGCGTGAACGGTCGGCGGCCCGGGGCCAGGGAGCCCTGCAGGGCCTGCCCCAGCAGCGCGCCGAGCACGCCGCCGGCGACGCCCGCCGCGACCGCGACGGGGACGGCCTCCGGCAGCAGCGACGGCTCCCACGGCAGCGGCATGACGACGTGCGACCACGCGTAGTTGGCGGCGAAGCCGAGCGTCCCGATCGCCAGGCCGGCCACCGCGCCGAAGCGGACGGGGTCCTTCCAGCTGCCGCGGGCGGCGAGCGCCTCGACGAGCAGCGCCTCGGCGAGGAACAGCGGCATGGCGGGGGCGGTCGTCTCGAGCGGGCCGCCGATCAGGACCGTCATCGCGACCTGGACGGGCAGCCAGGTCGCCAGCGCCCCGACCGTGCCGCCGCGGCCGCCGAGGATGCGCGCGAGCACCATCGTCTGCGCGCCGCCGAAGGCGAGCAGCAGCGGGTGCCAGACCTCGCGGTACTGCGGCACGCCCCAGTGGAACTCGTGCAGCGCCGCCGTCCACAGGTACAGGAAGATGCCGGCCAGCAGCGACGCGATCGGTCGCCGGAGCAGGCCCTTGGCCTTGAAGGGCTCGCGGCCGGCGGCGCGGGCGCCTTCGGCGAGCAGCAGCGCGCAGGCGCAGCCGGCCACGAGCACGCCCCCGATGAACATCGTGTGCGTCGGACCCCAGAGCGTCACGTCCTGCCCGAAGAGGCGGTGCCAGAGATCGTCGAGCGGGAAGCCGGCCATCGCGAAGGCCGAGGCGACCGCGAGCAGGGCGGCGGCCGCCGGGACGGTGCCGATCCCGCGCAGGCGGAAGGCGACGACGCTCGACCGCGCCGGGTCGGTGGGCGCCATGCCGACGGACAGCACGCCCATGAGGAACATCCCGAACAGGCCGAAGAGCAGCGGGTAGTGCGCGGCGGTGCCGAGCGGCCCCTCGTCGCGGCCGACGTCGATGTGGAGGCCGATGTCCCACGTCGCGCCCGCGATGGTCAGCAGCGCGAAGCCGATGCCGCCCACGCCGGGGATGGCCGCCCAGCCCGGGAGGCCGACCGCGCGCTCGGTGGCCGCCTCCAGGCGACGCAGGCGCGGGGCGCCGCCACGGCGGTACGCGACGATCAGCGCGACGAGCAGGACGGTGAGGACGTTCGTCCCCACCCCGACGATGAGGATGTCCCGCAGTGGGGCACCACCGGCCGGCTTGACGGCGGCCGCGGCGTCGGCAGCGGCGGCGAGAGACGGGATCACGGGCCCTCCCAGGCGTGGGTTCCGGACGGCAGGACGAAAGCGACAGCAGTGTACATACGGCCGCGTTCTTTCGCGTGACGTCCGGCCGGGACGCACGGCGCCCCGGGCGACGTCGGTCGTCCGGGGCGCGGGCTGCATGAGGGTCCTGTCCGGCGCGCGGGGCGCGCCCGGCCTGCGTCAGGCGTGGATGAAGCTCATGACGCTCGTGACCGTCAGCCACTCCTGCGAGTAGCGGTGCGTGCCGCCGGCGTTGTACTGCTCGACGTAGATCTTGCCCTTGCCGACCTTCGCGACGATCGCGACGTGGCCGTAGGTGCCGCTGTTGCGGACCATGACCGCGCCGACCGCCGGCTTGCGGTCGACCTTCATGCCGATGCGGCGGGCGTTGTCGTCCCAGCCCATCGCGTTGCCGAAGTGGCCGCCCTTCATGAAGTTCGAGAACGGCTTGACGCGGTTCAGGCGCCAGGCGACGAAGCTCGTGCACTCGCGCTGGAAGAAGCCCCACTTGTCGGCCTTGTCCGGGTCGCCGTTCTTGTAGGGGTAGTCGTCGGTGAACGTGACGCTCGCCGGGCGACCGCTGGGGGCGGGGGTCGGCGCGGGGGCGGGCGCCGGGGCGTTGCTGCCGCAGTCCTTGGCGACGCGGCCGTCGGTGCCGGTGTAGACGAAGGCGTCGCTGACGAAGCCGCCCTTTGCGAGCTTGTCCCACGTCGTGCTCGTGCCGAAGCGCCCGGTCACGGCGTCTCCGGTGGTCTGGCAGACGATCTTCACGCGCGTGCCGTTGCCCAGACGGCGGACGACCCGGGCGCCGGACTTCGGGCGGGCGCGGACGGCCAGCGTGTAGCCCTTGTTCACCGAGACGGTGCCCGTCGCGGTGCCCGCGCCGGCGTTCGTCGTCGGCGTCGGGCAGGGGTCCACGTCGCCGCAGTACGGACGAGCCTGGGCGGGGCCGGCGGCGAGGCCGACGGCCAGCGTCACGGCGGCGAGGGAGAGGACGGACTTCGTGTGCATGCTGAGCTCCTGAGGACGTCGGGGTGGAGGAACGTCGCGGAGTCTCTCCCGCGTTCTGCGACGTGATGCGCGGCTCTCATGGACCTCTCACAAAGCGGTGCGTCGAGGTGTCGCCATCGGCGTGGTGTTGCTGACACCCTGCCAGCAGCGAGGCCCAAAGCGAGGCCGGACGACGTCCATGCGGCGGCGGTGGTCTGCGGCGCCGGCGAACCCGTACGCTGCGCGCCGGATGCCCAGCTTCCGGTCCAGCACCGCCGCCGTCCTCGGCGCGAGCACCCTGGCGCTCGCGCTCGCGTCCCCCGCTGCCGCGGGCTGCGGCACCCCGGTCACCGCACGCGCCGCCGGCCACGCCGCCGTGGGGCGCGCGCCGCTGGCGGTCGGGGACTCGACCTCGATCTACGCCGCGCCGCGGCTCGGCGCCCTCGGCGTGGAGGCCGACGCGCGCGGCTGCCGCCAGTTCCCCGAAGGCCTGCGCCTCGTGCGCGCGCGCCACGCGGCCGGGACGTTGCCGGCGGTCGTCGTCCTCGCCCTCGGCGCCAACGGGCCGATCGCCGCGCCGGACGTCGCGCGCGTCCGCACCGTGCTCGGCCCGCGACGCGTCCTCGTGCTCGTCACCGCGCGCCACTCGGAGGCGCGCAACGTCGTCCTGCGGGCGGCCGCCCGGGCGCACCCCGAGCAGGTCGTGCTCGCCGACTGGGCCGCGTTCAGCGCCGGGCACGCGGGCTGGTTCGCGCCGGACGGGCTGCACCCGACCCCGGACGGGGCCGCCGTGTACGCCCGCTACCTGCGCCGAGCCGTGGCGCGCTTCGCCTTCCCGCCCGTACGGCGCCTTCGCGTCCCGCGCCGTCGTACCGCCGCCCAGGACTGCGGCCCGGTCCCCGGCGGGCGCCGCGTCTACGTCGTGCGCGGCGCGGTCACCTGCCTCCGGGCGACGCAGCTCGCGCGCGCGCCCGTCACCCGAGCGCCACGGGGCTGGACGGCGTTCGACTGGCGCCGGACGCACGTCGGCCCCTGGAGCTGGGTCATCGAGCGCGCCGACCACCGCACGGTCGTCGCGGTCGTCGACCGCCCGCCCACATCCTGACCGCCAGTCTGGATTCGTTCCAGAACATGTGCGACACTCGGAGACGTGCCGGCCACCGCCGAACTCGAGGGGATGCTGCGCGGCGCCTCGCTGCGCGTCACCCGTCCGCGGGTCGCGGTGCTCGGCGCGGTGCACGAGCACCCGCACGCCGACACGGCGTCGATCATCGGCGCGGTGCGCGCCGGGCTCGGCGACGTCTCCCAGCAGGCCGTCTACGACGTCCTGGAGGCGCTGACGAACGCCGGGCTCGTCCGCCGGATCCATCCGTCGGGCTCGGTGGCCCGCTACGAGTCCCGCGTCGGCGACAACCACCATCACCTGGTCTGCCGCTCCTGCGGCGCCATCGCCGACGTCGACTGCGCCGTCGGCGAGGCGCCCTGCCTGATCGCGGAGGATCACCACGGTTTCGTCATCGACGAGGCTGAGGTCGTCTACCGGGGCCTGTGCCCC
>CAZRLR010000189.1:0-8649 GCA_964600395.1 uncultured Conexibacter sp.
CGCTCACCGAGGTGGCGATCGAGGAGGCCAAGGAGGAGGTCGAGCAGAACCTGCGCGGCTCCTTCCTGGAGGACCTGCGCTCGCGGCCGGACCTGGACCCGCGCGACATCGTGCGCCGGGCCGGGCGCCTGGGCTGCGACCTCTCCCGCGGCGCCGTGGTCCTCTGCGCGGAGCTGACGACGGACCGCCCCCGCCACGTCGTGGCGCTCATCGGCGGCGAGTACCCCGGCGCCCTGGCCCAGCACATGGAGGACCGCGTCTACGCGATCCTGCCGGCCACGGGCGGGGACGACGCCCCCGAGGCGACGCTCGAGCGCGGCCGCCGCCTGGCCGAGCGCCTGCGCCAGCACGGCACCGTCGGTCTCTCGAGCTTCTACGCCGACCCGGCCGAGTTCTCGCGCGCGGTGCAGGAGGCCGAGCTCGTGCTCGACGTCCTGCGCCAGAGCGACGCGCCGATCGCCCAGGACATCGGGACGGGCACCTACCGCCTGCTCTTCCGCGTCCTCGCGTCCCACCCCGAGGAGGTCCGCTCCTTCTACGAGGACACCGTGGCGCCGATCGTCCGCTACGACGACCAGTACCGCACCGACCTCGTGGGGACGCTCGAGTCCTACCTCGAGCAGAACTGCAACATGAACGCGACGGCGGCGGCGATCTACGCCCACCGCCACACCGTGGCCTACCGCCTGGAGCGCGTGAAGGAGCTCACGCGCCTTGACCCGATGCTCAGCGAGGACCGCGAGCGCCTCGGGCTCGGGCTGAAGGCCTACCGCATCATCGCCCCGCGGCTCCCGAAGTAGGCGGGCGCCGCGTTACGTCAAGGTTGTGCCGTGGCGCCTTCGCCGCGGATGACCTCGCCGGTCTCCGGGTCCACGCGGGCCTGGGCCGGCTCGCGGGAGATGTCGACCTTCAGCTTGCCGCTGGCCTTGGCGACGTCCGCGACGCGGGCGCGCCCGGCCAGGCCGGGGGAGACCTTGTAGGAGACCTCCTGCGCGCCGGACTGCACGGCGGTCACCTTCCAGGTGAAGGTCTTGCTCGCCCCGGGTTTGAGCGGTCCGAGCGCCCAGGTGTTCACGTAGGCGGTCTCGCCGCCGAACGGGCCGCGGTCGACGATCCACACCGGCCGCTGCGTGTCGGCCAGGCCGGCCTGATCGCTCGTCTTGGAGAACTTGTCGACGGTGACGGCGACGTTCGGCAGCGTCTTGGTGTCGTTGTTCTTGACGACGATCGAGAGCGTCGTGTCCTTCGCGAGGCTCTGCTTGGCGGGGAACTCCGCCTTGGCGACCTCGACCGCGTAGTTGCCCTTGGGCTCGTTCTTGTCCTGCCGCTCCCCGCCACCGCAGCCGGCGCTGAGCGCGGCCAGCGGCAGGAGGCACACGGCGGTCGTCGTCCTGAAGGCTCTCATCCCGGGCGCGAACCTACCAGGGTGGGCTGCGCGGCGTGCCGGGTGACCGGACGGGCGGCCCGAGGCCGGTGGGGCTTTGTTAACGGGGGATGTTGACGCTCGGGCGCCGAGTCGCCGTTGCCGGTTGGCACGCGTCTCCGTCGCGGGCTATGGTGCGTGCGGCGCCGCGTCCAGCGGCGTCTGTCCGGTTCCCTTGAGGAGGGGTCGTAGTGGTCCGTAGCGTCGCCGATCGAGCGTTTCTTCCGACGAAGAGCGTGCTTGAAGAAGTCGGGGACATGATGATCCTGACGGGGAAGACCATCGTGTCGGCCCTGCGCCCGCCGTACCCGTACGGCGGCGAATTCGTGTCCCAGTTCCTGTTCGCGCTCCGGCTCTGCTGGTTCCCGCTGCTCGTCTCGACCGTCGCCTTCGGCTACGGCGCCCCCGGCCTGCAGGCGGCGAACTTCCTCGTCCTCTTCGGCGCCCTGGACCGGCTGGGCGGCTTCTTCGTCCTCGCGTCGATCCGCGAGTTCGCCCCGTTCGTCGTGGCGATCGTCCTCGCCGGCGTCGCCGGGACGGCGATCACGGCCGACCTCGGCGCGCGCAAGATCCGTGAGGAGCTCGACGCGCTGCAGGTGCTCGGCGTCGACCCGGTGAAGAACCTGGTCGTCCCGCGCTTCCTCGCGCTGATGGTCGTCACCGGCCTGTTCGACGTCTACGCGCTGCTCTTCGGCATCTTCGGCGGCATCCTCGCGACGCTCGTCAACGGCGCGCCGCTCGGGCCGTTCTGGGCGACGTTCTTCACGAACGCCTCGGTCACCGACCTGTGGGGCTCGCTCGTGAAGTGCACGCTCTTCGGCGCGATCATCGCGATCGTCTGCTGCTACAAGGGCATGACGGCCTCCGGCGGCGCCGCCGGCGTGGGACGCGCGGTCAACCAGGCCGTCGTCATCGCCTTCCTCGGCGTCTTCGCCTTCAACTACGTCTTCACGCAGACCCTGCTGGCGACGCACCCCGAGATCACGGTGATCAAGTAATGGGACGCTCCTGGATGGCCGTGCCGCGCGAGTGGATCGCGACGTTCGGCGAGATCTCGAAGTTCTGCGGCAAGATCGTCGGGCAGGTCTACGGCCTGCGCGTCTTCCGCTTCTTCGGGGAGGCCCTGCGCCAGTGCGGGATCCTGATCCTCTCCTCGACGCTCGTCATCTGGGGCCTGGTGTTCATCATCGGCCTGCAGTGCGGCATCGAAGGCGCGTACTTCAACCGCTCCGTCGGCTCGCCCGCCTACGCGGGTGTCTTCGCCGCCTGGTGCGACCTGCGGGAGCTCGTCCCCTACGCCTTCGGCTACATGATGGCCGCGAAGGTCGGCACCGGCATCGTCGCCGAGCTCGGCTCCATGCGGATCTCGGACGAGATCGACGCCCTGGAGGTCATGGGCATCAACTCGGTCACGTTCCTGTGCGCGACGCGCCTGCTGGCCGCCTGGCTCGTGCTGCCCTTCATGTACATCGCCGCGATCGGGGCCGGCTTCTTCGCCAGCTACCTCGCGGTCGTCCAGCAGATCGGCGAGGTCTCCTCGGGTGGCTTCTTCCTCATCTTCTGGATGTTCCAGAATCCGCCAGACCTGCTCTTCAGCGTCATCAAGGCCATGGTGATGGCCACGGGGATCGTGCTGGTGGGCTGCTACTACGGCTACAACGCCAGCGGCGGACCGGTAGGGGTGGGCACGGCGACCGCCAAGTCCATGGTCTTGAACATCGTCTTCGTGCATCTCATCGGGATGCTCGGGACCCAGCTCTTCTGGGGTGCCAATCCGCGCGCCCCGATCGGAGGTTGAGAGATGCCGCGCATCCCGCGGATCGGTAGGAACCGCGACGACGACGAGCGCGAGCCGGAGGCCACCGGCCCCGCCGCGGAGCCGGCGGCGCCGGAGAGCGCCCCGTCCGTCTTCCACGACGAGCCCACCGCGGTCCACGACGAGCCCACCGCGGTCCACGCAGAGGCCGACGAGCCCGTCGTCCACCACGACGAGCCGTCCCCCGCCGATCCCGTCGACGACGTCCCGATGCCCGGGGCGACGGTCACCGACCGCGAGCAGGAGCGCGAGCGCGAGCAGGAGCGCCAGCCCGCCGCCGGGACCGGCCGCGTCTCCGTCGTCAAGGAGCCGCAGGGCGGCTCGGACGACGAGTACCAGTGGCACACCGGCCTGAACCGCCCGACGGGCATGCCGGACGCGGTCGAGTTCATCGACGTCCACAAGGCGTTCGGCCGCAACAAGATCCTCCGCGGCCTGAACATGGGCCTGCCCGAGGGCAAGATCTCGATGATCCTCGGGCCGTCGGGCACCGGCAAGTCCGTGTGCATCAAGCACATGGTCGGGCTGCTGTACCCCGACCAGGGCGACGTCCTCGTGCACGGCGAGTCCGTCCCGAACATGCCCGACGACGAGCTCTTCGAGATGCGCAAGAAGTTCGGCGTCCTCTTCCAGGACGGCGCGCTGTTCAGCGCGATGAACGTCTTCGACAACGTCGCCTTCCCGCTGCGCCAGCACACGGACAAGGGCGAGGACGAGGTCGTGGACATCGTCTCGCGCCGCCTCGACGAGGTCGGCCTGGGCTTCGCGGGCGACAAGTTCCCGAACGAGCTGTCGGGCGGCATGCGCAAGCGCGCCGGCTTCGCCCGCGCCCTCGTGCTGGACCCGGACATCGTCCTCTTCGACGAGCCCGACTCGGGCCTGGACCCGGTGCGCACCGCCCTCCTGGGCGAGCTCATCCAGGAGATCCACGAAGAGGTCATGACCGAGCGTGAGGCCAACGGCGGCCCGCTGCCGGCGTTCACCCTCATCACGCACGACATCATGACCGCGCGCCGCGTCGCCGAGCACATCTCGGTGCTGTGGAAGGGCCGGATCGTCGAGTCCGGACCGGCGGAGGAGCTCTTCGACTCCGACAACGCGTTCGTGCGTCTGTTCCTCTCGGGCGAGTCGCAGGGACCCCTCGGGATGGAGTAGCGGGACGGGGTCCGCGGCGTCGCCGCCGGACCCCCAGCAGGTTCTCGGTGCGACAGCACGGATGCTGGTCCTCTGCAGGTGACCGATGCGTGACGTAGGCTCGCGCAAGGTCCGGGCGTGTAAAGCGAGGCTTAACGCCCTCCCAACAGAGTTCCCGCCACACTGCGACGTGTCGCAGGCAGGTCCACGGTCATCTTGTCCTCACCCCTTCTCCCCAACCCCGACGTCGCCAGCCCCCTGGGGGCAGGCCGATGACGGCCGCCCGCGGACTGGCCGCCGGTGCGCTGCTGCTCGTCGCCGTCGTCGTGGCGGTGCTGCTCCTGCGCGGGGGGGACCTGACGACCTACTCGCTCACCTTCCAGAACGCCGGACAGCTCGTGAAGGGCGACGACGTGCAGATCGGCGGCCGCCGCGTCGGCAACGTGAAGGAGATCAAGCTCACGGACGACAACCAGGCGCGCGTGCTCATCGAGCTGCAGGACGACTTCGCGCCGCTGCACGTCGGCACGACCGCGATCATCCGCGCCACGTCGCTGTCGGGCATCGCCAACCGCTACATCGCGCTGACGCCGGGCCCCGACAACAAGCCCGAGCTCGAGGACGGCGCCGAGCTCACGGCGGCCTCGACGACCGCTCCGGTCGACCTGGACCAGCTCTTCAACACGCTCGACAAGCCGACCCGCAAGGCGCTGCAGGACGTCATCCAGGGGTCGGCGACCTGGTACGACAACGCCGGCGCCGACGCCAACCGCGGGACGAAGTACTTCAACCCGGGGCTGTCGACCTCGCGGACGCTCATCAACGAGCTCGTCGGCGACCAGAAGGCGTTCACCGACCTCGTCGTCAGCTCCTCCAAGGTCGTCTCCGCGATCGCCGAGCGTCGGGACGACCTCTCCGGCCTCGTGTCCAACGCGAACACGACGACCGCCGCCATCGCCGCCGAGAACCAGGCGCTCGAGCAGGCGCTCGGCCTGCTGCCCGGCACGCTGCGCCAGGCCAACTCGACGTTCGTCGACCTGCGCTCGACGCTCGACGACCTCGACGTCCTCGTCTCGGCCTCCAAGCCGGCGACGAAGGACCTGGCCCGCTTCTTCGCCGAGCTGCGTCCGCTCGTGAACGACGCGCGCCCGACGATCAAGGACCTGCGCACGCTCATCCGGCGCCCCGGGGCCAACAACGACCTCATCGAGCTGCTCAAGAAGGCCCCGCGCCTGCAGCGCGTCGCGCAGCCGGCCTTCTCCAACAGCATCAAGGCACTGCGCAAGGCGACGCCCGTCCTGGACTTCATCCGCCCGTACACGCCGGACCTCGCGGGCTGGATCCGCGACTTCGGGCAGACGACGGCGAACTACGACGCCAACGGCCACTTCGCCCGGATCCAGCCGATCTTCAACGCGTTCAACTTCAACAACAACGTCCTCGTGCCGTCGACCGAGGCCGCACGCTCCCTCGGCCTCGTGACGAAGCAGTTCAAGCGCTGCCCGGGTGCGGCGAGCCAGCCGAACGCCGACGGGTCGGCGCCGTTCCGCGACGCCGACAACAGCATCGATTGCGATCCGTCGCAGGTGGTGCCCGGCCCATGAGGCGCCTGCTCTCGCTCGCGCTCCTGCTCGCGGCCCTCACCGGGATCGTCGTCCTGGGCTCCGGCGCGGGCGACTCCGACCAGGCCGACAGCTACCAGGTCCGCGCGATCTTCAACGACGCCTTCTCCGTCATCCCGGGCGAGGACGTCAAGATCGCCGGCGTCAAGGTCGGCAAGATCAAGTCGCTCGACGTGACCGAGGACCAGAAGGCCGCCGTCGTCCTGGAGATCACCGAGCCCGGCTTCAAGGACTTCCGCAAGGACGCGACCTGCACCATCCGCCCGCAGTCGCTCATCGGCGAGAAGTTCGTCGAGTGCACGCCGACCGAGCCGCGGGCCACGGGCGCGCAGCCGGCGCCGCCGCTGGAGCAGATCAAGGACGGCAAGGGCAAGGGCCAGTTCCTGCTGCCCGCCACGCAGACGTCGCGTCCGGTCGACATCGACCTCGTCAACAACGTCCTGCGCCTGCCCTACCGCCAGCGCCTGTCGATCCTCATCAACGAGTTCGGCACGGGCCTGGCCGGCCGCGGGCAGGACCTGCGGCAGGTCATCCGCAACGCCAACCCGGGCCTGCGCGAGACCGACAAGGTCCTCAAGATCCTCGCCAAGCAGGATCAGGTGCTCGCCGACCTGGCCCGCGACTCGGACGCCGCGCTCGCACCGCTGGCCCGCGAGCGCGACAAGGTCGCCGACTTCGTGACGAAGGCCGGCGACGTGAACACCGCGGTCGCCGAGCGCCGCAAGGACTTCGAGCGCAACCTCGAGCTGCTGCCGCAGCTGCTCGCGCAACTGCGCCCGACGATGGCCGAGCTCGGCAACCTCTCCGACCAGGCCACGCCGGTCCTGAGCGACCTCGGCGCCGTCGCCCCGAGCGTCAACGCGCTGATCAAGCAGACCGGGCCGTTCTCGAGCGCCGCGACGAAGTCGCTGACGACGCTCGGCGACGCCTCGGTCCCCGGCCGCACCGCGCTCGTCGCCAGCCGCCCGATCATCAAGGACCTGCGGACGTTCGCGTCCACGAGCCGTCCGCTCTCGCAGAACCTGAAGGAGCTCCTGGAGAGCCTGCGCGACACCGGCGGCATCGAGCGCGTGATGGACTACATCTTCTACCAAGTGGCCGCGATCAACGGCTACGACGCCAGCGGCCACTACCTGCGCGCCCAGCTGCTCGTCAACACCTGCTCGCTCTTCGCGCTGGAGACCGACCCGTCGTGCACGGCGAACTTCGCGGCGCCGGCCAGCCGACGCGCCACCGCGCGTCAGGCGCTGGCCTCCCAGGACGAGGGCCGCTCCCCGGCCCTGGCCCGCAGCGAGGCCGTCCTGCGCGGGATGAGCCCGGAGGAGGCGCTCGGCCAGACGCCGTCCGACGGCACGAAGCGGCCCGTCGCGGCCAAGCGCCCGCAGGCCGACGCGGCGCCGCTGCACCTGCCCGAGCAGGTCCTGCCCGGCGGCGGTGAACCCGCCCCCGAGGCGGCCACGTCCGGTGGCGCGGGCCAGTCGGACGCCGGCGCACCGGCCGGCGGTTCCGGCTCGACCACGCCGACCCCCGAGGCGTCGCTGCTGGACTACCTGCTCGGAGGGGGCTCATGAGGCGCCGCGGCTCGTCCTCCATCGCGGCCAACCCCGTGCTCATCGGCGCGGCGACGGTCCTCGTCATCGTCGTGGCGGTCTTTCTCGCCTACAACGCCAACAGCGGCCTGCCGTTCGTGCCGACCTACGCGCTGAAGGTCGACGTCCCGTCCGCCGCGAACCTCGTGAAGGGCAACGAGGTGCGGGTCGGCGGTGCGCGCGTCGGCGTCGTCGAGACGATCGAGCCCGTCAGCCACCCCGACGGCTCGGTCACGGCCCGCCTCGGGATGAAGCTCGAGACGACGGTCAAGCCGCTGCCGAAGGACTCGACGATCCTCATCCGCTCCAAGTCGGCCCTCGGCCTGAAGTACGTGGAGATCACGAAGGGCACCTCCGACGAGGGCTTCCCCGACGGCGCGACCATCCCGATCACCGCCTCCACGCCCAAGCAGGTCGAGTTCGACGAGGTGCTGAGCACCTTCGACGACAAGACCCGCGCGGCCTCGCGCTCGAACCTGCGCGAGATCGGGAGCGGATTCGCCGGGCGCGGCAAGGACCTCAACCAGGCCCTGCAGGACCTCAACCCGCTGCTCGTCAACCTCGTCCCGGTCATGCGGAACCTGTCGGACCCGGACACGCGCCTGGACCGCCTCTTCCGCGCCCTGGGCCGGACGGCCGCCGAGGTGGCGCCCGTGGCGGAGACGCAGGCGCAGCTCTTCGTCAACCTCGACACGACGTTCTCCGCGTTGGCCGAGGTCGCCCGCCCGTACATCCAGGACTCGATCACCGGCGGGGTGCCCGCGGCCGAGGCGGCCATCGAGAACCTGCCGCTGCAGCGCCCGTTCCTGCGCAACTCCGCCGGCCTCTTCGCCGACCTGCGTCCCGGCGTCAAGGCGCTGCGGACCGCCGCGCCGATCCTCACCTCGGCGCTGACCATCGGCACCGACACGCTGACGCGGTCCGTCGAGCTCAACCAGCGCCTGAAGCCGACGTTCAAGGCGCTGCAGGACTTCGCCACCGACCCGCTCGTGAAGCTCGGCGTCCGCGGCCTCACGAACACCGCGACGATCCTCAATCCGATCCTGCCCGGCTTCAATCCGGACC
>CAZRLR010000190.1:0-8649 GCA_964600395.1 uncultured Conexibacter sp.
AGCACGCGCGCCCGCGGCAGGGCGCAGGCGGGGCCGGGCGGACGGCGCGCGGCGACGGCCGCCTCGACGCAGTCGGCGGACGTGCTCGAGTCCCGCGGCGTGTCGCGGATGACGAAGATCCGCGTCACCGTCGCCGGCAGCGCCGCCCACGCGTCGAGGTAGCCCTGGACCTGCGTGGCCTGCACGCCCTTGCCAGGGGCGGTCACGACCTGGCCGCCGCTGTGCTCGGAGACGAAGACGGTGTGCACCTCCGGGTGCGCCTTGAACCACGCCAGCACCGCGCGGTTCCAGGTCTGGCAGCGCTCGGTCTCCTCGCCCTCCAGGACGGACACCGCCTTCGAGTACGGGCAACTCGAGCGCGTGATGGAGATGCCCCGCCAGCCGCGGTCCTGCGCGACGACCTCGACGGCGGCGCGCCAGTGCGAGGCGTGGCTGTCGCCGACGAGCGCGACCACGTCGTCCGCCTTCTCCTTCGGGACGCCGAAGGCGCACGGCAGCAGGACCTTCGTCTGCTCGTACGGCGTGCAGCGGGCGTTGGGCTCGAGGATCGCGTCCTCGGGCTTGGGGAAGACGCTGGCGCGGAGCTTCGGGTCGCGGCACGGCCTGGCGGGGTCGCGGGCGGCGGCGCCGAAGCAGGTGGACGTCGGGACGCCGGCCTGCGCCGCGCCGGTCTGCGCGGTGGCGACGGCGCCGGACCCGACGGCGACCGCGCTGAGCAGGACCGCGGCCGTGGCGAGCAGCGCGCGGGCACGGGCGCCGGGGGACGAAGGGTTCAGAGGCCGCATCAGCGCTCGGAACGGTATCCCGCCCGTCGAGGTGACGCGGTGGCGTCGCGGCCTTGGCGCGCCCGCGTCTACCGGTCGCGCGGCACCAGGATCTGCGCGAGCGCGCCGCTGTCGAAGCGCTGCTCGTCCACGACCTCGAGCCTCAGGTGCTGCTGCAGGCCGGCGAACGGGCTGCGTCCGGTCCCGATCGCGATCGGGACGGTGGTGAGCTGGAACTCGTCGACGAGGCCCAGGCCGGTCAGCGCGGCGGCAAGCGTGGGGCCGCCGTGCACGAGGACGGTCCCCTCCTCGTCCCGCGCCCGCAGCGCTTCGATGCCGCCCCTGAGGTCGTCGAAGCGCTCGGCCGGCCCCCAGGTGACCTGGCGCAGCGTGCGGGAGAAGACCGCCTTGGGCTTCGTGTTCATCGCGGTGGCGATCGGGCCGTCGGACGCCGCCCAATGCGGCCCCATGATCTCGTAGCTGCGCCGGCCCATCGCGTGGACGCCGGCCGCGTCGAGGGCGCGCCGGTTCCACGCGCCGGAGTCCTCCCCGAAGAACTCGAACATCCACTCGTGGGTCCCGTCCGGGCTCGTGGCGAACCCGTCGAGGGACAGCACCATCTTCAACACGACACGTCGATTGCTCATGGGGCAAGGACGCGGCGGGGCCGCGCAAGTCATCGTTCGCGCAGGCCCGGGGCAGGCGTACCGCGAACGCTGAAGCCGACGCCTATCCGGACCAGCCGTCGTTGAGCTGGGCCAGCCGGAAGTGGTTGCCCGACGGGTCCCGGAAGCCGCAGTCGATCCCGTACGGCACCGGCGTCGGCTCCTGGGTGAACTCGACGCCCGCGGCCGTGAGCCGGTCGAAGTCGGCCTGAACGTCGTCGGTCGCGAAGAACAGGCCGCCGCTGGCGCCCTTGCTCATGAGCGCCTTGATCTGCTCGCGCGTCTCCTCGGTGAAGACCGGCTCGCCGGGGATCGCCATCAGCACGAGCTCGGGGCCCTCGCTGCCCGGCGGGGCCACCGTCAGCCAGCGGAAGTCGCCGAGCTCGGCGACCGTGACGTCGGTGCGGACCTCGAAGCCGATCTTCTCGGTCCACCAGGTCAGGGCCTCCTCCTGATCGTTGACCCAGACCTGGACGCTCGTGAGCTTGAACATGCGCGGTGTGACCTCTCTCGTGGTTGCGGGCAGGGCGCCCGGACGCGAGGCAAGGTAGTCGGTGACGGGCGGTCCGTCTTCTCCAAACGTGCTGTCCTCAGGCCCAGGGACGTGTCACCGGTCGTTCGAGCTGGCGGAGCATGCAGGCGGGGATGCGGGCGCGGAGGGCGGCCGGCGGGTGGGCGGCGCGGTAGGCGGTCGGAGGGCGACCGTAGGCCCGGGTGAAGCTCGTGGTGAACGAGCCCACGCTCGTGAGGCCGACGTCGAAACAGACCTGGGCGACGCTGCGATCGGTGGTGCGCAGCAACGCTGCGGCGCGCTCGAGCCGTCGCGTGAGCAGATAACGGTGGGGAGACTCGCCGAAGACCCGACGGAACTCGCGGCTGAAATGCGCGGGCGACAGGCCGGCGGCAGCGGCGAGCTGCGAGACGTCCAGCGGCTCGGCGTACCGCAGGTCGGCGAGATCACGGGCGCGGACCAGGTGCCGATGCGCGTGGGCCGACGTCGTCATGACCGGAGTATGCAGCGGCCATGTCAGGCGTCTCCGGCTCGAGGTGGGTTCCGTGCCGATTCGGGTGCGACGCTCAAGGCCACGTGACGGGCCTCCCGGGGCCGTGGACGTCCGCGCGCGGGCAGCGGTGCCTGCCCCGAGACCGCGGGCCGACTCGGCGCGCGTGTTCACGCGGGAGGGACAGCGGCGGCTTGAGCCTCACCGCAGCACATGGCTGCGTCTGGCCTCAAGGCCTCCCACGCCTCTCGACGAGGGGGTACCGGCGTGAGACGTGATGCACCTATGTGGTGCATCACGTCGCAAGCCGCGGGCAGTCGTGGTCAGCCTGCGGCCCAGGGGCCGACGCCGCCGACCCGTTCGACCTCGTAGCGCACGAGGAAGCCCGTGCCGCGCGGCGCCGGAAAGCCCTTGCCGAGGTACGTATGGCTCAGCCGGTCCAGCAGCTCCCACGCCGCCTCGGTCTCCTCGATCACCGCGCGGGCGTGCAGCACCGCGTAGGGGTTGAGGAAGACGCCGGGCTCGGTGGGGGCGACGAAGGACAGCACGACCCGCGGGTCGCGCTCGATGTTGCGCAGCTTCTGCTGCCGGCGCATGTGCCCCGTGACCGGGGTGTCGCCGTCGAGGCCGAGCCAGATGACGGTCACCTGGGGGCTGCCGTCGGCGTTGGTCGTGCTCAGGTGCGTGAGCGGCCCGGACGCGATCAGCGCACGGAGGTCGGGGTGCAGGTCGGCCATGGCGCGATCCTCTCACGCCACCAGGAACGCGACCGTCCTGTCGAAGACCTCCGGGGTGTCGAGCATGCACCAGTGCCCGCCCGGGACGACGTGGCTCTGCACGTGCCCGCCGAGGCGCCCGCCCAGGATGTCCATCTCGTGCACGCCGACGTACGGGTCCGCGTCCCCCCAGATGAGCAGCGCCGGGCACGTCAGGTCGCCCAGGCGCTCACCGTGGCGGCCCAGGACGTCGGGGTCCGCCGAGCGGTACAGCCGCAGGATCGCGTCCTTCATCCCGGGGTCCAGGTCACGGGCGACGCGGTCCAGCCAGCCGGCGTCCAGCGGCTTCAAGCGCGGGCGCTGCAGGCGCGTGAGCGTCTTGACGGTGAAGCGGTTGAAGAGCTGCATCGTCACCTCGCCCACGACCGGCGGGCGCCACATGAACGTCGAGATCCAGTGCCAGTGGTACTGCGCCGAGAGCGGGACGACGTCGATCGCCACCAGCCGTTCCACGCGCGCGGGGTGCCGCGAGGCGGCCGACAGCGCCAGGCCGCCCCAGTCGTGCACGACGAGGCGGTAGCGGTCGACCTCCAGGACGTCCAAGAGCGCGTCGAACCAGCGCACGTGCGCGTCGATCGTCCCGTCGAAGACGCCGCGCGACGGCCGCTCCGAGCGGCCCCAGCCCGGCAGGTCGGGGGCGATGACCCGGCCGAGCTCGCCCGTGCGCGCCAGCAGCTCCGTCCACTGGTCGGCCGAGTCCGGGTTGCCGTGCAGGCAGACGACCGGGACGTCGCCGCTGCCGGCGTCGTAGACGTGCGTGTCGACGCCCAGGACGCTGACCCGACGCGAGACCGAGGCGGGCAGGGACGTCGCGGCGGCCACGCGCCCTACGCCCCGGCGTACAGGGAGAGCTCGACGTTGAGCATCGTCTGCACGACGCCCGGGTCGAAGAACGGCAGCACCTGCGTGAGGACCGCGGCGCTGAGGTCGCTCGCCGGGTCGATCCAGTAGTAGCAGTTGAAGAGCCCGGCCCAGTCTCCGCTGCCCGCTGCGCGCATCCCCGGGATCTCGTCGTGGCGGACGTGCAGGCCCAGGCCCCAGCCCTGGCGGATCGGCAGCGACGGGACGTCGTTGCACAGCTCGGGGACGGCCGAGCGCATGAGCTCGGGCTGCACGATCCCGTCGAGGTGGTCGGTGAACAGCAGCGCCGCGGTGTCCTCCTGCAGGATGCGGGCGCCGTCGAGTTCGCCGCCGCGCAGCAGCGCCCGCAGGAAGCGCCCGTGGTCGCGCGCGGTCGCGTACGCGCCGCTGCCGCCCGCCATGAACTCGGGGTCCGGCGGCAGGTCCAGCGGTGAGAGCGCCAGCGACCCGTCCGCCTGCCGCGCGTGGATCGCCATCGTCCGCGCGCGCTGCTCGTCCGACGGACGGAACGTCGCGTCGGCCATCCCGAGCGGCTCGAAGACCCGTTCGTGCAGCGCCTCGTCCAGCGGCTTGCCGGCCAGCTCGCCGACGACGAGGCCGAGCCAGTCGGTGCCGATGCCGTACTCCCACACCGTCCCGGGGTCGTGGACGAGCGGCGTCATGAGCCCGGCGCGCAGCCCGGTGAGGACCGACGGCGTCCCGGTCAGCTCGTGCCAGCGCAGCAGGTCGGGGTTCGTGAAGAAGTAGCCCAGGCCGCTCGTGTGCGTCAGCAGGTCGGTGATCGTCGGCGGGCGCGACGGCGCGCGCAGCCGCGGCTCGTCGCCGTCGAAGCCCTCGAGCACCTGCAGCTGCGCGAACTCGGGCAGCACGTCCTGCACCGGCGTGTCGAGCGCGAGCCGGCCGTCCTCGACGAGCTGCAGCACCGCGACGCTCGCCATCGCCTTCGTCATCGACGCCAGGCGGAAGACGGTGTCGGTCCCGACGGCGGCCGACGCCGGGTCCGTCGCGTCCAGCCGACCCGCGGCGCCCTCGTAGGCGACGCCGTCGCGGGTGGAGACGACGCACGCGATGCCGGGGACGTGCCCGGCGTCCACCGCCTCGCTGAGCAGTCCGTCGAGGGCGGGGGCGTCGATCGTCGGCATGCGCCGACCCTATCCCGGCCGCCGCGCGCGGTTCCGGGGGTCCACCCACCAAGCGCGACCGCCGCGTGTGGGGCGCCGCCACAGGACCGGCGGAGATCTTTTGCGAGCGTCCGTAACTCGGTGCGGTGATCCCCGGTTGAGGGACCATGAAGCTCAAGCGCAGCACCTCACTTGCGGTCGCCGTCGCCGCGACCTGCGGCCTGGCGGCGACGCCCGGCGCCGCCTCGGCCACCGGCCTGCACCACTGCCCGACCCCGAAGTCCGGCCTGCTGGCGACCCGGTCGCTCGGCAAGGTCTGGCACCAGGGCAAGAGCCTGTACGCCTGCACCGAGGCGTACGCCAACGGCCCGAAGATCCACCGGATGGGCCCCTACACGCCCTACGGCAAGCTCTCCTTCGACGGCTACTCGCTGGCCTGGACCGTCCTCATGACGAAGGAGGGCAAGCGCACCGACCGCGTCTTCGCCGGGGACGCGTACACCGGCCGGCGCTGGATGATCGCCCAGAAGCCGAACCCGGCGGGGGCCACGCTGGCCGCCCGCGAGGACCGCATCCAGGCGCTGCGCGTGTACGACACCGCGGTGATGTGGGTGACGAAGGGCTCGGCGGTCGTCGGCGCCCTGTCAGGGCCGCAGAGCGAGCCGGAGGTCATCGGCACGCTGCCCGCGCCCCCGGTCGTGCAGAAGCACCTGACGATGATCGGGACGTTCCCGGACGTCCCGGCCGCGACGCTCGTGGCCTCGATGAAGCTCGCCGACGACCCGTCCAAGGGGGACGGCGACGAGTGCGGCGGCGTCTCGCAGTTCCTCTTCACCGTCAAGCCGGGGGCCGACGCGGACCCGGCCGGGATCTCCTGGTACGGCGGCTACGAGCGGCCCGACTGCGGCTGACGGTCGGACGCCGGCGACCGCCGCGGCGGTCGCCGTGCGTCAGGGGCGCGTCACCGCTTGACGGTGGCGCGCTTCCAGCCCGAGCGGTTGCCGGCGGCGTCGATGACGCGGACGTACGGCCGGGGCCCGACGCCCTTGGCCTTCACGAGCGCGGCGTAGCGGACGGTGACGCTGCGGCCCCCGGGCTTCGTCGCCAGCTCGGCGAACTTCACGCCCGAGGTCGCGTCGACGGCCTTCAGGCGGACGGTCGTCGTGCGCAGCGGCTTCGCGGCGCGCACCGCGGCGCCACCGGAGGCGACGGCGCTGCGCAGGCCCGGCGCGGTCGTGTCGAGGATGACGTCGTCGGTGAAGGTCTTCGTGTCGTCCCCGGCGCCGAGGAAGCGGACGTAGACCGTCTTGGGCAGCCGCTCGGCGCCCGCGGACTGCAGCGTGTGGGTGTAGGTGTTGGACGCCGCGTACGGCAGCTCGGTGGCGCTCGCGAAGCCGCCGTCGTTGCTGATCAGGACCTTCGTCGTCCCGGCCGGGGGCACGATGTTCAGCGTGACGCCCGTCGAGGAGACGAACGCCGCGCCGCCGGCGATCGAGACGCCGACGCGGCCGGTGGGCGCCGGGGCCCCGCCGCCGGTGCCACCGCCGCCGGTCCCGCCGCCACCCGTCCCGCCGCCGCCGGTCCCGCCGCCCGGCGTCTGCCCGGCGATGCTCTTGGCGTAGAACGTGTAGCCGCCGTTGCTCAGGCGCTGCACGCGGTTGTTGCCGTAGTCGGCGACGAAGAGGTTGCCCTGCAGCTCCCCGCCGAACTGCCAGAACACGTCGAAGTCGATCGGCTGGTCGAACTTGCCGGCCGCCGAGCCCTGGCCGCCGAGGGCGCGGAACTGCACGCCGTCGCTGCCGTAGAAGTGGATCAGGCCGGCGTCCAGGTCGTTGGCGATGACGACGCTGTAGTCGTCGAGGTCCACGTCGGTGACGACGCCGCCGACGGGCTGGTTGCGGACGAAGGTGCCGTCCGTCTTGAAGAGCTTGACCTGCCGCTCGTCGCCCGCGGCGATCGCGACGTTGTAGCCGCCGGACGCGTACGGGTTCCACGAGATGCCCGCGCCGTCGTTGACCGTCCACTGCACCCGGCCGGCGAGGTCGGAGGTGTTCAGGCGCACGACGGTGTCGTTGCACGCGGAGGTCGTGAAGACGTACTGCCCCTGGACGCTGACCCCGCCGCGACCGTAGATGTCGCCGGTCTCGGTGCACGGCCCGAGGTTGACCGACCGCAGCGGCGTGCCGGTGTTCGTCAGCTCCTGCAGCCGGTTCGTGTCGTCCAGGACCCAGACGTTGCCCGTGTCCTTCTCGACGTCGATGCCGGCGATCCCGGCGAAGGTGCCGGGCGTCGTGCCGCGGCCACCGAAGGACGCGCCGACGGTGCCGTCCGGCGCGATCTTCGTGATGACGCTCGTGTCCATGTCCGAGGCGTAGGCCGTCCCGTCGGGGCCGACGCCGATCGAGCCGGGGGCCGCCTGGGCGGCGGGCGCGGCGAGGGCGAGGAGGGCGGTGGCGGCGAACGCGGCCAGGGCAGGGGTGGTCCGGGGTGAGGACATGGCGGTGAGGGTACCGGCCGCCCGCAATCTGCGCCACCGTGTCGCTCGGAGGCGCGGCCTCAGCGCGAGGCGGCCAGCGCCGCGTCCACCTGGCGCAGGAGCAGCGGCCCGGCCGACGTGGCGAAGGTCTGCGTCAGGTGATCGATGTCCTTGTGCACGAGCGCGCCCCCGATGACCGGCAGGCACATCCGCGGGCTGCACATGTACCGCGTCATGTCGATGACCTGCACGGCCGGGCTGGCCATCCGGCGGGCGGCGAGGACCGCCGGGTCCGGGCGCACGGCGATCCGGCGGGGGACCGCGCAGGCCGGCCCGGCCTGGCGCCCGCGGGCGATCGCCCGCCGCAGGCAGCGGGAGGTCGAGCTGCGGTTGCGCGGCGTGTCGCGGATGACGAAGACGCGCCTGACCGTCGGCGGCAGCGTCCGCCAGGCCTGCAGGTAGCCCGCGATCTGCGTCTGCGTCGGGGTGTGGTCCGGGGCGCTGAGCACCGCGCCGCCGCTGTGCCCCGAGACGAACACGGTGTCAACCTCCGGGTGACGCGCGAGCCAGGCGCGGACCTCGGTCTTCCAGCGCACGCACGCCAGCGCGCGCTCCCCACGGAGCGTCGCGATCGTCGCCGAGTACGGGCAGCCCGAGCTCGCGATCGACGTCCCGCGCCAGCCGCGGGCCAGCGCGACGTGGGTCAGGCCGCCGCGCCACTGCGCGGCGTGGCTGTCGCCGATGAGCGCGAAGTGCCCGCTGGCGATGGCCGCCGGCGCGCCGAAGGCACACGGCAGCAGCACCGCGGTCTGCTCGACGGGCTGGCAGACGGCGTTCGGCTCGCGCCGGGCCTGGTCGGGCGGCGGGATGACCGCCCGGGTCAGGCGCGGGTTGCGGCACGGGTTCGCCGCGTCGCGGGCGACGGCCCCGAAGCACGGCTCGCCGGCGGCGGCGGCGTTCAGCGGCGGGCCGACGCGGAAGCCGC
>CAZRLR010000191.1:0-8645 GCA_964600395.1 uncultured Conexibacter sp.
CTCCTCGCCGCCGCGGCCGAAGACGAACGGGTCGCCGCCCTTGAGCCGCACGACGGACCTGCCCGCCAGCGCGTGCTCGACGAGCCGCGCGGTCGTCGTCTCCTGCGGCACCTGCTTGCCCCCGCCGATCTTCCCGACGTCGACGAGCTCGGCGTCCGGCCGGGCACCGGCCAGTGCGTCCTCGGGGATGAGCTTGTCGAAGAGGATGACGTCGCACGCCGCGACGAGCTCGAGCGCGCGGACGGTCATCAGGCCGCGGTCGCCGGGGCCCGCGCCGACGAGGTAGACGGTCCCCGGGGTCACGTCGGTCATGCGGTGCCTCCGTCGGCGGGATGCAGCAGCTCGCGCGCGCCGGCGCTCAGCAGCCGCTCCGCGACCTGGATCCCGAGAGCCTCCGGGTCGCCGCCGTGCACGTGCAGCTCGTCGCGCAGCCAGGCCGCGCCGTCGACCGACCCGACCCAGGCCACGAGCGTCCCGTCGTCGCGCAGCTGCGCGCCGACCGCCGACGCGCAGTCGGCGCCGAGCGCGTGGACGCAGGCCCGCTCGGCCGTCAGGGCACGCCAGGTCGGCTCGTCGCGCAGGTCGACCTGCGTCCCGGCGCGCGCCTCCAGGACGACGGTGCCCTGCCCGGCGGCGGGCACGAGCGCGTCGAGCAGCTGGTCGACGGCGTCCGCCCGGTCCAGGCGCCGCAGCCCGGCGTAGGCGAGGACGACGGCGTCGACCTCCCCGTCGGCGAGCTTGCGCAGCCGGGTGTCGACGTTGCCGCGGATCTCGACGACCTCGATGCCGTGGCCCGCCGCGTCGCTCGCGCCGATCGCGCGCAGCTGGGCGGCCCGACGCAGGGACGAGGTCCCGACGCGCGCGGGGCGCCCGTCCGTCCGCAGCGAGCCGCAGAGCGCGTCGCGCGGGTCCTCCCGTGGCAGGCAGCCGACGAGCTCCAGGCCGTCGGGCAGGCTCGTGGGGACGTCCTTGGCCGAGTGCACGGCGACGTCGATCTCGCCGTCGACGAGCGCCCGCTCGAGCTCGGTGACCCACTTGGCCTTGTCGGCCAGGTCGCGGTGGCGGTCGCCGGTCGTCGTGATGGGGACGATCTGCGCGCCGCCGAGCGCCTGGGCGACCGCGTGGGCCTGGGCCATGGCCAGCGGGCTGCGCCGCGTCCCGATGCGCACGGTGCGCGGGGCCTACGAGCGCCGGCGCTCGCCGAGCGCCCGCACGTTGTCCGCCGGCGGCGCGCCCGCGTCGCGGCCCGACACGTCGCTCATCGAGGTCCCCTCGTCGAGCGCGAAGAGCTCGCGGGCGAGCTGCAGGCGGCCGTGGCCGGTGCTCGTGCCGTGCTCCTGCATGCCCTTCAGGCGGATCGTCGGCTCGTGCAGCAGGCGCTGCATGACCGCGCGGGCGACGGCGTCGATGCGGGCCAGGTCGCGCGGGGAGGCGCTCTCCCAGCGGCCGGCGTTCTCGGCGAGGACCGCGTCGACGATCGCGGTGCCGTGCTCGCGCAGGGCGGTGATCGTCGGGCGCACGTCGAGCTGCCCCATCCAGCGGGCGAAGCGGACGATCTCGTCCTCGACGATCGCCGTGGCCTGCTGGCGCTCGCCCTCGCGCACCTGCATGTTGCGCGCGACGACGGCCTGCAGGTCGTCGATGTCGTAGAGCGTGACGCCGTTGAGCTCGCCGCAGGCGGCCTCGATGTCGCGCGGGACCGCGATGTCGATGAGGACGAGCGGGCGCCCGCCGCGCTCCTCCATGACGAGCTCGAGCTCCTCGACGCCGACGATCGGGTGCGGCGAGGAGGTCGAGGAGACGACGATGTCGGCGCTCGCCAGGCGGGCGGGCAGCTCGTCGAGGGAGACGACGCTGCCGCCGAAGCGCTCGGCGAGCGAGAGCGCCCGCTGGGCGTGGCGGTTGGCGACGAAGATCGTCGTGACGCCGCGGGCGGCGAGCGCCTGGGCGGTCAGCTCGGCGGTCTCGCCGGCGCCGATGATGAGCACGTCGCGGGCGGTGAGGTCGCCGACGACGTCCTGCGCGAGGTCGACGGCGACGGTCGACACGCTCGTGCGGGACGAGCCCAGGCCGGTCTCCGAGCGCACGCGCTTGCCGGTCTGCAGCGCGGCGGTGAAGAGCTTGTTCGTCAGCGGGCCGGTCGTCCCGGCGGCGAGCGCCGCCTCGTAGGAGCGCTTGACCTGCCCCTGCACCTCGGCCTCGCCGACGATCATCGATTCCAGGCCGCTCGTCACGCGGTACAGGTGGCGGGCGGCGTCGCAGTTGCGCGGCGAGTAGATGAGGCCGGCCAGCTCCGTCGGGCGGATGTCGGCGCGACGCGAGAGCGCGCCGAGCAGCGCCGTCTCGGCGCGGACCGGGTCCTGCGAGACGAGGTAGATCTCGGTGCGGTTGCACGTGGAGATCGCGACGGCCTCGTTGACGACCGCGTCCTCGACGAGCGACTGGACGAAACGCCCGGCCTCGACCTCGGTGAGCGCCAGGCGCTCGCGCAGCGCGACGGGTGCGGTCTTGTAGGAGATGCCGAGCGTCAGCAGCTCGGCGGACGGCGCGGTCATGAGCCGACCTCCTCGCGCGAGGGCTCGACCTCGGACCCGGCGTCGTCGGTGCGGCGCTCGGGCCGCTCGGCCTCGTCGAGCTGCCGCGTGAGGTCCGTCAGCTGCTGGTCGATCTTCGTCAGGCGGAAGGCGGTGATCGCGAGGTAGATGACGAGCAGCGCGAAGAAGACGAGGTACGCCGCGACGACGTAGCCGGAGTTCGACGGGATGCCGGACGCCAGCAGCGTCATGCGAGGACCTGCGGGGCGGCCGAGCGCGGCGCGGTGGCCAGGCCGTCCGGGTCGCCGGCAGACGCGTCCAGGCGGCGCTGCAGGCCGCGCACGCGGCCGCGGGCGAGCTTGTGCGTCATCTCGAGCTTCCACAGCGTCACGAACAGGAGCGTCATGCCGACGAGCGCGAGGTAGAACGGGATCTTCATGTCCACCGGCAGCGACCCGCCCGTCGTGTTGTTCAGCACGCGCGGGTGGATGAACGGGTCGGCGAGGCGGACGGCCATGAAGTTCAGCGGCACGAACGCCCCGGCGGTCACGGCGAAGACCGCGGCGTAGCGCGACTGCTTCTCCGGGTCCTCGATCGAGAACCGCAGCGGCTGGTAGGTGCAGTACAGGAGGAAGACGATGAGGAACGAGACGAGCGTCGCCTCGCGCCACTCGAACCACACGCCCCACGCGGCCTTCGCCCACAGCGCGCCGGTGATGAGCACGCCGATGCCGAGGATGACCGACATGTGGATCGCCACGTAGGAGCGCAGGTCGTGCTTCGGGTCGCGGGTGCGCAGGTAGCGCAGCCCCTCGATCCCGCCGAAGACGAAGCCGCCGAGCGCGACGATCGCCATCGGCACGTGGACGTAGAAGATCTTCTGCGAGAACCCCTGGTCCGCTTCGATCGGCGCGTAGAACGCGGCGAGCACGAACGCCGCCGTCAGGACGACGGCGGTGCTGAGGGAGAGGGTGCGGAGCTTGGATGAGTACATCGCGGTGACCAGACCTCGAAGTTGGCCCTCGGTGCGTCAGTCGTCGAGCAGGTAGTCGAAGACGGCGTAGGCGAGGAGTCCGAAGACCAGATCATAGAGGCCGAGCAGTCCCAGATACCTCCCTGGGAGCGCCCCTGCGCCCGTCGCCGCCAGCACTGGCGCGGTCGCCTTCGCCCCGGAGATGATCACCGGCACGAGCAGCGGCAGGGCCATGAGCGGCAGGATGAGGTCGCGCGCGCGGGTCTGGATCGCCAGGGCGCCGAAGAGCGTGCCGATGACGGCGATGCCGACGTCGGCCATGAGCAGGACGAGCGCGAGCGACGCGACGTCCGACACCGAGAGGCCCGGTCCGAGCAGCAGGATCGCGAAGGCCGGGACGGCGACGACCTCCAGCAGGACGAGGAAGGCGAGGAAGGTCAGCGCCTTGGCGACGAAGAGCGAGGTGCGGTCCACGGGCGCCAGGAGGAAGGCGTCGATCCCGCCCTCCTCGTGGTCGGCGACGAACAGGCGGTTGGCGCCGAGCATCGCCGCGAAGAGCAGCGTCACCCAGAGGACGCCGCTGGCGACGTTCCCCTCGACGCTCGTGCGGTCCAGCGCGAAGCGGAAGACGATGAACGTCGTGACGGAGAAGAGCGACATCGCCGGGATGACCTGCGGGACGCGGCGCTCGAGCAGCAGCTCCTTGCGCAACAGCGCGCCGACCGCGGCGCGGGTGGAGGTCGTGCGCGGCGCCGGCGTCATGCGCGGTAGAGGTCCGTGACGGCGTCCAGCCCGATCTGCGCGGGCGTCCCGAGGAGGACCTGGCGCCCGCCCTGCAGCCCGAGGACGACGTCGGCCTCCGCCAGGCCGGCGGCGGGGTCGTGGCTCGTGAGCACCCGGGTGCGGCCCGAGGCGGCGCCGATGAGCGGCTCCAGCAGCTCCGCGGCCCCGGGGTCGAGGTTCGCCCGCGGCTCGTCGAGAAGCAGGACGTCGGGCTCGTGGAGGACGGCGCGGCAGGCGGCGGTGCGCTGGAGCATGCCCCGCGAGTACGTGTGGACGGGGTCGTCGGCGCGCCGCTCGAGCTTCACCTGCGCCAGCAGCTCGTCGACCCGGGTGAGCGGCACGCCGTGCAGGCGGGCGTGGAAGCGCAGGTTGTCGCGCGCGGACAGGTCGCCGTAGAGCAACGGGTCGTGGGTGAGCAGCCCGATCCGTCCGCGGACCGCCCAGGAGCGGGCCGGCAGCGGCTCGCCGAGGATCGACGCCTGCCCGGCGCTCGGGCGCAGCAGCGTCGCCAGAACGCGCAGCAGCGTCGACTTGCCCGCGCCGTTGGGGCCGAAGACGACGAGCGTCGCGCCGGCGTCGAGCGTCAGCGACACCCCGGCGAGGGCGCGGCGCTCGCCGTAGACGCGGCCCAGGCCGACGAGCTCAATGGCCGGTGCGTTCGCCATCGGCGCGCCTCAGCGTCTGCACGGCGTGCGGCAGGATCTCGCCGAGGATGTCCCAGGTCTCGTCCAGCGCCTTCGGGCTGCCGGGGAAGTTCACGATGATCGTGCCGCCGGCCAGCCCGGCGACCCCGCGCGTGAGCACCGCCTTGGGGTTGTACCGCCGTCCGGCCGTGCGCAGCGCCTCGGCGATCCCCGGCCAGTCGCGCTCGATGACGTCCCGGGTCGCCTCGGGCGTGTGGTCGTCGGGCGTCAGCCCGGTGCCGCCGGTCGTGAGGATGACGGCGTGGCCGTCGGCGACGAGCGCCCGCAGGCGGGCGGCGATCGCGAGCCGGTCGTCGGGGAGGATCTCCCGGACGACGACGTCGCACCCCGCCCGCGCGGCGAGGCCCGCGAGCTTCGGGCCCGAGACGTCCTCGCCGGTGCCGGCGGCCAGGGAGGTGGAGATCGTGAGGACGGCGGTGCGCATGTCGGCCGTGAACGCTATTGGGATATCGGGCGTCCCATCGGTACGCTTCCGTGCGCCAGGATGCCCACGGACCTGATCGAGATTGCGGAGCGGTTCTACCGGGCGCTTGACGAGCGCGACCTGGACGGGCTGAGCGCGGCGCTGGACGAGGCGGTCGTCCTCCAGGCGCCGCAGGCGATCCCCTTCGGCGGCCGGATCGTCGGGCGCGACGAGTTCCGCGGGTTCGTGACGGACGGCTGGGGCTTCTTCGACGAGTACGAGAACGTCCGCGAGCGGATGGTCGCCCACGACGACCGGGTGGTCGTCTTCGGCCGCCACCAGATCCGCCGGCCCGACGGCGAGCGGCAGGAGGTCCCCTACCAGTCGGTCCTCACGTTCCGCGACGGGCGCATCACCGAGATCGCCATGCAGGTCGACGCCGGGCTCGTCGTCAAGGCGGTCGCGGCCGAGCTGGCCGCCCGCAGTCCGTCGGTCGGCTGACGCGCTCGCGCGGGCCTGCGCCCGTCGGCCGGGCGGTCAGTCCGCGTCGCGGCGCCAGCGGCCGCTCTTGCCGCCGTCCTTCTCGGTGAGGACGATCGCCTCGATCGCGACACCCTTGTCCAGCCCCTTGACCATGTCGTAGACGGTCAGCGCCGCGATCGAGATCGCGACCATCGCCTCCATCTCCACGCCGGTGCGCCCGGTCGTCGAGGCGGTGGCCGTCAGCGTCACGAGCCCGGCGTCGGCGTCGACGGCGGCGTCGACGTCGACGTGGTCCAGGCTGAGCGGGTGGCAGAGCGGGATGAGGTCGCCCGTGCGCTTGGCGGCCATGATGCCGGCGACGCGCGCGACCCCGAGGACGTCGCCCTTCGGTGCGTCCCCGGCCGCGACGGCCGCCGCCGTCGCAGGGCTCATGCGCACCGTGCCCCGGGCGACGGCGCGCCGGGCGGTGCTCGCCTTGGCGCCGACGTCCACCATCCGGGCGGCGCCGTGCTCGTCCAGGTGGGTCAGGCGCTCGGGCATGGGCGCATGCTCGCACGGCCCACGGCCCGCGTGCCCGCGCGGGCGGCGGGCCCTGTCACCGGCCGGCGCCCACCGGGTACCTGGGGTGTGCGCGACCGCCGCTTCCGGACGCTGGCCCTGGGGGTCTTCCCGGTCGTGCTGCTCGTCGCCGTCGTCCTCCCGCTCGTCGTCCGCGGCGCGATCCCGCCCGGCCCGCTGCTCGTCGTCGCCTTCGCGGTGGAGGCGGTGGCGCTGTGGCGGTGCGCGGACCCGGCGATCACGACGGACGGGGCACGGGCGCGACGGGTCGCCTTCGGGCTGACGGCCAGCGCCGTGACCGGCCTGATCGTCGGCGCGGTGCTCTTCATGGCCGTGCTCATCGCCGCCTTCGGCGACGGACCCTGACGGCGTTCAGAAGGACCAGATGACCGGGACGAGCAGCGTCGCCACGACCCCGAAGAACGCCAGCAGCGGCAGGCCCAGGCGCCAGTAGTCACCGAAGCGGTACCCGCCGGGCCCCATGACCATGAGGTTCGCCGGGGTGGCGACCGGGGTGAGGAACGACGCCGCCGCGGCGACGCAGACGCTCATGAGCACGGGCCGCGCCGAGACGTCCAGGTCGGCGGCCGCCGAGACCGCCACCGGGATGACGATGAGCGCGGTGGCCGTGTTCGAGATGAGCTGGCCGAGCACGGCGGTCAGGAGGAAGAGCGCGACGAGCAGCAGCCGGGGGCCGCCGCCGCCGACCGCGTCGACGAGGACATCGGCGATCCGGGCGGCCGCGCCGCTCTGCGCGATCGCGGTCGAGACGGCGATCATCGCCGCGACGAGCACGAGCGTGGGCCACGACACCGCGCGATAGGCCTGGTCGGGGGTCAGGACGCCGAGCAGGACCATCGCGACGGCGGCGAGCAGGCTGGCGACGACGGCCGGCATGACCCCGGCGGCGAGCACGACGACCATGACGCCGAGGATCGCCGACGCCGTCCGCGTGCCGCGCCCGAACGGGACGGTCTGACGCCGGACGGCGCCCGGGGCGTCGACGACGAGGACGTCGGCGCCCGGAAGCCTCTCGTCGAGGTCGCGCCAGTCGCCCTGCAGGAGCAGCACGTCCCCCTCGGCGATCACCGCGTCCTCGCCGGCCTCCGGGTCGCGGCGGCGGACGGCGAGCACGACGAAGTCACCGCTCTCGGTCCGCATGCCGGGGAAGAGCCGCTCGCCGATGACCTCCGAGCGGGGCGGGACGACGACCTCCGCGACGCCGGTGTCCCGGGTGAAGAGGCGCTGCTCGGCCTCCTGCCGGGTGTCCGGGCCGTCGGCGAGGGCGTAGTGCTCGACGAGCGCGCGGGCGTGGCGGCTCAGGTCGGCCGGCAGGGTCCGCGGTGTCCGCGCCGGCAGCAGGCGCGAGCCGAAGAGGACGCTGATGAGCAGCGTGCCGGCGACGAGCGGCACGCCGACGAGGGCGAACTCGAGGTACCCGAACGAGCCGACCCCCGCGTCGGCGGCCGCTTCGGAGACGATGACGTTCACCGGCGAGCCGGTGAGCGCGAGCATCGAGCCGGCGCTCGCGGCGAAGGCGACGGGCATGAGCATCGCCGACGCCGGGCGGGCGGCCCGGATCGCCATGATCGCGACCATCGGGACGAGGGCCGCGACGGCGCCGGTGACGCTGATGAGGGCCGCCAGGACGGCCACGAGCAGCAGCGTCCGGATCGTCACCCGCCGCACGGAGGGGCCGTCCCCGGCCCCGGCCCCGGCCCCGAGGCGTTGGCCGGCCCAGGTCGTGACCCCCGTCGCGTCCAGGCCCTCGCTCACGACGAACAGCGACCCGACGAAGATGACGGTCGGATCCCCGAAGCCGGCGAGCGTCTGTGAGAGGTCCAGGACCCCGGCGGCGTAGAGCGCCAGGGCACCCCCGAGCGCGACGATCTCGACCGGGAAGACGTTCCACAGGAACAGCGCCACGAGGACGCCGAGCACGACGAAGGAGATGGCGGCGTCGCTCACGACGGCGGGCGGCGGGCGGACATCCGCGCACCGTAACCACCCCGACCAACGCGCTGGGATCAGGCGGGTTGATGGACCTGCTTGGCGCGCTCGATGAGGTCGAGGACGCCCTGGCTGTCGCCGGCGCGCAGGAGCGTGATCGGGTCCGGGTCGCCGTTGACGACCTCCTCGAAGAACGCCTTGCGGTCCTGGTAGGTCGGCAGCGTGCCCTTCGCCCAGCCGCGCACGTCGTTGAGCAT
>CAZRLR010000192.1:0-8624 GCA_964600395.1 uncultured Conexibacter sp.
ACCTCGGGGACCTTGTTGACCAGCTCACGGACCGGGTGGGTGCGTGGCGCGGACGTCGTCGTGCTCATGGGCGCAGTGTCGGGGCGCGCACCTGACCGCGACCTGACCACCGCCGGCGGGCCGTCCCGCCGCGGCGGCCCGAGCGTCTAGGGTCGGGGCATGTCCGGTCTGACCGCGGGCCTCTGCGAGGACGACGACGAGCTGCGTGGCGTCGTGCGGCAGGCCCTCGAGCAGGAGGGCTTCACCGTCCGGGCCACGGCGACGGGGACGCAGGCCCTGGAGGCGTTCCTCCACGGCCCGGCGGACGTCCTGATCCTCGACATCACGCTCCCGGACGCCGACGGCCGCGACGTCTGCCAGGCGCTGCGGGCGCGCGGCGTGCACGCGCCGGTCCTGTTCCTCACCGCCAAGGATCGCCTCCCGGACCGGTTGAGCGGCTTTCACGCCGGGGGCGACGACTACCTCACCAAGCCGTTCGACCTCGCCGAGCTGCTCGTGCGCGTCCACGCGCTGTGCCGCCGGGCCGGGCCGGCGCCGGGTGCGCCGGTGGGCGCAGCGGGTGCGGTGCCGACCGGCGGGCCCGGGCTCGTCCTCGATCCGGCCGGGCATGCCGTCGCGCACGGCACCGCGCGGGTGCCGCTGACGCCGACGGAGTTCCGCCTGCTGGCGGCGCTGTGCGCCCAGCCGGGCGCGGTCGTGCGGCGCGCCACGCTCGTCGCGGCCGGCTGGCCCGACGGCGCCATCGTCCACGACAACACGCTGGACTCCTACCTGGCGCGCATCCGCCGCAAGCTGCGCGCGGTCGGCGCCCCCGCGCAGATCGACACCGCCCGCGGCGTGGGCTACGTCCTGCGATGAGGATGACGCTGCGCACGCGGCTGCTGCTCACGTCGCTGCTGACGCTCGCGGTCGGCCTCGGCGCGCTGCTCGTGCTCGGCAACGTGCTGCTCGCGCGCCGGGTGCAGGCGGAGGCCTCCAGCGTCCTGCGGGCCAACGCCGAGACGCAGCTCGCGGCGCTCGACGTCGGCCCCGCCGGGGTGCGGGTCCGCGAGACCGCCGAGGACCCGACGCTCGACCGGCGCTCGTGGGTCCTCTCCCGCGGTCGGGTCGTCGAGCGGCCCGCCGACGTCCCCGCGGACGTGGACCGGGCCGCCGTCGCCCTCGGACGCGGCGGCATGACCGCCGAGTCGGCCCTGCCCGGCCGTGAGCTGCGGCTGCGGGCCCAGCCGGTCCGCACCGCCGGCGCGGCGCCCCGGACCGTCGGCGCCGTGGTCGTCCTGTTCTCCACCGCCTCGCTCGAGCGTCTGCAGGACGAGGTGCTGCTCGGCTCGCTCGTCGTCGCGGCCCTCGTGCTGCTCGCCGGCGGCCTGGCGATCCGCAGCGCCGTGGACGGTGCCCTGCGGCCGGTGGCGCGCATGACCAGCGAGGCGGAGGACTGGGGGGCGCACGACCTGGAGCGACGCTTCGGCCTCGGCCCGCCGCGCGACGAGCTGACCGCCCTGGCGGCGACGCTCGACCACCTGCTGGCCCGGATCGCGGCCTCGCGCCGGCACGAGCAGCGCTTCGCCGGCGAGGTCGCCCACGAGCTGCGCACGCCGCTGACGACGCTGCGCCTGCAGGCTGAGGTCGCCGCGCGGGCCGACGGGCCGGACGCGGACGCCGAGCGCCGCGACGCGCTGGGGGCGATCGTCGGGCAGGTGTCGCGGCTGGACGGGGCGATCGACACGCTGCTGGCGGTGGCCCGCGCGGAGATCGACCCCTCGCGCGGCACCGTCGATCTCGAGGCCCTCGCGCGCGGCCTCGAGGACGTCGAGGTCCGCACGCAGGGCGACGTGCCGCTGGCCGAAGGCGACGGTGAGGTGGTGCGGCGGGCGCTCGCCCCGCTGCTGGAGAACGCGCGGCGTCACACGCGCGGGCGGGTGTGGGTCGAGCTGGACACCGACGGGACGCACGTCCGCCTCGCCGTGCGCGACGACGGGCCCGGCGTGGACCCGACGCTCGGGGAGCGGGTCTTCGAGCCGGGGGTCCGCGGTGCGGACGAGCCCGAGGGTGGCGCCGGGTTGGGGCTGCCGCTGGCGCGCAGGATGGCGCGCAGCTGCGGGGGCGACGTCCGCCTCGGGCCGGGGCCGGGCGGCTGCGTCGTCCTGGAGCTGCCGGCCCTCGGGACCGGAGGCTGACCGGACGTCGCGTGTTCAGGAAGCGGTCAGGTGCGGTCGGCTTGCATGGGGGCCGTGAGCATTGCGTCAAGCCCCTCCCCCCTGGCCCGCCTGCGCCGCGGCCCCCGTCCCGAGCCGCTGGCGGCCAAGGTCCCCGAGATCACCGTCATGTTCTGGGTCATCAAGCTCGTCACGACCGGCGTCGGCGAGTCGGCGTCGGACTTCCTCGGGCAGGTCAGCGTGCCGATGGCCGCGCTGGTCGGCGTCGGCGGCATCTGGATCGCGCTGCGGCTGCAGCTGCGTGCCCGTGCGTACCGCGCCCCCGTCTACTGGTCGGCCGTCCTCATGGTCGCCGTCTTCGGGACGATGGTCGCCGACGGCCTGCGCGACGGCACCGGCGTGTCGTACGCGGTGACCACCGCCGCCTGCGCGGTGGCCGTGACGGTCATCTTCGTCCTGTGGCACCGCAGCGAGGGGACGATCGACATCCACAGCATCACGACCGCCCGACGCGAGACCTTCTACTGGTGCGCGGTCCTGGCGACCTTCGCCCTCGGCACGGCCGCAGGCGACTGGACGGCGATCACGCTGAACCTCGGCTTCTTCGGGTCGGCGCTGCTCTTCGCCGGCGTCATCGCGCTGCCGGCGCTCGCGTGGTGGCGCCTGGACCTCGACGCGGTCGTGGCGTTCTGGGCCTGCTACGTCGTGACGCGGCCGCTGGGCGCCTCGTTCGCGGACTGGTTCGGCAAGCCCGTGGCGCAGACCGGGCTGGGGCTCGGTGACGGTGCGGTGACCGCCGCCGGCGTGCTCGCGTTCGTCGCGCTCGTGGGCCTCGTCGCCCGGCGGGAACGGAGCCGCACGCGCGGTCACGAGCACGCGCGCCCCCGCGTCGGCGCGCTGAGCGACGCGGGGCAGGTCCTCCCGGCCGAGGCCTGACGCCCGGGCATCGGTTCGGGGCTCCATGCGGGACGGCGTCCATCGTGTGCTGCCCTGGCGACACACGAGGCACGCCCCCAGCCGGGACCCCAGCCCCGCGCCGACCACCAGGGACGGCGTCCATCATGTGCTGCCCTGGCGACACACGATGGACGCCGTGAGGCGGGCGTCGGTCAGGCGCTCAGCTCCTGGCGAGTCCCCGCCGTGGGGCCCGGCTCGCCCGCGAGTCCCGTCGGCCATCCGCTGGGCGAAGGCCGAACGGGACTCGGCGCGTCGTGCTCCGTGAGTCCCGGTGGCCATCCGCTGGGCGGAGGCCGCGCGGGACTCGCGCGGCCGACCGCTCAGCGGCGGCGCGTCGTGGCGGTCGGGTACGTGCCCGCGGCGTCGTCGTCCTCCTTGGGCTTGCCCTTGCACGCACCGCGACCGGGGCCCGTGCCGTCACCGCCGCCGGGCGCCGGGCGGGCCGCCTCGAACGCCGCGGTCAGCGCGTCGGTGCTCACGCCGAGCTCGGTGGCCAGCAGCGCGTCGCGCTGGGCCTTCGTCTCGCGCTCCGGGGACGCCTTGACCGCCGCGTCGACCTTGGCGATCGCGGCCTTCAGCGCGTCGAGCGTCGTGCCGAGCTGCGTCGCGATCGTCGTCAGCTGGGCGTCGCTCAGCTTGCGCGGACCGCCGCGCCGGTGTCCGCGGCCACCGGGGCCGTGGCCGTGGCCGCCGGCGGGGCCGCTCGTCGGGCCCGTCGGGTACGTGCCGGCGGTGTCCTGGGCCGCGGCGGGGCCGGCGGCCGCGCCGCCCAGCAGAGCGGCGGACGAGAGCACGGCGAGGGTGAGGCGAAGGTGGGACATGGGCGGAGAGCTCCTCGGTCGGGGTCGTGCGCCGCCGGCGGATCGGCGGCGCTGTCCCCATGACGCGCGGCGGGCCGCGTTGTCCGCACCTAGTTCGGCTTCTTCGCGTCCGACCGCCCGTCCTCGCCCTCGGGGGCATGGCACAGCGTCGTGAACCACACGCGCCGCGGGTTCGTCGTCTGGCCGAACTCGTGGGCGACGGACTGGACGATCCGGAGGCCGTGCCCGCGGGGCGCCCGGTCCTCACGCGGGGCGAGCGGATCGGTCCCCGTCCCCTGGTCGATGACCTCGACGAGGACGAGCTTGCCGTCGTCCAGGCGGGTGATGCGCAGGTGCACGAGCCCGTCCTGCGGCCCGTGCTCGATGCCGTTGGCCAGCAGCTCGTGCGCGGCCAGCACGGTGGCGTGGCGCTGGTCCTCGTCGCAGTCGCTCGTCCAGACGTGCAGCAGCCGGCGCGCCGTCCGCGTGAACGGCGCCCCGCGACCGGTGCAGGCGACGCCGTCGAGCAGCTCGTCGACCGCGACGTGCACCGCCCGTTCGTGCAGACCCTGCACCTGCCGTTCCGCCTGTCCCATCCGCGTTCTCCTGCCGACGCCGTCGGAGCCATCCTGTGCTGCGTCCGTTCTTTGCCGCGGGGGATGGATCCCAAACCGGGCGGCGCCGGGGGTGGCGCGTCGCCGCGGCGCTCACGGCCCGGCGCGGCGGAGCACGACGGCCATGCGGTCCTGATCGTCGAGCAGCGTCAGCTCGTCCCCGGCCTGCCGGAAGCTGCGGACCGACTCCAGCGCCGCCAGGTAGCCGGACTCCTGGGCCTGGACGGCCCCCGTGTCGTCCACGCACGCCCGCCGCGTCGCGGCGACCCGCTCGATGGTCAGCGACGCGCCGTCGACGACGTAGGCCCCGGTGAAGTCGTTGCAGCCCGTCGCCCCGCTGATGCGTCCGTCGTCGCCGAAGACGGCCGTCGGGGCCGTGCCGGTCACGACCGAGTGGATGCCGTCGTCGTAGAGGACGTTCACGACGTCCCACCGCCCGCTGACCGAGGGCGTGTAGCTCACGTAGGTCAGGACGGTGGCACCGCCGGCGTCGCGCAGCAGCAGCCGGTCACCGTCGACGGCGTACGTCCGCGTCGCCGCCAGCCCGGCGCGCACCTTCGCGGCGACCAAGTCCGCCGGGGCGCCGCAGGCCTTCTGCGTCCCGGCCAGCGGGCCGAACGTCAGCGCGGAGCCGTCGGCCTTGTAGGGCCCCATCAGCGCGTTGCACCCGTCCTGACCGGTGACACGGGCGCCCTCACCGAACGCGAGCGTCGCGGTGACCGTCCCGGCGCCCGCGACCGCGACGGCGTCGCCGTCCAGCCGCCAGGACGTCCCGTCCAGCGGAGGCGGCGGGGCGCTCGAGCCACCGTCGTCGTCGGAGCCGCAGCCCCCGACGGCGAGCACGAGCAGGAGGGCCGCCGCGGGCGCGGCGGTCCGCAGCAGGGTTCGCACCGACCGGGGAAGGGACACGGTTCGCACCCTAACCGGCACGCCCGGTCGCGTCGCGGGGTCGCGCGCCTCCCCCGCCGCCGCGCCCGCCCGTATGTTGTCGGCGGTGACCGACGTCGTCTTCGTCCTCGTGGTCGCGCTGCGGCTCCTGATCCCGCTCGGGATCCCGAAGTACCCGCTGCCGGCGATCGTCGCGGCGCTCGTCCTCGACGGCGTGGACCAGACGATCTTCCAGGCCGTGGACGCGACGACCGTCCTGGACAACTACCAGAGCTACGACAAGGCGCTGGACGTCTACTACCTGACGATCGCCTACGTCTCGACGCTGCGCAACTGGCTCGACCCCTTCCACCAGGGGGTCGCGCGCTTTCTCTTCTACTACCGCCTCGTCGGGACGCTCGCCTTCGAGCTGACCGGCGTGCGCGCGCTGCTGCTCATCTTCCCGAACACCTTCGAGTACTTCTTCATCTTCTACGAGTCGGTGCGGCTGTTCTGGAACCCCAACCGCATGAGCCACCGGCTCGTCGTCGGCGCGGCCGCGGCGATCTGGATCGGCTTCAAGCTGCCCCAGGAGTACTGGATCCACATCGCCGAGCTCGACGTCACCGACCAGCAGGCCGCCCACCCGTGGCTGCTGCCCGCGTTCTTCGGCGCGCTCGGCCTCGTGCTGCTCGCCCTCGCCCGGTTCCGCGACCGCCTCCCGGCGTGGGACCGGAGCCAGAGCGTCGACGTGGACGCTCACATCGACCGGCCGGCGAGCGCCGCCGTCACACCGCGCCGCGACATGGCCGCCGTCTTCAGCGTCGCGGTCCTCGAGAAGGTGCTGCTGCTCACGATGGTCAGCATCATCTTCAGCCAGGTGCTCAGCGGGGTCCGGGCGACGACCGCGCAGGTCGTCCTCGGCATCAGCGTCGTCGTCGTCCTGAACTCGGCCATCAGCCTGTGGCGCATCCAGAGCGGCTCGCGCTACGGCTCGACCTTCGTGCAGTTCCTGGCCATGGCCGCCGTCAACGGCTCCATCATCGCCGCCGGGTCGATCCTGCGCCGGACCGCCGGCTACGACGCGTACCTGCCGTTCGGCGACGCGCTGTTCTTCCTGCTCCTGCTGACGCTCATCATCACGATGTACGACCGCTACCGGGTCATCGGCGGGCTCTCGAGCCACCGCCACCCGCGGACCGGCCGGCGTCTGCACGTCCCCTGGCGCTTCGACCGCTACGAGGACGAGGAGGCGCCGGCCTCCTCCCCCGCCGCGTGAGCCGCAGCGCGACCTGGCTCGGGCATGCGACCGTCCTCCTGGACGTCGGGGGCGTGCGGCTCATCACCGACCCGCTCCTGCGCCCGCGCCTGGCGCACATCACGCGGCGCGTCCCGGCGATCGACCCGGCGTCCCTGGGCCGCGTCGACGCCGTCCTGATCTCCCACGTCCACCACGATCACCTGGACCGTCCGACGCTCCGGGCCCTGGGCCGTCACCTCCCGATCGTCGCGCCGCGGGGCGCCGCACCGCTGCTGCGGGGCTTGGGCGACGTCCACGAGCTCGACGTCGGCGGGACGACGGACGTCCTCGGCGTGCCGATCACCGCGACGAATGCCGTCCACCCTGCGGCCCGCCTGCCCCGCGGCCGGCCCGTCCCGGCGCTCGGCTATCTCGTCGACGAGGACATCTACTTCGCCGGGGACACCGACCGCTTCGCCGGGATGGCCGACCTGGGCCCGCTGGAGCTCGCGCTGCTGCCGGTCTGGGGGTACGGGCCGACGCTCGGCCCCGGACACCTGGACCCCGACCGCGCCGCCGAGGCGACCGCCCTGCTGCGTCCGCGCCTGGCCGTCCCGATCCACTGGGGGACGTACTTCCCGCTGCCGCTGGGGCTGCAGGGCCACCGGCTGCTGCACGAGCCGCCGCGCACGTACGCCGCCCGCGCCGCGGAGCTGGCCCCGGCGACCGAGGTCCGCCTCCTGGAGCCCGGCGGCCGCGTCGCGCTGGGCGCCCGGACCGGGCGCTGACGGCAGCCTCAGGGCGCCGCGGCGGGCGGCCGGCGGCGCCGCGGGCGCACGAGGTCGTGGCTGTCCTCGACGAGCCCGCGGACGAGCTCGTCGTCGGCGTCGCCGTTCAGCGTGATGGTGACCCAGTGCTTCTTGTTCAGGTGCCAGCCCGGCTTGACGTCCGCGTAGGACGCGCGCAGCTGCTCGCCGAGGACGGGGTCGACCTTGAGGCTGACGCTCAGCGGCTCCCCGTCCAGGCGCGAGAGGGCGAACATCTTGCCGCCGACCTTGAACACCGACGTCTCGGGCCCGAACGGGAACTCGTGCACCGCGCCGGGCAGCGACAGGCACCAGTCACGCAGCTCGTCGGCGGTCATCGCCGGGGCAGTCAGCCGTCGGTCAGGGCCGCGGCGCGGCGGCCGTCCTCGAGGTCGCGGGCGCGGGAGCCCGGGATGCGCCCGGCGATCCGCCCGATCGGGCCGACCGCCCGCTGCAGGTCGGACGCCGCGAGCGTCAGCTCGTCGACGGTCGGCTGCAGGGTGTCGAGGTAGCCGATGATGGTCTCGACCATCTGCTCGACGCTCTGGACGCGCGGGACGAGCTCGGGCAGGGCGGCGGCGTGGCGCGTGAGCTCGGTCAGGGCGGAGGCGTGCTCGGTGAGCTCGGCCAGGGCCGACGCGTGCTGGGTGAGCTCGGCGAGCGCCTCGGCGTGCCGCGTGAGCTCGGGCAGCGCGGAGGCGCTGTCGGCCAGCCCCGGGAGCACCTCGACCGCGGTCGCCAGGCGGTCGACGCTCGCGCCGAGGTCGGCCAGGCGCGCGAGGCTCTGCTCGAAGGTGCTGAGCATCCGCAGCGAGTCGTCGAGCTCGGCCAGGCGCTGCAGGCTCTCGACGCCCCGCAGGACGCGGTCGGCCCGGCCGGGGATCGCGGCGACACCCAGGACGACGGCCGTGACGGTGCCGGCGCCGGGGAGGCGACCGGCTTCGGCGAGGACGCGCTGCACCATGCCGCTCAGGATCCCACAATCCGGCGCCTCGCCCGCCGGGCGGCGGGGCCGCGTGGATCGCCGGAGGTGTCCGCGCACCGACCTGCCGGCGGGCACGTTTTCCGCGCGGTCTGTCGCAGAACGTGAACAGTCTCGTCGCGCCCCGGGCCGGGGCCTCAGGTCCGCAAAGCATCTTGCCGAGCAAGATGATCGAGATCATGTTCCGAGCCCGCACCGACCT
>CAZRLR010000193.1:0-8581 GCA_964600395.1 uncultured Conexibacter sp.
CGGCCCGTCGTCGCCACCGAGCGCACCCATCGCGGCCGTCGCGCCGGCGCCGGGGGCGCGGTCGCCGGCGGCGCGGGCTCGGCGCTCCTGCTGCTCGCGCGCCTCGTGCGGTTCGTGACCGGCGTCATCGTCGCGATCATCGTCGCCGCGATCCTGCTGCGCGTCCTGGAGGCGAACGCCGACAACTCGGTCGTCTCGACCGTCCACGATCTCGGGCGCTCGCTCGTCGGCCCGTTCGACGGGATGTTCGACCTCGACAACCCCAAGGTCGAGCTGGCCGTCAACTGGGGCCTGGCCGCCGTGGCCTGGGCCGTCGTCGGCGGCTTCGTCGCCGGCCTGCTGGCCCGGGCGGGCCTGGCGGGCGCAGAACGCGCCCGCCTCTAGGCGCCCGACGACCTCAGGCGGGCGCCGGGACGGGCGCCCGCCCGGATGATGGCGCGGTCACCGTCGTCACGGGGATGCCGAGGGCCGCGACCTTCCGCGGCAGGTCCAGGTGCAGCCATCGCGACAGGCGGTGGGGCAGCGTCGACAGGATGACCTCGTCGAACCCGACGAGGTTCAGCGCGTCCTGGATCGCCGCGAGCGGCTCCGGGTCGCCGACGCGCCCGGTGACCGGCGCGCCGGCGGCGAGCGCGAGCAGCGGCAGCGCCTCCTCCAGGACCGCGTGCGCCCCGGCGTCCGACACGTCCTCCGGGTCGATGAGGCGGTGCAGGCCGGTCGCCGGGACCGGCACGAGCAGGGTGAAGTCGCACGGGGAGCGCCGGGCTCGCTCCCGGACCGCCGCCTGCAGCGCGTCGGTGAGCGCCGTCTGGTTGGCGACGACGAGGACCCGGGTGGGGGAGGACTCCATGGCGGAACTCCTTTGGTCGGTGCGAGGGGTTGTGACGTCTGCCACGATCCTCGCACCTCGGGGCGGGCCCGCGCAACCCGACGGCGGGCGCCTCCCGTCAGCCGCGCTGCGCGCGGTCGAGCGCGTGCCGGGCGGCCGCCGCGTGCGCGGGGAAGCCCTCGTAGTCGGCGAGCGTCGCGGCCGCCGGCCCAAGCGACTGCGCGCCGGCCGCGGTGACGTAGGCGAACGACGAGCGCTTGATGAAGTCGTCGACCCCGACGCACGAGTACCCGCGGGCGAAGCCCCCCGTCGGCAGGATCGCGTTCAGGCCGATCACGTAGTTGCCGTAGGCGATCGACGCGTGCGGGCCCAGGAGGATCTCGCCGGCGTGCTCGAGGCGGTGCAGGACCCCGAGGCCGTCCTCGACGATCGCGTGCAGGTGCTCGGGCGCCCAGTCGTTGCAGAACGCGATCGCGTCGTCGAGCGTCGGGGCGACGACGATGCCGCCGAAGCCGCTCAGGACGGTCTGGACGAACTCCCGGCGCTGCGGCGGGAGGGCCTCGACGAGCGCGGGCAGCAGCTCGGTGACGGCGTCCGCCAGCGCGTGCGAGGTCGTGACGAGGACGGCGGCGCTGTCGGGCCCGTGCTCGGCCTCGACGAGCAGCTCGTGCGCGACGGTGGACGGGTCGGCGCTGTCGTCGGCGAGGACGATCGACTCGCTGGGCCCGGCCGGCGGGCCCGGGTTGACCTGCCCGTAGACCAGGCGCTTGGCGTGCGTGACGTAGCGGTTGCCGGGGCCGACGATCTTCTCGACCTTCGGCAGCGTCTGCGTGCCGTAGGCCAGCGCGGCGATCGCCTGCGCGCCGCCGACGCGGTAGACCGTGTCGATCCCGCTCAGGCGCGCCGCGAAGAGGGACGCGGCGTCGACCTCGCCGCCGGGGCCGGGCGGCGTGCAGACGGCGATCGTCGGGACGCCCGCGAGCGTCGCCGGCACGCTCAGCATCGCCATGACCGACGGGAACGAGCCCTTGCCGCGCGGGACGTAGAGGCCCGCGGACGCGATCGGCGTGTAGCGCTCGCCCGAGATGACGCCGGGCGAGGTCTCCTGCATCCAGTCGGCCGACGGCACTTGGGCGGCGTGGTGGTGGCGGATGTTCGTCACCGCCGTCGTGATGGCGGCCTTGACGTCGTCGGGCGTGGCGGCCTCGGCGGCATCGAAGTCGGCCTCCGGGACGCGCAGGGCGTCCGGGTCCAGCTCCACGCCGTCGAACTGGGCGGTGAAGCGCACGAGGGCGGCGTCGCCCTCGGTCCGCACCGCCTCGACGACGGCCGCGACGGTCTCGCCGATGTCGCTCGTGTCGGCCTGCTGCACGCGCGCGAGCAGCGCGGAGCGCCCGGCGTCGTCGAGCTGCGCGAGGTCATGGCGCCTGATGTTCATGCGTGGGGGCTCCGTTCGGATGCTGCGTCGGTCGTGCTGCGCAAGAGGGGTACGGGGGCTAGGCGAGGGTCGCCTTGACGCCCGCGATGAGGGCGCGCTTGGCGTGGTTGGGGGCCAGCAGGCCGCCCAGGGCGGCACCCAGACCGGTGAAGACGAGCGACCACGCGGCGTCCAGGTCGTCCACGCGCTCCCACAGGACGACGACCGAGCAGCCCATGCCGCCGACGAAGCCGTCGAGGAAGTCGTCCAGGTCCTCGGTGAAGAGGCCGCTGCGCAGCGTCCCGCCGATGAGCTGCTCGCGCAGCGCCTCGCGGCTCCAGCCGAGGGGGACGAGCTGCAGGAACTTGCGGCCCTCGAAGCTCACGCCCACGCGGATCGGCGCCTGCTCGGGGCCGTCGGTGACGCTCGACCCGGCGCCCTCGATCCCGAACGCGTTCATGCGCTGCGTCGCCAGCTCCTTGACGGCGGCGCCGAGCGTCATCCCGACGTCCTCGGCGACGACGTGGCTCGAGCTGAGCTCCAGCGCCGAGAACGCGATCGTCCCCGACAGGCCGGCGGCGGCGCCGAGCTGCGCGACGAGGTCGACCAGGCCTTCGCAGTGGACCGAGTCCGAGGTGTGCAGCGTGAGCGTCAAGGGCCCGGGCGCGGGCCGCACGTCGGCGTGGCAGGCGGACTCGGCGGTCGTGCGCAGCAGGCGCACGCCCTCGGCGCCGGCGAGCTCGACGGTCAGGCCGTAGCCCTTGGCGGCGCGGCCGTCGTCCCGGCCGCTGCGGTCCAGCGTGTCGCCGGTCCCGTCGGCGTGGGCCAGCAGGGTCGCCGACAGCCCGCGCAGCGCGACGCCCACCGCCCGGAAGACGGCCTCCCAGGTGTGGTGGGGGTCCTCGAGGCTCGCCAGGGCGATCGTCATGCGCAGGCCCGTGGCCTCCGCGAGCCCCTCCAGGAGACGCACGAGCGGGCGGCCGGTGGCCAGCTGCTCCACCCGCAGGGCGACGAAGCGTTCCGGGTCCACCGCGCCGCCGGCGTCGGTCAGCGCGACGCCGGGCTCGACGTCCGCGTCGGCGTCGGCCCCGGTGCGCTCCAGCGTGACCTCGCAGCTGCCGTCGTCGATGAGCCCGAGGGCCCGGGTACGCAGCGTCTCGCCGTCCAGGAGCGGGGCCAGCTGCGCCCCGACGGCGCGGCCGAGGCCGTGCCAGTCGTCCGACGGCCAGACGATCTCCGCGCTGCAGCCCGTCCGCCACGCGATGTGCTCGAGCATGTGGCTGACGAACTCGTTCGGGGTGTCCAGGCGCTTGCGCGTGACGTCGCCCGGCGTGAGCGTGACGGCGGCGGGGGTGAAGGCGCGGAAGGCGACGTCGACGTCCGCGGACGCCTCGAGCCCGGCGAACGTCGCCGAGCCGGTGGCCACGCCGACGACGAAGCAGCCGGCGGCCCGGGCCGCGGCGGCACCGAGGAGGGAGTCCTCCAGCGCGACGCAGCGCGCGGGCGGCAGGGCGACGGCGTCCGCCCCCGCGAGGTACATGTCCGGCGCGGGCTTGGACGGCAGGCCCTGGTCGTTGCCGACGACGACCGGCAGCGACGCGTCCAGGCCGGCGCGGGCGAGCATCGTCCGGACCTGCGCGGCGGGGTTGTTCGAGACCACGGCCAGGCGCAGGCCGGCCTCGGTCGCGCCGTCCAGCAGCTCGCGCACGCCGGGGAGGACCGCCGGATGGCCGTCCAGGCGCACGTGCTCGAGCGCCGCGGTGAGCTCGGCGACGAGCGCCTCGTCCACGTCGGCGCCGACGGTCCGGAGGATCGCCCGCCAGAAGTCGGGCACCGGGAGCGCGAAGCGCTCGCGCACCGTCGCGGGCGCGACGTCGGGCCCGCCCGGCACCCGCTCGGTGACGAGCGCGCGGACGGCGTCGAGCTCGAGGTTCAGCGTGTCCAGCAGCACGCCGTCCAGGTCCCACAGCAGGGCGCCGGTCCCGTCCGGGACGTCGATGCGGGAGGCGATCACCACCGGCGGGAGGGTACCGGCGCGCCCGTCGGGCCGACCTGCGCCCGGGGCGCGCACGGTTGTCGTTTGCCAAGGCGCGCGAACCTACGGTAGCGTCGTTTTAGGGGATCGCTGCTCGGGGAGGAGCGGACCGCATCGGTTTGGGAGAACTGGCTTGGAGGACGTGGACGCATGCTGCGCGCCGTAGGGGATCGCGCCTTTCTGCCGCTGCGGGAGTTCATCGAGACGATCGGCTCGATGGGTGTCCTGACGGGCAAGACGCTGCTGTCCGCCGTCCGCCCGCCGTACCCGTACGGCAAGGAGTTCGTCACCCAGTTCCTCTTCGCCGTCCGGCTGTGCTGGCTGCCGATGATCGTCGCGTCCGTGGCCTTCACCTACGGGCCGTCGGGCGTCCAGGCCGCGAACTTCCTCAACCTCTTCGGCGCGATCGACCGTCTCGGCGGCCTCTTCATCGTCGCGGTCGTCCGTGAGTTCGCCCCGCTCGTCTGCGCGATCGTCATGGCCGGCGTCGCGGGTACTGCGATCACCGCCGACCTGGGCGCCCGCAAGATCCGCGAGGAGCTCGACGCCCTGCAGGTCCTCGGCGTCGACCCGATCAAGAACCTCGTCGTCCCGCGCTTCCTCGCGCTGATGCTCGTCACGGGCATGTTCAACGTCTACGCCGTCATCTTCGGGACCTTCGGCGGGATGCTCGTGACGGTGACCAACGGCGCGCCGCTCGGGCCGTTCTTCGCGACGTACTTCACGAACGCGACGCCGACGGAGCTGTGGGGGTCGCTGCTGAAGACGATCATGTTCGGCGCGATCATCGCGATCGTCTGCTGCTACAAGGGGCTGACGGCCAAGGGCGGCGCCGAGGGCGTCGGGCGTGCGGTCAACCAGGCCGTCGTCATCAGCTTCCTCGGCATCGGGGCCTTCAACTACGTCTTCACCCAGACGCTGCTGGCCACGCACCCCGAACTCACCCTGGTGCGCTGATGGCCTCCCCGCTGCGCGCCGTCGCCGACCGGACGACCGTCCCGTTCGGCACCTTCCTGAAGTTCGCCCTGCGCGTCCTGGGCGACGTCTACCGCCTGCGCGTCATGAAGTTCTTCGGCGAGACGCTGCGCCAGGCCGGCATCCTCGTCACCGGGTCGGTCCTCATCGTCCTCGGGCTCGTCTTCATCCTCGGCCTGCAGTGCGGCATCGAGGGCGCCTACGGGGCGCGCTCGGTCGGCGCCCCGTCCGTCTCGGGCGCGTTCACCGCGCTCTGCGACCTGCGCGAGGTGACGCCCTACGCGTTCGGCTACATGATGGCCGCGAAGGTCGGCACCGGCATCGTCGCCGAGCTCGGCTCGATGCGGATCTCGGACGAGATCGACGCCCTGGAGGTCATGGGCTTCGACTCGATGCTCTACCTCTGCGCCACGCGCCTGCTGGGCATGTGGCTCGTCCTGCCCTTCGTCTACATCGCGGCGGTCGCCTTCGGCTTCGTCGGCTCCTACATCGCGGTGGTGCAGCAGATCGGCGAGGTCTCGGCCGGCGGCTACTTCCAGATCTTCTGGCAGTTCCAGAACCCCGTCGACCTGCTGTATTCGTCGATCAAGGGCATGATGATGGCCACGATGGTGGTCCTCGTGGGCTGCTACTACGGGTACAACGCCTCGGGCGGGCCCGTGGGCGTCGGCACCGCGACGGCCAAGTCGATGGTCGTCAACATCTTCGGCATCCACGCCATCGGCATGGTGGGGACGCAGCTCTTCTGGGGCGGCAACGCCCGGGCCCCGATCGGGGGCTAGGTGACGCCGGTCCGGACACGGATCGCCGCCCTCGCGGCGGTGCTGCTCGCGGCGGTGGCGCTCGTCCTCGTCCTGACGAGCGGGCCGACCCACACGCTGAACCTGCGCTTCACGGACGCCGGCCAGCTCGTCAAGGGCGACCTCGTCGAGGTCGCCGGGCGCTCGATCGGCTCCGTCGACGCGATCACGCTGACGAACCGCAACCAGGCCAACGTCCGCGTCAAGCTCAAGGGCGACGAGTTCTGGCCCCTCCACGAGGGCACCGTCGTCGGCATCCGCGCCGTCGGCCTGTCCGGCGTGGCCAACCGCTACGTCGAGATCACGCCCGGCCCTGACTCGCGCCCGGAGATCCCGGACGACGGCACGATCGACACGACGGCCACGCGCTCGATCGTCGACCTCGACCAGGTCCTCACCGCCCTGGACCCGCCGACGCGCAAGGAGCTGCAGCGCCTCATCCGCAACAGCGCCACGATCTTCGACGGCAACGCGAAGGACGGCAACGACGCCGCGGCCTACCTCAACCCGGCCGTCGCGCAGAGCCACGCGCTGCTGGACGAGCTGGACCGCGACACCGCCGCCGTCGGGCGCCTCGTGTCGACCTCCGCCGCGGTCTCCACGACCCTCGCCAACCGCCGGGACGACCTGCAGGGCGCGATCACGAACACCGCACGGACGCTCGACGCGGTGGCCGCCGAGCGCACCGCGCTGCAGGACGTCCTCGTGCGGGCCCCGGCGCTGCTCCAGCAGGCCGGCGACACGCTCGACCACGCCGCGCGCACCGGGCAGAAGCTCAAGCCCGTGCTGCGCGAGCTGCGTCCGGCGGCCGCCCCGCTGGCGACCGTCCTGCGGCAGCTGCCGCCGTTCGGCCGGGACGCCGCGCCCGCCCTGGCGCAGCTGCGGGCGCTGCTGCCCGCCCTCGACAGCGCCCTCACCGGGCTCCCCGCGCTCGACAAGGCCGCCGGGCCGGCGCTGCGCTCGACGACGAGCGCGCTGAAGGCCGCCCTGCCGATCGCCACCGGGCTGCGCCCGTACGCCCCGGACGTCATCGCCGGCCTCTTCGACGGCTTCACCGGGACGACAGGCGGCTACTACGACGCCAACGGCCACTTCGCCCGCATCCAGCTCGTCACGGGCACCGCCGCGCTGACCGGCACGCTCGGCGCGCTGGCCAAGGGCCAGCTGCAGAGCGGCCTGACCGCGCGCTGCCCCGGCGCGGCCGTGGAGCCGGCCGACGACGGCTCCAACCCGTTCCACCAGGACAAGAGCCTCTGCGACGCGGGGGACGACAAGCCATGAGGCGCCTCGTCCCCGCCCCCCTCGTCCGCTGGGGCGCCGCCGTCGGCGTGGCCTGCGCGCTGCTCGTGGCCCTGCTCCTCGGGCCGGGGACGTCCGGCGAACGCTCGCACGCGGTCGCGGACTCGACCTACCGCGTCGACGTCATCTTCGACACCGCCAAGGGCATCATCCCCGGCCAGCTCGTGAAGATCGCCGGCGCCCGGGTGGGCCGCATCAAGGACGTCGTCCTGACGCCGGACTTCAAGGCCCGCATCCAGATGGAGGTCGACCGGCGCTTCGCCCCGTTCCGCCGCGACGCGCGCTGCGAGATCCAGCCCGAGGGCCTCATCAGCGAGCGCTTCGTCCAGTGCGACCCCGGGACGCCGGCCGCCGGCGCCCTGCTGCCGCGCGGCGACCAGGCCGCGACCGTCCCGGTCACGAACACGTCCGTCCCCGTCGCGATCACCGACCTGTTCAACATCTTCCGCGTCCCGGTCCGCCAGCGCCTGTCGGTCGTCATCTCCTCGCTGGGCATCGGGCTGGCCGGCCGGGGGGACGACCTCAACGACGTGCTGCGCCGCGCGAACCCGACGCTCGCGCTGACGCGCAAGGCGCTGGACCTCCTCGGCGAGCAGCGCCGTGAGCTGAGCGCCACGGTGACGGCGGTCGACCGCGTCGCCGGCGACCTGGCGCGCCGGCCGCAGAGCGTCACGCGCTTCCTCGACGAGACCGCGAAGCTCGCGACGACGACGGGCGAGCACCGTGCCGCCCTCGAGCAGGCCATCAAGCGCCTGCCCGGGCTGCTGGACGAGGTGCAGCCGACGCTCGCGGCCCTCGACGGCGTCGCGGCGGACGGCACGCCCGTGCTCCGCGACGTCCGGGCCGCGACGCCCGCCTTCAGCCAGCTCGTCGACGCGATCCCGGCCTTCTCGGACGCGGCCCGCCCGGCGCTGACGCGGCTCGGCGCGGCCTCCACGACCGGGCGGGCGACCGTCCGCTCCGCGGCCCCCGTCGTCCGGCTGCTGCGCACGTTCGCCGACCGGGCCGGCCCGACGGGCACGATGCTCAACGCGCTGCTCGTCAACCTGCAGGAGCGCGGCGGGATCGAGAACCTCCTGAAGTTCGTCTACGGCGGGGCCGCGGCGTCCTCGCGCTACGACGCCGTCTCGCACATCCTGCCGGCGCAGATCTTCTCCGGAGCCTGCGGCGTCTTCGCCGAGACGCCCGTCGCCGGCTGCTCGGCGAACTTCGGCCCGCAGGCCGCC
>CAZRLR010000194.1:0-8536 GCA_964600395.1 uncultured Conexibacter sp.
TGAGGCGCCCGCCGCGCGCGGCGGAGAGCGCGAGCTCGTAGCCCGCGCGCACCTGCAGCTCGTCGGCGAGGGCGCGGGCGCCCCCGGGCGCGCTCGTGTGCGAGCGCAGGAACTGGTTGGCGGCGGCGAGCTCGGCGCCCAGGCGCGAGGCGTTGCGCCGCGCGGCCTCGGCGGTGACCTCCGCGGCCTTGCGGGCCCGGCGGGCGGTCTCCGTGGCGCCGTCGCTCTCGGCCAGCGCGGCCTTCGCGGCGACGACCGCGGCCTCGACCTCGTCGACCTTCGCCAGGGCGGCCAGGCGCTGCTCCTCCAGCGCGGCGAGCTCGCGCGTGAGCGCGGCCTCGCGGTCGGCGTCCAGCCGCTCGCGCTCGGCCTGCAGGGCTTCGATCCGCTGCAGGCCGTTGTCGTCGGGGCGGTCGTCCTCGGCCTGGGTGCGCAGGACGCCGAGCTGCCGGGTGCGGGACTCGACGCGCTCGCGGACGGCCTGCAGCGTGTCGCGCGTGCGCTCCAGGCGCAGCTCGACGCGGTCCACGGCGCTGCGGGCCTGCGAGGCGCGGCGCATGAGGATCTCGCGGTGCTCGCCGCGCTGCTCCAGGGCGCGCTCGGCGGCCTCGCGGCGGGCGGCCACGACCCCCAGCTCGGCCTGGGCCCGCTCGCGCGCCTCGCGGGCGGACACGGCGGTCGCCTCGGCGGTCTGCAGGTCCGCACGGCGCGCGCGGACGGTGTCCTTCGTCAGCTCCCACCGCGCCTCGGTGCTCTGGCGCTCCAGGCGCTCGTGCAGCTCGGCGGCCTCCGCCTGGCGCTTGAGCGGCCGCAGGCGCGAGCGGGCCTCGCGCTCGACGTCGAGCGACCGGTCCAGGTTGTCCTGCGTGCGCTCGAGCTTGAGCTGGGCACGGCGGCGGCGCTTGCGGTGCTTGCCCAGGCCCGCGGCCTCCTCGATGAGCAGCCGCCGGTCCTTCGGCTTGGACGTGACGATCCCCTCGACGCGGCCCTGGGACACGACGGAGTGCGACTCCTTGCCCAGGCCGGTGTCCGACAGGATCTCCAGGACGTCGACGAGGCGGCACTTGGCGCCGTTGAGGCGGTACTCGCCGTCGCCGTTGCGGTCCAGGCGGCGGAGGATCGAGATCTCGCCGAGCGGCAGGTCGAGCGTCGCGTCGGCGTTGTCGAGGATGATCTCGACCTCGGCCGAGCTGCGAGCCTGCACCCCGCGCCCGCCGCCGAAGATGATGTCCTGCATCGTCTGGCCGCGGACGGCGACCGGGGACTGCTCGCCCATCGCCCACAGCACCGCGTCGGTGACGTTCGACTTGCCCGAGCCGTTGGGGCCGACGACGACCGAGACGCCGGGCCCGAACTCCAGGCGGGTCCGGTCCGGGAACGACTTGAAGCCCTTGAGCGTGAGCGACTTGAGGTGCATGTCAGTCCTCGTCCTCCACGACGTCCGCGTCGAGCAGCGCGAGGGCGGCGCGCGCGGCCTCCTGCTCGGCGGCCTTCTTCGACTTGCCGCGCCCCGTGCCGACCGGCCGTTCGCCGACGGACGCCGAGACCTCGAAGGTCCGCTCGTGCGGCGGGCCCTCCTCGGCGGTGACGGCGTAGGTGATCGTCTCGCCGCGCTGGGCCAGGCGCTCCTGCAGCGTGGACTTGAAGTCGATCGGGTGGTCCAGCGCCTCGGCGATCTCCGGCTCGAACGCCTCGACCACCGCGGCGGCCGTCGTCTCGTAGCCCGTGTGCAGGTAGACGGCGCCGATGACGGCCTCCATGATCGAGGCCAGGACGCGCTCGGTGTCCTTCAGGCCGTCGGCGGTCATGCCGTCGGGGGCGGCGGCGCTCAGGCGGTCCGGGACGCCCAGGCGCTCGGCGACCCCGCGGCAGGCGACGCCGGAGACGGTCTGCGCGCGGATCTTCGTCAGGCGCCCGGCGCCGTAGCGCTCGGCCTCCAGGCGCGGGTACAGGTGCGAGGTGATCGCCAGGCCCAGGACGCTGTCGCCGAGAAAGGCCAGGCGGGCGTAGGAGTCCGCCCGGCGGTCCGTCCACGACGCGTGGGTGAAGACCTGCCGGTAGAGGTCCTCGGGGAGGTCGTCCAGGAGTGTGAGCAGCTGGCGCAGGGGCTCAGGTCGCGGCGGGCGCGTGCTCGAGGACGAAGTCGATCGCCTGGGCGACGGTCAGGATCTGCGCGGCCTGCTCGTCGCTCATCTTCACGCCGTAGGAGTCCTCGAGCTCCTGGACGAGCGTGTAGAGGTCCAGCGAGTCGGCCTCGAGGTCCTCCTTGAAGCGCGTGCGCTCGTCGATGGCGGCGGGGTCGGCGTCCAGCTCGTCGACGAGGTGGGCCTGGATCAGGGCGAAGACGGACTCACGGGTCATGACGGTGACACGCTAGTGGCCTCGCCGGACGACGGTCGGGGGGCCGCCTTCAGGGCGCCGGCGGCCTCCAGAGCCCGGTGCGTGGCGCCCACGAGGTCGCCCTCCACGCCGCGCGCCGCGAGCAGGATCGCCTGGGCGAACCCCTGGCGGCTGAAGCGCCCGTGCGGGACGACGCCCAGGCGCCGCAGGCCGAGGAGGTACGCCCCGCCGTGCGCCTCGGGATCCAGCTCGGCACGCAGCCCGCCGAGGGCCGGGCGCAGCAGCAGGCCGCCGGCCTTCGCCCGCGGTGACGAGAGCGCCGCGTCCTTCACCGCGCCGAGCAGCACCTGCGAGACGCCCTCCATGACCTTCAGCGCGACGTTGCCGGTGAAGCCGTCGGTCACCACGACGTCGGCGACGCCCGTCGTCAGGTCGACGCCCTCGACGTTGCCGACGAAGGTCAACGCGGTGCTGTCGCGCGCCCGCTCGGCGAGGGCGGCGTGGGCCTCGAGGACGTCCGGCGTGCCGCGCGTGGCCTCCGTCCCGTTGGACAGGAGCGCCACGCGGGGGCGCGCGACGCCGAGGATCGTCGTCGCCAGGGCGGCCCCCATGAAGGCGAACTGGACGAGGTGCTCGGGGCGGACCTCGGCGTTCGCGCCGACGTCGAGCAACGTGACGGGCGCCCCCGGGACCGGGACGGGGATCGCGAGCGCCGGGCGGTGGATGCCGCGCCCGCGCTTGACGTTGAAGAGGCCGGCGGCCAGCGCGGCGCCGGTGGAGCCGCCGCTGACGAGGGCGTCGGCCTCGCCGGCGGCGACGGCCTGCGCGGCGCGGACGATGGAGGACTCGGGCGTCGAGCGGGCGGCCCGGGCCGGGTCGGGCGCCTTGGCGATCGAGACCGGGGCGTCGACGACGCTGACGCCGGCGGGGACCTCGCCGATCTGCGCGGCGGGGCCGAAGAGGATGACGCGGACGCCCTGGGCGGCGGCGATGGCCGCGCCTGCGGCGACCTCCGCGGGGCCGAGGTCCGCCCCGTTGGCGTCGACGGCGATGGTGACGTCAGGCATCTGGGCGGGCTCGTTCAGGCGGGCACCGGCGCGTGGCGCCGGCGTGGCGAGGGCGCTACTCGTTGTCGGTGACCATGACGGTCTTGCCGCCATAGGTCCCGCACGTCGGGCAGACCCGGTGCGGACGACGAGGGGTGTGGCACTGGGGGCACGCGTTGTACGTCGGCGCCGTCAGCTTGTGCTGGGAGCGACGCTTGGTGGTGCGCGAGTGCGACTGCTTCTGCTTCGGGACGGCCATGGCTCCGTTGAGGGTAGAGGATCGCGACCGTGCTTGACTTGCGCCATGTCCGACGCGGTGACCGTCCGTCCCTTGGAGCCCACCGACGTGGCGGCCGCCGAGGCCGTCGCGTGGTCGGCGCTGTCGCCCCTGTGGCCCGAGGAGTTCCGTCCGGCCGACGACGAGGTGCGCCGCGCCCGTGGCCGCGCGCGGGTGGCCCACCTGCAGGCGACGGACCCCGGCGGCTGCTGGGTCGCGGAGCTCGACGGGCGGATCGTCGCCACCGCCCTGGCGCTCGTCCGGGAGGACGTCTGGGGCTTCAGCCTCTTCGGCGTGGACCCGGCGCACCACGGCAAGGGCATCGGCTCGCAGGTCTTCGCGCCCTCGCTGGCCTACGGGGACGGCACGCGCGGCGGGATCATCCTCTCCAGCGAGCACCCCGCCGCGATGCGCCGCTACGCCCTGGCGGGCTTCCGGCTGCTGCCGTGCGTGTCCCTGGCGGGCGTCCTGGACCGGCGCGGGCTGCCCGCCGGCCTGCGGGCGCGCCCCGGATCCCTGGAGGACGAGGCGGACCTCGCGACCTGCGAGGCCGCCTCGCGCTTCGTCCGCGGCGCCTCGCACGGCCCGGACCTGCAGCGCAGGCTGGACGTCGGCTGCGAGCTGCTCGTCGTCCCCGGCCGTGGGTTCGTCATGCATCGCGAGGGCTCGCCGGCGCTGCTGGCGGCGCTCGACGACGAGGCGGCGACCGACCTGCTGTGGTCGGCGTTCGCCGCCGCGCCCCCCGGGGGCAGCGTGCACGTGGACTTCATCACGGCCGGCAACGACTGGGCGATCGCCGCCGGGCTGCGGGCCCGGCTGGCGCTGAGCGTCGAGGGGCCGGTCTTCGTCCGCGGGCAGCTCGGGCCCCTGGCCCCCTACCTGCCCAGCGGCGCCTACCTGTAGCGGCTACTCGAAGCTGATCTCGCGCAGCTTGTTCCAGCGCGGGTCGGGGGCCTTCTCGTGCGCGTGGTCGGGGTGCTCGTTGAGGTTCTCGCCGCACTGCGGGCACAGGCCGCGGCAGTCGGGACGGCAGACGACCTGCGCCGGCAGCGCCAGCGCGAAGGAGTCGCGCACCCAGCCCCGCAGGTCCAGGACCTCCTCCTTGATGTACGGGCTCGTGAGCTCCTCGCCGCCGCCGGGGGCGTCGACCTCGCGCGTGTCGACGGACGTCGTCGGGGACGCGGGCTCCAGGCAGCGCATGCACGGCCCCGACAGGGCGGCCGAGAAGCGCAGGCGCAGGGCCCACCCGCCGCCGGTCATCCGCGACAGGTCGACCGTCACGGGGATGACGGGCGGCTGCGCGCGGTAGGTGTCCTCGCCGAAGGTCAGGTCGTCGAGCGAGACCTCGAGCTCGAGCCGCCGCCCTTCGCCGGGGAGCAGCTTCAACGGCGCCAGGTCGAGCGTGTCCGTACGTGGAGCCATCCTCCGAGGGTAGAACACCCCGCGGCGCGCCGGGGCCCGTGGGGACGGGCCGGGACGGCCGGGCTCAGCGCTCGGCGAGCTCCCGCTTGACGACCTTGCCGGTCGCGTTGCGCGGCAGCTCGTCGAGGAAGACGATCTCGCGCGGCACCTTGTAGGAGGCCAGGTGCGCCTTGATGTGGGCCTTGAGCTCGGCCTCCGTCGCCTCCTGGCCGGACCGCAGGACGACGAACGCCCGCAGGCGCTGGCCGAACTCGGCGTCCTCGACGCCGAGCACGGACGCCTCCTCGATGGCGGGGTGGTCGGCGAGCAGGTCCTCCACCTCGCGGGGGAAGACGTTCTCCCCGCCGGAGACGATCATCTCGTCGTCGCGGCCGTCGACGAACAGGCGGCCGGCCGGGTCGAAGTGCCCGACGTCGCCCGTCGACATGAGCCCGTCGATGCGCTCCTTGTTGCCGCCGCCGGTGTACCCGTCGAACATCATCTCGTTGCCGACGAAGATGCGGCCGGTCTGGCCGGCGGGCACCGGGTGACCCTGCTCGTCGTAGATCCGGACGATCGTGCCGCGCGGCGGGGAGCCGGCGGTGCCCGGCGCGGCGCGCATGTCGGCGGGCTGGGCGATCGTCGCCCAGGCGACCTCGGTCGAGCCGTAGAGGTTGTAGAGGACGTCGCCGAAGAGGTCCATGACGCGGGTGGCCAGCTCACCGGGTAGCGCCGAGCCGCTCGCGGCGATGACGCGCAGGCTCGAGACGTCGTACTTGGCGAGCACGGCCTCGTCGAGCTCCATCGTCCGCTGGAGCATCACCGGGACGACGGCCAGCGCCGTGCACTCGTGCTCGGCGACGGCCTGCAGCATGCCCTCGGGGGTGAACTTGCGGCGCAGGACGAGCGTCGAGCTGAGCGCGAGGCCGAGCGTGAAGTGGGCGAAGCCCCACGAATGGAACATCGGCGCGGCGATGTGGATGTTCTCGCGGGCGCGCAGCGGGATCTTGCTGAAGAGCGCGGCGGCGGGCTCGAGGGACTCGGGCTGCTTGCGGTTGGCGCCCTTCGGCGTGCCGGTCGTGCCCGAGGTGAGGATGACGACGCGGCCCTTCTCCGACGGAGCCGGCAGGTCGCCGATGCCGCCGCGGGCGATGAGGTCCTCCAGCAGCGGGTCGTCGTGCTCGGTGTCGCCGTCGGCCCAGGCGACGAAGCCCTGCCGGTCCTGCAGCGCCTCCTGGACGAGCTCCGCGAACTCCTCGTCGTAGATGATCGCCGCCGGCTTCTCGCGCGCGCAGACGTCGGTGATCTGCGGGCCGGCGAACATCGTGTTGAGGAAGAGCGAGTGGCAGCCGAGCTTCGAGAGCGCGACGACCGCGTCGATGAAGCCGCGGTGGTTGCGGGCGAGGATGGCGACGGCGTCGCCTTCGCCGATGCCGCGCCGCTGCAGCTGGGCGGCCAAGGCGTTGGAGCGCTCGTGGACCTGGCGGAAGGTCAGCGTCCCGAGCTCGTCGATGACGGCCGTCTCGTCGGGGTGGCGGGCGGCGGAGGCCGCGTAGCCGGCCGCCGGCGTCGGCCCCCACTTGGCGAGCGCCAGCCCGGCGCGGACGAGGCGATCCGGGCGCGTGGGCCGGATGATCCCGGTCTGCGCGAGGGTGCGCACGAGATGCGCCTTGTCGCCCAACTGTCCGATGACGTTCACGTCACGGATCCTACGCCGGGGCGTCGTGGCGCGGTCGCACCCTCGCCGGCGAGCGCGGCTCCCGGTCAGGGCACCGGCAGCACGAGGCCGTCCGGGAGCGTCCCGTGGTCGGTGAGCGCGTGGATGTCGGCGGCGCGCCGCGGGTCCAGGAAGACGTGGCGCTGCCCGACGCTCGGCTTCTCGACGAGCAGCCCGGCGTCCAGCAGCGCCTCCCCGACCGCGGCGGCCAGCTTGCGGTCGCTCGGCGCGAAGCCGCGGGCCAGGTGGGCGAACTCCGTGTGGTAGCCGCCCCACTTGCCCATCCCCGCCAGGCGCTGGAGGATGCGCCGCGCGACCCGGCGGGCGGGGTCCGGGTCGTCGTGGGGCCGCGTCCCGCCCTGGCCCGGCTCGCTGTCGAGCAGGGCCAGCACGGTCTCTTCGAGGGCGTGGACGGACTCCGGGTCGGCGGGCCGCCCGCCCTGGCGGGCGACCTCGCGGGCGACGAGCAGCGGGTGCCCGGCGCCGATCGGGTCGCGCAGGTCGGTGACGTCCTCCAGCAGGTGGGCCGGCCCGGCGAGGGCGACGGCGCGCAGGCGGTCGATCGACGTGGCCTGCTCCTCGAAGGCGAGGACGGCCAGCTCGGCGTCGCCGTCGCCGGTGAGCTCGAGCGCCAGGTGCTCGCCCCACCGGCCGACGGTCAGGTTGCCGGTCGCGCCGGCCTCCACGAGCGCGCCGACGGCGGCGGCCGCCAGCAGCCACGCGCGTTCGGTGATGGCGTCCGGGTCAGCCCGCAGGGCCGGGTCCACCGGCAGGACCGCCCGCAGCCCCTGGCCCGCGGGGGCGGGCGCGACGAGGATCGCGACGGGCTCGGGGTACCCCGAGCGGGCCAGCTGCAGCTCGGCGGCGCCGCGCTGCAGCTCGGCGGTCAGCAGGCGGCGCAGCAGGGCGGCGCGCTCGCGCGGGGCCTGGGGCCCGCCGGCGTCCGTCAGCGCCGTCGCGATGCCGTCCATGAGGTGAACGTAGCGCGGCGGTCAGGTCAGCTGAACGACGTGCGAGCCGGTGCGCTCCTTGACGACGTGCAGCTGGGCGGTGATGCGCTGGCGCAGCTCGGGCACGTGGGAGACGACGCCGACGGCGCGCCCGCCGTCGCGCAGGCGGTCCAGCACGTCGAGGACCTCGTCCAGCGCGCGCTCGTCGAGGGAGCCGAAGCCCTCGTCGACGAAGAGCGTCTCCAGGCGCGCGCCGCCGGCCTCGGCGGCGACGACGTCCGCCAGGCCGAGGGCCAGCGCGAGGCTCGCGAGGAAGGTCTCGCCGCCCGACAGCGTGGACGGGTGGCGGTCCTGCCCGGTCCACCCGTCCACGACGCGCAGCCCCAGTCCGCTGCGGGTGTTGCGCGAGGCACGCTCGTCGTCGTGGGCCAGGGTGTAGCGGCCGTCGGTCATGACCTGCAGGCGCACGGAGGCGGCGGTCGCGATCTCCTCCAGGCGCGCAGCGAGCACGTAGGCCCGCAGGCGCATCCGCTTGCGGTTCTGCGCCGAGGTGCCGTCGACGAGCATCGCCAGTCCCCGGATCGTCGCGGCCTGCGCGGCGAGCGGGCCGTGCACGCGCAGGCGCTCGGTGAGCTGGCGGCGCAGGGCGCGCAGCGCCTCGGCGCGGCCGCGGACGCGCTCGAGCGCCTGCCCCGCCTCGGCGTCGGCGGCCGCGGCGGCGCGGGCGCGGGCCAGCGCGGCCTCGACGTCCTGCTCGGCCGCCGCGGCGGCGGCGAGGATCTCGGGGGCGGTCGCGAGGCGCCGG
>CAZRLR010000195.1:0-8534 GCA_964600395.1 uncultured Conexibacter sp.
GGCCTTCGGGGCCCCGGACGGGCTCCGGCTCCTGCTCGTCCCGCTGAAGGCCGCCGACGACACGCTCGGCGCCGTCCTGATGCTCTTCGACGAGGACGCAGCGCTGTCGGAGACGGAGCTGCCGCTGCTGCGCATCACCGCCGGCATCATCGCGCTCGGGCTCGTCCGCGAGCGGGTGGCAGGAGAACTCCAAGATCCTGGGCTGTGACGGTGGTCGGCGTTCACGGGCGCTGGTCGCGGGGCAGCTCGAACCAGATGCGCGTCGGGTGCGCCCCGGTCTTGCGCTCGATGCCCCAGCGGTCGCTGAGGCGGTCGACGATGCCCAGGCCGTAGCCGCCCTCGGGCAACGCGTCGCGGATCCGCTCCGAGACGCCCGCGACGGGGCCCGGCCCGTGGTCGGCCAGCTCGACGCGCAGCCGGTGCGGGTCCAGGTCGAGCTCCAGCCGGTAGGTGCCGCCGCCGGCGTGCCGGACGGCGTTGGACGCCAGCTCGGAGACGAGCAGGCGCACGTCGTCGAGCACCGGCGGGGCCAGCAGCCCGACGAGCGTCTGGTCGATCATCGCCCGTGCGGCGGCGACCGACGCCGGGGTGCCGTCCAGCACCGTGGAGCGCAGGAGCGACGGCATCGCCAGGCCCTCCTGCGCGGGCGGCGCCGCGATGACCGGTCCGGTGACGGCGACCGCGATGATCGCGATGTCGTCGCGGGCCGCTCCGGCCTGGTGGGCCTCCACGAGGGCGCGCACGCGGTCCACCGCGGCCTGGGCGTCCCCGGGCGGGCTGCCCGTCAGCGCCGCCTGCAGGCGCTCCTCGCCGAGCCGACCCGCGTCCCCCACCGAGTCGGTCACCCCGTCCGTCCGCAGGAGCAGGACGTCCCCGACACGCAGCTCCACCTCCGAGGCCAGCCACGCCTGCCCGACGAAGGCGCCGAGGATCGGGCCGCTGGCGGTCAGCGCCTGCACGACGCCGTCCCGGATGAGCAGCGTCGGCGGGTGCCCCGCGCAGAAGACGGTGACGCGGGGCGGGTCCTCCCCCGCGTGGAACTGCAGCGCCCCGACCGTCGCCAGCGCCATGTCCCCGCGCCGCGCCAGCAGTCCGTGCAGGTGCTCGAGGGCCAGGGCGGGACGGCCGGTGAGCGTCGTGACCGCTTCGAACGCCGCACGCGCGAGCCCGGTCAGGGCGGCGGCCTCGGCGCCCTTGCCGGTCACGTCGCCGATCGCGACGAGCCAGCCGTCCGGCAGCGGGAAGGCGTCGTAGAAGTCGCCCCCGACCTCGCTCGCCCGGCCGACCGCGCGATAGTGCGACGCCATCTGCAGGCCGTCGGGGCTCGGGAGCTCCGGGGGCAGCAGGCTGCGCTGCAGCGTGTCGGCGACGAGCACGCGCTCCTCGTAGAGACCGGCGTTGAGCACGGCCGTCCCCGCCCGGCGGGCGAGCTCCTCGGCCAGCTGGACCTCTTCGGCGGCGAAGGGCGGGCGCCCGGCGCAGCGCACGAGCGTCAGCGCGCCGATGATCTGGCCGGCGGCGTGCATGCCGACGATCGCCAGGTGCGCGATCCCGAGGACCTCGAGCTCCCGCAGGTGCGCCTCGTCCTGGGCGTACCGCTGCAGCTGCTCGCGCGTGACGCCGGCGCGCACGACCGGCCCCTCCCCACGCAGGACCGCCGCGACGCCGTAGCTGTCCTGCATGCGCGACGGGTGGCGGTCCAGGAGCGCGCGACCGGCCTCCAGGCGCCGCGGGTCCGTGTGCGCCACCGCCGCCGTGCGGATGTCGGGGCCGTCGGGCAGGTCGACGCTGCACCAGTCCGCCAGGTGCGGGACGGCCAGCGACGCGACGCGGTCCAGCGTCGTCTGCAGGTCCAGCGAGGCCCCGAGCGCCTCCCCCGCCCGGGCGAGCAACCGCGTGCCCTCCTCGCGACGCTGGGCCTCGGTCACGTCCTCGATGACGTTCACCGCCAGCACCGGCGTGCCGTCGGGGCCGGGGACCGCCGTGGCCTTCGTGACCGTCCAGCGCTCCAGGCCGGTCTCGCGGTGCACGTTGCGGGCCAGCAGGTCGGGCGGGTCCGGGTCGCCGCGGAAGAGACGGCGGCCCGGGAAGCGATCGGGCTCCACCGGGTCGCCGTCGACGTCGAAGAAGCTGAATCTCGCCGGGATGGCGCCGGGCTCGGCCTGCAGGACGGTCTCGGCGTCCGGGAGCCCGAGGATCTCGGCCGCCCGCTGGTTGGCGTACTTCGGCCGGCCCTGGGCATCGTGGACGAGCACGCCGTCGGCGATGCCGTCGACGATCGCGGTCAGCTCGCGCTCGCGGGCGTGCAGGGCGGTGACGAGCCGCTCGTTCTCCTGCGCGAGCTGCTGCTGGCGGCGCAGCTCGGTGCCCAGCCGGGTGCGGGCCACCGCGAAGGCGACGGCGACGGAGCTGCCGCCGCCGACGAGGAGCATCCGCACGAGCTGGCGGCTCGTGTCGAGCGTGTCGTGCTCGACACCGCTCAGGACGCTCAGGAGGATCGCGACGCAGCCGGCGCCGGCGACGGTCGCCGGGGCCGCGACGAGCGCGAGGACGAGGACGGGGACGACGTACGTCGTCGAGAGGGCGATGTCGCCGCCGAACAGCACGTCCAGCAGCGCGAGCACGCCTTCGACGACCCCGAACGCGAAGACATGCCACCGGCGCTGCACGCCCCCATCCTCGCACGCCCTCCGCGGCGGCTGGACGGTCGGCGCGCTACGGGGCGGTGGCGACGACGTTCGGGTAGTACGTGCTGCGGCCGCCGAAGCTCTTGGTCTTCGGGCCCCGGCACGGCGGGGCGCCGGTGCCGATGACGGCGGGCGTCGGGTTGCCCGCGTTGCGGCAGTCGGACGAGGACAGGCCGTTGCCGCCGGCGATGTCCGCGATCTCGCCCGGCGCCGGGTACGGGTTGTGGCGACTGCTCCCGAACCGCTTGGCCTGCCCGCCGATCGACTCGTTGACGATCGGGATGACCGTCCGCAGGTAGTGGCGGCCCTGCGCGTCGACGGCCTGCGTCGCGGCGCCGAGGTTCGCCAGCGCCGTGACGGCGTTGTTGCGGTAGAGGTTGGCGTACTGCACGACGGGCACGAGCTGCCGGCCGGCGTCCTGGAGCTGGCCGAGCAGCGGCTGGGCCGCCTTCAGCGTCCGGCGCAGCGCCGGCAGCGCGGCGACGGCGGCGTCCAGGACCGGGGACAGATCGCGGAACGTGCCCGTCAGCTGCGGCGCCAGCGCGGTGGCCGACTGCAGCGCGGGGCGCACCAGCGGGGCGACCGGGCGCAGCGTCGCCAGCGTCGGCGCCGCCTCGTCGGCGACACCGCCGAGGACCGTCAGCGCGTTGCGCGTCTTGCCGAGGAACGGCGGCAGCGCCCGGACGGTGGCCTCCAGCGCCGCGTTGCGCGCCGCGGTCGAGCCGAGGACGGCGCTCCCGGAGCGGACGAGGTCCTGGACGTCGGCCGAGCGCTGGCCGACCGCGGTCAGGGCCGTGCCGGCGTCGCGGATCAGGGCCTTGACGGCCGGGCGCTCGGCGTCGAGCGTCGTGACGAGCCGGTCGAGCTCCTGCGTCGTCGGCGCCGCGTTGCCGAGCGTCGCGTTGAGGTCCTGGCCACGGTCCTTCAGCGCGATCGAGAAGTCCGAGAGGAAGTCCTTGAACTCCTTGCGGGTCTGGGCGTCGAAGGCACCGAGCACCTGGTCGATGGCCTGCGGCTCGCCGATGTTCTGCTGCGCGAGCGTCCCGCCCTCCACGAGGGCGGGCGCCGTCGGGGAGCCGGGCGTGAGCTCGACGAACGTCTCCCCCAGCAGCGTCTTGATCCGCGTGATCGCGCGGGCGTCGGTGCGGATCGGCGAGTAGCGGCGCTTGAGCTCGATCGTCGCCTCGAAGCGCCCGCCGGCCGCCTTGACGCCGACGACCTTGCCGACCGGCACGCCGGCGATGCGCACGGACGAGCCGCCCGTGAGGTTCGTCGCGTCGGCGCCGAAGCGCGCCTTGAAGCGGTAGCCCTCGGCCTGGAACGGCGACGTCCCGCCGAACGCCTTCCAGACGAAGAGCGTCGCGCAGAAGCAGGCGACGGCGAAGACGACCGCGGTGGCGATGGAGGCGAGTGACGGAGGCTTGGATCCCATGGTGTCGCGTCGCCTAGCGGCAGGCCGGTGAGGAGTCGATGATGTTCTTGAGGATCGGCGCGAGGATCGCCCCGGCGCCGCCGAGCGAGCCGAGCGTGTCGACCGCCGAGTCGCACGAGACGAGCGCCACCCCGCGCCACGCCGAGCCGTGCGCGTCCTGGATGGAGGTGAACGAGTTGCCGTTGTGCGCGAACCAGCTGAGCCAGAAGAGGAAGCCCTCGTCGTCGCCCTCGGGGTTGTGGGCGAGCTCGTTGACGGTGTAGTTCAGGACGCGGAACGCGCTCGTGAGCGCCGGGGTCACGCGGCTGAGGTCGCGCGTCGTCGGCGCGAGGTCCTTCGCCACGGGCTGCAGCTCGCGGACGAGCGGGCGCAGCTGCGTGCGCAGCACCGGCTCCCCCGTCCTGGCCAGGTCGTCCGTGGCCTTCAGGACGGGCTTGAGCTTGCGGACGGTCGGCAGCAGGCCTTCGAGGGTCGGCGTGAGCACGCCGCTGAAGTCCTGCAGATTGGCGAGCGTCCGCCGCGTGGTCGCCAGCGTCGGCGGCAGCTTGCGGGTCGACGCGCGCAGGGCCGCCTCCTGGGCGGCGAGCGCCTGCAGCGTCGCGTTGCCGCCCTGCACGACCCGGGCGAGCTCCTGGTCCTTCGTCGCGGTCGCGGTCGTCAGGACGGCCATGCTGTGGACGAGGCGGCGCAGCTCCCGGCGCCGGTCCGCCAGGGCGCCGGTGACCTTCTGCAGGTCCTGCGCGGTGGGCTCGAGCGTCTTCAGGACGGCCTGCAGGTCCTGCGCGCGGCCGTCGAGGCCGTGGTCGACGCCGGAGACGAGGACCTGGAAGAACCGGCGCGTGTCGGTGTCCAGCGCGGCCGTGAGCTCGTCGGAGTCCACGGGCGGCGCGGTCCGCGCAACCGGGATCGTGTACCCGCCGGGGGCCCGGCCCGTCTTCGGATGCCCCGGGAAGAGCTCGACCTGCATGTCCTTCAGCGGCGAGTTGGGGACGAGGACCGCGTGGGCGTCCTTGAAGATGTGCGGCAGCTTGCCGGGCTTGACCTGCATGACGACGATCGCGTTGCCGTCCCGCAGCTTGGACGAGGTGATCGTCCCGACGCGCACGCCGGCGACGTTCACCGCCTGCCCGAGCCCGGGGTTCAGGCCGGCGGTCGTGCTGAACTCGGCGTTGACGGTGTAGAAGTCGGCGAACGGGTTCGTCAGCCGCTGCTGGACGAGGATGTACCCGCCCGCGAGCGTCGCCGTGACCATGAGGAAGGCGATGACGCCGAGCCACTTGCCGTGCTTGCGCAGTCCGCGGCGCATCAGCGGCCTCCCCCGCGCGGGCCGACGGTGCCGTCCACCGCGCCCACGACGGCGCGCAGCGCGTCGCGGAGGGTGTCGCGACGACCACCGCGGGCGTCCAGGCGCCGCACCTTCGGCGGCGCCGTCGGCGCGGTCGCGGCCCGCTCGCCGGCCTTGCCCTGGCGCAGCGTGGCGCCCCGGCCGAACGGCGTGCGGCTCTGGAGGTTCACCGGGGTGGCGTCGCGGCAGGCTCCGTCCGGCCGGAAGGGCGACATGCGCCCGTTGCCGAGCCACTGCGGGGTGGAGCCCTTGATCTCGGGCCCGAGGGCGACGAGCTGCCCGATGCCCGGCAGCGACCCGGTGGCGATCGTCGAGTCGCCGGCCGCCGCGAGGTAGCGGACGGACGGGCCGTTGGCGTCGAAGCTCTGCGATGCGCCGGCCAGCCCGACGGCGGCGTGCACGAGGTCCTGCCACACGGGGCGGTCGGTCGACAGCTGCCCGTCGTCGATCTTCGTGTTGAGGACCGGGACGACCCGGTCGCGCACGCAGTCGCTCACGGGCGTGACGAGCGGGAAGAGGGTCCGCAGGCGGCGGCTGAGCGTCGGCAGGCGGTTGACCGCCGGGGTCAGCGTGTCCACGAGGGCCGGGAGCTCGGCGCGCTGCACGAGCGGGCGCGCCTGGTCCAGGAGCTTGGAGACGTCGCGCAGCGTGCCCGGGGCCTGCGGGAGGCTCGGCCGCAGGGCGACCGCGACACGCTCGACGGTCGGCAGCGCCGCGTCGATCGCGCGCAGCTGGGGGCCGGCGTCCCGGGCGAGGCCGTCGGCCTCGCGGATCCCGGCCGAGAGGCTGCCCGACTCGGCGGCCAGGGCGCCCGAGGTCGTGTCCAGCGCGGAGACCATCTCGCCCAGGGCACGGTCGTTGGCGGCGAGCGTCCCGGTGATCTGCGACAGGGACGAGACGAGCTGGGAGAGGTCATGCTGCTCGATGCCGCGCGCGGCCTGGGCGACCTGGGCGGTGTCGCGCAGCGCCGGGACGAACGGCCGCGCCGCGTCGCCGAGCGCCTTGGCCGCGCCGTCGTCGGTCCCGGCGGCGAGGTTGCCGATCGTCCGCTTGAGCGACTCGCGGGTCGGCCGGTCCAGCGACGTGAGGACCTGGTCGAACTGGACGGGGACGGCGGTCTGCCCGAGCGGGATCGTGCCGTGGTCGGGCAGCTCCGGGGCCGACGGGCTGCCGGGGCGCAGCTCGATGTAGAAGCCGCCTTCGAGGAACAGGCGCGGGCGGATACGCAGCGTCGCGTCCTGGTGGATCGGCCGCCCGGAGTCCTTGAACTCGAGCTCGACCTGCGCGGTGGCGCCGGGGCCCTTCTTGATGCCGACCACCTTGCCGACGTCGACGCCGGCGATCCGGACCGGCGCGCCCTGGCGGACCTGGCTCGTGTTCGAGAAGACGGCCTCCAGGCGGTAGCCCTCCAGGAAGGGCACGCGCTTGGCGAACGAGAAGTAGACGACGGCGGCGATGACGAGCATGCCGAGCAGGCCGACGACGCCGACGCCGAGCCGGCCGCGGGGGCGACGACGCAGTTCGGTCATCGCGGGACCTCCCCCACGAGGCCGGCCCGGGCCGCGAGCGCCGGGATCCCGGCCGGCGGCGCCGTGGTGTCGGTCGAGTTGCGCTGCAGCCCCGCCGGGTTGCCGATCTGCTGGCCCTTGACGTACGTCTCGTTGCCGGCCTCGCACTCCTGGGCGTTCTCGTGCGGGGTCGGCGTCAGGTGCAGGTTCGCGGCCGGCGCCTTGGCCTGCTGGTCCTGCTGCGAGAGGAGGATCTGCTGCTGGCTGAACCAGGAGCCCTCGCTGTCGCCGACGCTCACCGCCGAGTAGGCGTTGCGGAAGGCGACGGGCAGCAGGTTGCACTGCGTCTGGGCCGGCAGCAGCGCGTCGAGCGTCGTGCGCAGGGTGGTGACCGTCGTGATGAGCTTGCGGATCGAGCGCGGCGCGTTCGGGTCGCGCGCCAGCGTGCCCAGCTGTCCCAGGGTGTCGCCGAGGCTGTCGGCGAAGGCGGGCGTGCGCCGCAGGACGGGCGTGGCGGTGCGCACCGCGTCGCGCAGACGGGCGGACGCCAGCGGGAGCACCGCGGTGCCCGGCCGGATCGAGCGGGCGATGAACGCCGCGTCGGTGAGCACCGGCCGCAGCCTGACGAGGCCGGCGCGGGCCTCGGTCTCGGTCCCCGGCAGGGCCTCGATCGTGTCCGCGAGCGCCGGGGACGCGTCGTTGAGGGCACGGAAGGTCGTGCCCGCGTCGTCGAGCAGGCGCACGAGGGTCGGCGAGACCGGCGCGAGCGCGCCGAAGGTCGCCGCCGTGCCCTGCACGAAGCGGCCGAGCTGGGTGTCGTCCGCGGTGACCGTCCGCAGCACCCGCTGCAGCGGCGGCAGGACGTGGCGGGTGGCGACGATCGTGTCGTTGAGGTCCTGCCCGCGGCCGGCGAGCGCGTCCCCGAGCGAGGTGATCGTCGAGCGCAGCCCGCGCGAGGTCTCGTCGTCGAAGACGTTGAAGGCCTCGTCGAGCTCGACGATCGGCCGGCCCTGGGAGAGCGGCAGCGTGCCGCCCGCGCGCAGCGGGACGCCGGACCGGCCGGGTTCGAGGTCCAGGTACTTCGCGCCGAGGATCGACCGCGGGCGCACCTTGACGTGGCTGTCGGTCGAGATCGGCTCCTGCTCCTTGTCGAGGGCGAGGGTCAGCTCCGCGTAGGCGGGCTTGCCGTTGCGGCCCGGCTGCGCCTGCACGTCGGTCACGAGGCCGACGCGGGCCCCGCCCACCCGGACCTCCGAGCCGCCGACGATGAGCTCGGCGGCGTCCGGGACCTGGACCTTGATCTCGTAGGTCGGGACGAACGGCAGGCCGCGGTTGGCGCGGTAGGAGAGGACGATCCCGATGAGCGCGATGCCGAGGATGACCGACCCGACGAGGACCGGGTTGCTGAAGAGGTCGGAGGTGCCGCCGCGCCGTCGTCTCATGAGCCCAGGAGGAACTTGAGGAGGTCGGTGGTGTTCCGGTCGCCCGCACCGCCGCCGCTGCCGCCGCCGAGCAGGCCCTCGCCGACGGGCAGCTTGATCGGCGGCAGGCCCGGGATGCGG
>CAZRLR010000196.1:0-8530 GCA_964600395.1 uncultured Conexibacter sp.
GGACGCAACGTCTTCGTCAACCACGGCTGCACCGCGATGGACACGGGCGGCATCGACATCGAGGACGACGTGATGATCGGCCCGAACGTCCACCTCGTCAGCGGCGGCCACCCCTTGGACCCGGAGCGGCGCCGGCGCGAGATCACGACGGCCCCCGTCCGGCTCTGCCGTGGGGTGTGGATCGGCGCGGGCGCCATCGTCCTGCAGGGCGTCACCGTCGGCGCGGACGCCGTCGTCGGTGCCGGCGCGGTCGTCACGCGGGACGTCGCGCCCAGGACGGTCGTCGCGGGCGTGCCCGCGCGGGTGATCCGGACGCTCTGACCCGCCAGCCGAGCGGCGACCGCCCGCGGCCGTCAGGCCCGTCCGACGAACCCCGGCGCCACGTCCGCAATCGCCTGCTCGAGGATCGCCACGCCGCGCACGATGAGCTCGTCGGGCGTCGTGAGTGCCGGCGCGATCCGGAAGGCACCCCCCATGGCCCGCAGCTGCACGACGTTCATGTGCAGCCCGAGCTCCAGGCACCGGGCGGTGACCGCGATGCCGAAGTCCGCGTCGCTGGCCTTCGTCTCGCGGTCGAGCACGAGCTCCAGGCCCTGCAGGAGCCCGCGCCCGCGGACGTCCCCGACGCACGCGTGGCGCTCCTGGATGCCGAGCAGCCCGTCGCGCAGCAGTGCGCCCTTGCGCCGCACCTGGGTGTTCATGTCCTCCTGCTCGAGGACGTCGAGCACCGTGTTGCCGACGGCGGCCACGAGCGGGTCCGAGACGTGCGTCGTGAAGAACAGGAACCCACGGTCGGCGGCGCGCTCCTCGATCTCGGCGCTCGTGACGACCGCGGCCAGCGGCAGCCCGGCGCCGAGGGTCTTGGACAGCGTGAGGATGTCCGGGACGACCCCGTCGCGCTCGAAGCCGTACCAGTCGCCCGTCCGGCACAGCCCGGTCTGGGCCTCGTCGAAGACGAGCAGCATGCCGCGCTCGTCGCACTTCTGACGCAGCGCGGCGAGGTAGCCCGGCGGTGGCGTGACGATCCCGGCGCTCGACAGGATCGGCTCGACGATGCAGGCCGCCAGCGCCCCGGTGGACTGGGCGTCGACGAGGCGGAAGCCGAGCTCGAGCTGCGCCCGCCAGTCCAGGTCGCCGTCCGGTCCGGTGACGTCGGGCCGGTAGGGATCGGGGCTGGGGATCGCGAAGTTGCCCGGGGCCGCGGGGCCGTAGCCGCTGCGGCCCGCCGAGTACGTCGCGCCCGCGGCGCCGAGGGTCATGCCGTGCCACGAGCGGCTGAAGGAGACGACCTCGTGCTTGCCCGTGACGAGCTTGGCCATCCGCAGCGCCGCCTCGTTGGACTCGGCGCCCGTGGTCAGCAGCAGCACCTTCTGCAGCGGGTCCGGCAGCGACTGCGCCAGCCGCCGGCTGAGGTCCACGACCGGCCGGCTGAGCATGCCGCTGAACAGGTGGTCCAGCGTCCCGGCCTGCTCGCGCAGCGTGGCGACGATCGCCGGGTGCGAGTGCCCGAGGATCGCGCTCATCTGGCCGCTGGTGAAGTCGATGAGCTCGCGCCCGTCGCTCGTCCACAGCAGGCTCCCCTCCGCGCGCTCGACGAGCGCCGGGACCCAGCCGCCGCCCGTGTAGCGCACGACGTGCCGATCGACGTCGGCCCAGAAGGCGGCGTCGGTGCTGGTCTCGGAGGTGACGGCCATGCCCGGGACGGTAGGGATCGCCGCCGCGCAGGTCCACCGGCGGGGCCTGCCTCAGCCGCGCCGACGAGCTGCTCCCTGCCCCGCGTCACCCGCGCACCGGCGAGTCGTCCGCCCCGGGCGGCTAGCCTCTCCGGATGCCCCAAGAGGACATGACCGAGGCGATCGCCGAGCACCGGCGGTTCGCTCACCAGAACGGCTGCGCCGCGGCCTTCACGGAGTCTCGGGACTCCGCGGAGCCCGAGCCGGCGCTCGTGAAGATCGTCGGGCCGGACCCGGTCTGCCTGTCGTTCACGACGACCGCCGGCCAAGGCCACGCGATCGTCGCCGACGAGGACTGGCAGTGGCTGTCGGAGCACGGCGGCGAACCGGGCGGCGCCCGGGCCGACGCGATCCTGCAGTCGGCCGAGGCCGACGACAAGAAGATCGCGGTGACGCTCGCGCCCCGCAAGGACGACGGCGCCGAGCGGACGCTGACGGTCGGCACGCTTGTGCTGCGCCTGCCGGCGGGCGAGTGGGACCACCTGCTCGCCCATCAGGGGGCGTACGCCGACTGACGGCCGCCCCGGCCACACCGTGACGGACCGGCGATGGCGCCCTACTTGTGCGTCATCGCCACGAAGCCGAGCACGAGCAGCGCCAGGCTGACCGCCGCGGCCGCTCCGAGGACGACGGCGTGGCCGGCGACAGCTCCCGGGCGCCCGTCCCGCCGGGCGTGCTCGAGCCCCTCGAGGCTGCGCACGCCGGCGCCGAAGATCGCCGTCGCCCCCACCCCGACGAGCAGGACCACGACGAGGATGCGCCACAGGGCGTCCGTGTCGACGAGCGTTGCGAGCGCCGGCATCAGACGTCCGCCGAGCGGATCGGGTTGCGCTGCTGCGTGAGGGCGAAGAGCCCGGCCGCCGCGGCCGCGGCCAGCACCGCGGTGAGCACCGGCCCGGTGACACCGCCGCCGACGCCCTCCGCGACGCGGGAGGTCCCCCACGCGGCCGCGCTGGCCGCCGGGATCGTCAGCAGCCAGGCGCAGGCGATCCGTCCCGCCAGCGACCAGCGGACGTCGGCCAGGCGCCGGCCGATGCCGCCCCCCCTGCTCCCGCCGGACACGACGTGCGTCGTCGACAGCGGGTAGCCGTAGTAGGACGACGCGAGGATCGTGCCGGCCGCCGACGCCTCGGCGACGAACCCCTGCGGCGCCTCGATGTCCGTGAGCTTGGACCCGAGCGTCTGGATGATGCGCCAACCGCCGACGGCGGTGCCCAGCGCGATCGACGTGGCCGCCAGCAGCTTGACCCAGAACGGCACCGCGAACTCGTCGCCGGACTGCGTCAGCGACCCGTGGGCGACGAGCGCCAGGGTGATGACGCCCATCGTCTTCTGCGCGTCGTTCGTCCCGTGGGCCAGGGAGACGAGCGAGGCCGTCCCGATCTGCCCGGCGCGGTAGGCGCGCTTCGTCCGTTCGCTGTCGGCGCGCGACTCGCCCCGCAGCATCCGGTAGGCCACGAACGTCCCCAGCGCCGCCGCCAGGCCGCAGATCAGGGGCGCGAGGACGGCGGGGATGAGGACCTTCTCGACGATCGCCTGGCCCTTGACCGCGTCCCAGCCGGACGTCGCGACCGCGGCACCGACGAGGCCGCCGATGAGCGCGTGGCTCGAGCTCGACGGCAGGCCGGCCGACCAGGTGACGAGGTTCCATGCGATGGCGCCGATGAGCGCCGCCAGGAGCGTGCGCAGGTCGAGCACCCCTTCGCTGACGATGCCCGACGAGATCGTTGCGGCGACCTTGATCGAGAGAAAGGCGCCGACGAAGTTCAGCGCGCCGCAGAGCGCCACCGCGACCCGCGGGCGCAGCGCCCGCGTGGCGATCGACGTGGCCATCGCGTTCGCGCTGTCGTGGAAGCCGTTCGTGAAGTCGAAGGCCAGCGCGGTCGCGATGACGATGACGAGCAGCAGCAGGGAGTCGTCCAGCCCCGCGGGGTCCCCGCTCTCTCGCTGAGCGCGGGGGCCTGCACCGCTGGTCCACGGGGGGGGCCCGTGGCGCGCCGGGCCGCGGCCTAGGCGCGCCGCTTCTTCACCGGCGCCTTGCGGACGGTCCCGATCGCCTTGACCCCGGGCACCCCGTCGGCCCGCAGCGCCGTGACGCTGAACGACCCCGTCGTCGTCGCGGCGATCCGCGGCAGCGTCAGCGTGCGCGCGCTCCGCGAGAGGCGGAAGAGCTGCTTCGTCCCGTCCCCCAGGCTCACGGCCACCTCCTGCCGGGCCGCGCGCGCCCCGGGCTTCCAGGTCAGCACCAGCTTGCCCGCACGGTGGACGGCCTTGAGCCTCGTCGCCTTGCCCGGCTTGGGCGGCTTGGGCAGGACGTAGCGCGCCAGCGTCTGCTTGCGCAGCGGCAGGCCGTCCTGGCTGATGACCGCGGTGATCTTCCGCAGGCCGCCGCGCAGCGGCGCCGGCGTCCAGCGGATCGTCCCCTTCGTCCCCGACGGGTGGCCGAGCAGCCGCAGCACGCCGTCGCCCTCCTCGAAGAACTCGACGGTCTTGCCCGTCCGCGCGGTCGCGCTCCAGCGCAGCTCCTTGCGCTTGCCCAGGGCGCGCACGGTCCCGCGGGCCGACGGCGTCGGCGCTGCCGTGCTCAGCTCCGCCGCCGTGATCGCCGGCGACCCGGCCGCCGGGGTCACGGTGTAGGTGCCCGGCGTGGGCTTGGCGATGAGCAGCGTCTGGGTGCGGCCCCCGGCGTCCGGGATCGCGACGTGCTGCGTGCCCTTGACGCCGTCGGCGTCGGCGGCGAACGACGCCCCGCCCGGCCCGGTGACGGTGACGACGGGCGGGCCGCTGTCCCCCGTGAGCTGGACGTTGAGCTGGTCGATGCCGGGCTTCACGGTGAAGCTCCGCGCGCCCCCGGCCTGGCGGGTCTGCGCGACGGTGTACGGGGCGATGGAGCAGCCCTTGAGCTTGATCGTCACGCCGCTCTCGCTCCACAGGTGCCCGGCGCCCGCGTCGACCGAGAACGTGTCGCTGAGACCGAAGTGCCCGCAGGCGGCGATGCCCTTGGACGAGAGGACGCCGTCGACGCTCACGCTCGCGCCGAACAGGCACGCCTCCGCCTTCCCCTGGGCGTTGAACGCCGGCGGGTTCTTCGCGCTGATGAAGCCGCTGAGCTCCATCGAGGCCCCCGCGAGCGAGCAGTCGCCGATCGCGGCGTTCGCCGCGAACGACACGTCCCCGGGGAACGTGTAGTGCAGCTCACCCTGGCCGAGCTTGAAGCCGAGGATGTAGAACGGCGCGTAGGCGTCGAGCTTGAACGGCGAGGCGAGCGTGATCGTCACCTTGCCGAAGCTGTCGAACGGCCGCCCGATCGAGGCGATCGACGTGTCCCCCACCGCCGGGCCGGCGGTGAGGATCGTGTCGCCGGTCAGCACGAGCTGCGGCTTGACCTTCAGCGACAGGCCGAGATAGCGCATGAAGAGGAACGGCGGGTAGATCTCCTTGCCCGGCGCCGCGAACTTGCCGTCGACCTTCACGAACTCCAGGCCGCCGTTGACGATCCGGATCGTCGCGCTGAAGTCGTCGCCGCCGATCGCCGCCTGCTTCCACCCCAGCGTGCCGTTCCAGGTCGGCGGGTCCGAGTCGTAGGTCAGGTCCAGGTCGTGGAAGCCGTAGGGCAGCTCCTTCGCCCCGACGTGCAGGCCGTCGAGCTGCAGGCTGGAGAAGTTGTCGGCCTTGAGGTTGACCGAGCCGTTGACGGTCTGGAAGGGCGCGGGCAGCTGCATGAACGTCTGCAGCGTCACCTTCGCGTCGCCGAAGACGAGGTGCGCGTCCCCGGCCAGCGGGAGCTTGAGCAGCGCGCCGCCCAGGCCGCCCTTGTCGAAGTCGAAGATGCCCGGGTCGAAAGTCCCGCTCGCGGGGAACGTCCACTTGCGCGGGGCGCTGCCGAAGCTGATCGGCGGCAGCGACGCGGTCACCCCGGCCGGCGACGTGAGCGTCCGCGTCGTCTCGTCGAGCGTCACCGTCTTGCCCTTGGGGTCGAAGACGACGCCGTTGAGACGGAACGGCGCGGTCGTGCTCAGCGTCTTGCCGCTGCGCGTGAAGCAGCCCGTGCTGAGGAACTTCGCGATACCGAGGGTCGGCGCCTTGACGCAGTTCGGGTCGACCGGCGGCGTGGCCGGGTCCGGCGGCGGGAACGCGCCGGCGGGCCCCTCGACGCGCGACATGACGATCGCGTCGTCGTCGCTGCTGCCCGTGCCCTGCGAGCGCCGCCAGAAGACGCCGCCGCTGCCGTCGGCCGCCGCGCCGATGACCATCCGGCCGGACGGCGTCTCCCGGCTGAGGACGATCGGCTTGCCGGGCCACGTCGTCCCGTTCGCCGAGGCGAGGTACTCCACGTCGTGGGTGCCGGACACCTCGTTGATGAAGGCCAGGTGGACGTTGGAGGCGGGGTCCAGCGCCGCGGTGATCCCGTCGATGTAGTCGATGTCCGACGCCTGCACCGGTGCGCCCAGCGTCTCCCCGTCGGGGCTGAAGCGGCGCACCTGCACCTTGTCGTCCGTGCCCGTGGTCTGGACGCTGGCGACGACGGGGGCGCTGACGCCGTTCGCCGCGAACTCGAGCGTGCTGCCGATGCCGGTGACGTCGTGCTGCGGGCGCCAGTTCGCCGCGTTGCGCGGGTCGCCGTCGGCCGGGGACAGGCGCCAGGAGAACTCCCCGCCGTCGCTGTCGAAGTCACGGCGGACGATCATCGCCGTCGTCGAGTCCAGGAGGCCCATGCGCTGGAACGGCGCGCCGGGCATGAGGTTGTCCAGCCGGACCGAGCTGACCGGCGGCGCGTTCGTGCTCGCGTACTGCACGTCGACCCCGGCCGTGTCGCTGACCCAGCCGATCTGGAAGTTCCCGGGGCCGAAGGTCGTGACCTGCCCGTCGTCGCCAGGGTAGAACGGGACGTCGTTCGGGGCGATGACCTTCTGCGCGGCGAACGTGCCGCCGGCGGCCTCGGGTGCGGTGGACTGGATGAGCGACGTGCCGCTCGGCGTCCCGACGCCCGCGACGACGACGACGTCGATCTTCCCCGAGCCCGGCTCGCGCAGGACGTCGACGTTCAGCGACGCGTACTGGCCGTAGTCCCACGTCTGGTTGACGGCGCAGGCGGTCGCCTTCGGCGGGATCTGGCAGTAGTGCGCCGCGGCGTTGTCGCCGAGCTTCTCGCTCCACGCCAGGTGCAGCGTCCCGTCCGGGCTGGACACGACGTGCGGCGTCCCCCCGGTCCCGATCACGACGGGGGCCGCATCCGCCGTGGCCGGGACCCCCGCGGCCAGCAGCGCCAGTGCCCCCAGCACCGTTCGCATCCTCATGCGCGAAACGCTACTTCAGGACGCAAGATGTCGCAGCGGCAGTCACCGGGCGCGGGTGACCGACCCCCACGACAGCGGGGTCGCCATCAGAAGCGACCGAAGAGCGGGTCGGTCAGCAGGCCCAGCGGGACGTCCTGCGCTTGGTTGACGGCCCCGAAGATGAGCAGCGCGGCTCCGGCCAGGGCGGTGTTGTTGAGGAAGGCGTCGCGGCGCTGCTTGCGCGCCAGCGACGGCTCGGTCTCCCAGAACCGGTGCATCGTCAGCGTGACCGGGACGAGGAAGCCGAGGACGAGCAGGGCGCCGAGATCGGGCCACAGGCCCAGGGCGATGAGCGCGGCGCCGACCATCGCCTCCAGGCACGTGATGCGGATGAGGACGGTCGCCGGGCCCGGCGGAACGCGCCGCATCGCCGGTGAGGCCGCGACCCGCGGGGCCTGCTTGAGGACCCCGGACGGCGAGATGAGGAAGGTCAGCGCGAAGAGGACGCGGCCGGCGAGCAGGAGGACGTCCATGGCGGCCCGGAGCGTATCCGGGCCGCCGGGCGGCTCGGCCCCACGGCCCGTACCGGCCGACGCGTCTGCTCCAATGCCCGGCTTCATGTCCCAAGTCGATCAACTCCAGAACGCCGAAGAGGCCGTCGAGCAGAACCGCCAGGAGGCCGACCGCCGCGAGCGCGAGGCCCGCGCGGCCGAGCTGCGGCGCGAGCCCCTCGGCGACACCGCCGGAAAGCGCCACACCGTCGTCCAGGCACCCCTGGCGCAGGTGCGCACGATGGTGAACATGCGGGTCGGCGGCCTGCCGGACCTTCACGAGCTCGCGCTGTCGATCAAGGAGAGCGGCCTGCTGCACCCGCCGCTCGTCCGCGCCACGGACGACCCTGCCCAGCCCTACGAGCTGCTGGCCGGCCGCCGCCGCTTCGGCGCGATGAGCCTGCTCGACGACGCCGAGGGCCCGCGGGAGGACTGGCGCTTCATGCTCGTCGACGGCATCTCCCGGCGGGAGGCCCTGACGATGCAGTTCGCCGAGAACTTCCACCAGGCCAAGCCCGAGCCGGTGCAGTTCGCCCGGGCGGCGCGGGCGATCATGGCCGAGGACGACACGCTGACCGCCGCGGACGTCTCGCGCCTGGTCGGGGCGCCGACGGCCTGGACGCGCAAGGCGCTACGGCTGCTGGACCTGCCCGAGTCGATCGTCCGGCGCGTCGAGCAGGGCGACCTCTCGTTCACCGTCGCGGACGTCGTGCGCCGGGGGATCGCGCGCGGCGACGTGTCCGAGGCCGACGCGAGCGACCTCGTCGAGCAGCACGTCGAGGGCGAGATCACGAACAGCATCCTCAAGAAGGGCGTCGGCTACCAGCCGCCCAAGCCGAAGAACTACGAGGAGCTCTCCGAGCAGCTGGACCGCTCGCGCTGGGCGGCGGCGGACGCGGCGGCGGCGGCGCGCGTCGAGGGCGCCGAGCAGCGCGACTGGGAGCGCCCGTCGGGGTCCGGTGCCGCCGAG
>CAZRLR010000197.1:0-8485 GCA_964600395.1 uncultured Conexibacter sp.
CCTGGGTTCGATCCCGCTGCACCAGGCAAGCTTTGCCGCCGGCGTGCAGGAGCTCATCGTCTCCGACCACGAGAGCCGCGTCGTCGTCGCCGACCGCGGCTCGATCGTCGCCCGCGCCCAGAACGCCGCGCGGGAGCTGCAGGACCGCCCCGCCAACGACCTGACGCCGACCGCGCTGGGCGAGTTCGCGCTGACGCTGGCCGACGCGCACGAGCACGTCACCGCCTCGGTCGAGGGCCGGGCGGAGATCGTCGCCCGCGGCATGGGCGCCTTCGCGGCCGTCGCCCAGGGGACGGACGTCGAGCCGGCGCTCATCACCGTCCGCTACGACCCGCCGGACGCCCGCGGCCCGCTGCTGGCCTTCGTCGGCAAGGCCGTGACGCACGACACGGGCGGGCTGTCGATCAAGCCCGCCGGCGGCATGCACCGCATGAAGTACGACATGAGCGGCGGGGCGGCCGTCCTGGGTGCGGTGCAGGCGATCGCGCAGCTCGGCCTGCCCGTGCGCCTGCTCGCCGTCGTCGGCTCCACCGAGAACGCCATCAACGGCTCGGCCGTCAAGCCCGGGGACATCGTCCGCTCGATGCAGGGCCTGACGATCGAGGTCGACAACACCGACGCCGAGGGCCGCATGGTCCTCGCCGACTGCCTCACCCACGCCGTGGGCCTCGGCGCGGAGCGGATCGTCGACCTCGCGACCCTCACCGGTGGGGTCGTGACCGCGCTGGGCTCGACCTTCGCCGGGCTCTTCGCCAACGACGAGGACTGGTGCGCGGCGGTCACCGCCGCGGGCGCCGTCAGCGGCGAGCGCCTGTGGCGCCTGCCGCTTGACCCCGAGTACGCCGACCGCGTCAAGGGCCGCTTCGCCGACCTGACGAACTCGCCCGAGGACAAGAAGGCCCACCCGATCTCCGGCGCGGAGTTCCTGCACCGCTTCGTCGCCGACGTCCCCTGGGCGCACCTGGACATCGCCGGCGTGGGCTGGGACCTCGGCAAGCCGTGGGCAGCCAAGGGCGGCAGCGGCTTCGGGGTCCGGCTGCTCGTGGCCCTGGCCGCCGCCCAGGCCGACGGCTGACGCCGTCCCCGGTGTGGCACGAGGGTCGCGGACGGCGCGACCCCGGTGCCACGCCACGCGCCGGAGCCGAAGTGTGAGAAGACGGTGAGAGCGCCGGCGCCCGGCGGGCCTCGGCGGGAAAGGAGGGGACATGCACCTCACCACGCCCCGCTCCCTCACCGCCGCCGTCCTCGGCGCCGCCGCCCTCGCCGGGGCCGCGACCGGCGCGAGCCCGGCCACCGCCGCCGGCGGCAAGGCGTTCGACCTGACGACCGCCGCCGGCGCCAACGGCGGCCGCGCCCACGGCTACGGCACGGTCACCTTCCTCGCGCCCAAGCGCGTGCGGATCAGCGGCCGCATCAACGACATGTGCCCGAAGGACGGCTACGGCGCCTACATCGAGTTCAAGGTGAACTTCGTCGGCGGCGGCTACGGCACGACCGTCCGCAGCGACCAGACCAAGTGCGACACCGCCCACGGCGTCGGCTACCGCTTCACGAGCAGCTTCCCCCGGAAGGTCAAGAGCGTCGGCGTCACCGTCATCGAGATCGACCAGACGGCGAACGGCCCGCGCTACGGCGACGCGGCGCGCAAGCTCATCCGCCGCTGAACGCCGGCGGCCGGCCACCGACGGCGGCGGGCAGGGCTGCCAGACTGCCCGCCGTGCGCCGTGCGCTGCCGGTCTTCCTGCTGCTCCTGACCGCCTACGCGGCGACGATCGGGCTGCGCGCGGCGCCGGGCGAGCGCTACGCCCCGGCCGAGGCGCACCGCCTGATGACCGCGGCGTCGCTCGCGCAGGACCATGACCTGGACCTCCGCGACGAGTACGCACAGCGGACCTGGCGCGAGTGGGACGGCGCGCCGCTGCGCCCGACCGCCGGCCTGACGGAGGGGCGCCTCGTCGAGCCGCAGGGGCTGGGCTACCCGCTGCTGGCCGCTCCGGCCTACGCGATCGGCGGGGCGACCGCCGTCGAGGTGCAGTCCGCCCTGCTCATGGCGCTCGCCGCCGCGCTGGCCGCGGCGCTCGCGCGGCGCCTGGTCCCGGAGCCGTGGGCGACCCGCGGCGGGCTCGTCGCAGGGCTGTCGCCGCCGGTGCTCGTGGCTTCCACGACAGTCGCGCCGGTCGCCGCGGGCGCCGTCCTCGTCACGGGCGCGGCGCTCCTCGTCCTGCGGGTGCGTGAGCGCCCGGCGATGGGCACGGCCGCCGCCTGCGCGGCGCTGCTGGCGCTCACCGCGTGGCTCGACGTGCACCTCGCGCTGCCGGGCGCGGTCGTCGCGTTCGCGCTGTGGCGCTGGCTGCGCCGGCGCCAGCGCGCGCTGGCGGGGTTCGTCGCGCTGGAGCTCGTCCTCACCTCCGCCGTCGTCTACATCACGATCAACGACCGGCTCTTCGGCGGGCTGACCCCGGCCTCGGCGCGGCTGTCGGGCGGCTCGCCGACCGGCGCCGACACCGTCGGTGACCAGCTCGCGCGCGTGCCGCGGCTGCTCGGCGTCCTCGTCGACCGCGACGCCGGCCTGCTGCGCTGGGCCCCCGTTTTCGTCCTGGCGCTCGTGACGGTCTGGATCCTCGTCCGCTCGGTGCGCCACCGCCTGGCGGCCGTCGTCCACGACCAGGTCGACGTCGAGGTGTCCGGCGCGCTGCTCGCGCTCGTCGGCCTGGCCGGCGCGGCGAGCGCGACCTTCGCCCGGCCGTCGCTGCACGGCCCGTGGCTCGTGCCGCCGGACGTCGTCGTCGTCCTGCCGTGCCTGGCGGCGCTCGGTGCCATCGCCCTGCGGCACCACGTGTGGACCGGGCGCGTCGTCGTCGTGCTCACCCTCGCCGCCTCGGCGTGGCTGCTCGTCGGTGCGCGGCTGGACGACGGGGCGGGTGTCGCGCCACCGCAGGGCGCGCTGCCGTGGGGCGGCGTGGAGCGCGTCCTCCCCCGCCTGGACTGATCAGGCGACGGCAGGGCCGGCGTCCACGTCGGCGATCTGCGCGAGGATCCGCGTCGCGGCCGTGGCCGGGTCCAGCTCGCGGCGGACGACGTCCTCGAGCATCGCGGCGAAGCCCTGATCGGCGGCCAGGCGAGCCTCCAGGTCGCGGCGCAGGCGCGCGGTGCAGATCGCGATGACCTCGTTCTGGAGGTTGCGGCGGCGGCGCTCGGAAAGCGTCCCCTCCTCCTCGATGAACGCGCGGTGCTCGTCGAGCTTCGTCACGAGCTCGTCGATGCCCTTGCCGCGGACGGCCTCGGTCTTGACGATCGGCACGCGCCAGCCGCGCTGGGGCGCGAGCGACAGGACGCCACGGATCTCGCGGACCATCGTGTCCGTCAGCGGGTGGTCGGCCTTGTTGACGACGATGACGTCCGGGATCTCCATCACGCCGGCCTTCAGCGCCTGGATGGAGTCGCCGCTGCCGGGCATGAGGACGAGGACGACGGTGTCGGCGTGGTCGATGATGTCGATCTCGGCCTGCCCGACGCCGACGGTCTCGAGGAAGACGTCCTGCTTGCCGGAGGCGTCCATGAGCAGCGCGGCCTGCAGGGCGGCCTCGCTCAGGCCGCCGAGCGCCCCGCGGTTGGCCATCGAGCGGATGAAGACGCCCGGGTCCAGGAAGTGCTCGGTCAGGCGGATGCGGTCCCCGAGCAGCGCGCCCTTCGTGAACGGCGAGGACGGATCGATCGAGAGGACGGCGACCTCGCGGTCCAGCGCCCGGCGGTTCTTCACCAGGGCGCCGATGAGCGTCGACTTGCCCGCGCCGGGGGCGCCGGTGAAGCCGAGGATCGACGCCTTGCCCGTCTCGGGGTAGACCTCGCGGACGAGGTCCCACCCCCGCGGGTCGTCGGACTCCACGAGCGTGATGGCGCGCGCGAGGGCGCGCTTGTCCCCGTTGAGCAGGCGGTGGGCGAGGCTGTCGGCGGCGGCGGTCATGCGGCGGCGGATGATGGCAGGGGACCCGGAGGCCCTGCGGTCACGACGCCGGGGCGGGCGGGACGAAGCGCTGGACCATGCGCCGGGCGAGGGCCGCGCGCTCGCGCCTGGCGGCCGGTCCGTCGTCGTCCGCGGCGATCGCGCCGTCGCGCCAGAGGTGGGCCAGCCCGACGTACGCGGCGTAGCAGAGGACCGCGTCGTGGCGGGCGGCCGCCGGGGTCAGGCCCGCCTGACGGTAGGCGTCCGTCAGGACCTGCAGGCGACGGGCCGAGGACCTGGCGAGCGTCTGCGCGACCAGCGGCTCGCGGTCGGCGGCGTCGAGCAGGCGGACGAAGATCGACGGCGGCTTGTCGAGGGCGCGGACGAGCATCGCCCGCAGACGCTCGCGTGGGTCCTCGACGGCCTCCAGCGCGTCGAGCAGCGCGTCGGAGTGCTCGCGCTCCCAGCGGCGCAGGACGGCCTCCAGCAGCTCGTCGCGGCTCTTGAAGTGCCAGTAGAACGAGCCGCGAGTGACGTGCAGCGCCGCCGCCAGCGGGACGACCGCCAGGGCGTCGACCCCTCCCTGCTCGACGGCCTGCAGGCCGGCGCGCTCCCAGTCGTCGCGATCGGGCATCTCGACAGCGACCATACAGGGGTGTACCGTACACCCCTGTATGGCTGCCGAGATCATCGCCGAGGACGTCGTCCTCCTCCCCGGTCGCCCCAGGCACGCGATCAACGCCTACCTCGCCGACGGCGTCCTCGTCGACGCCGGCACGCGCTGGGCCACGCGGCGGCTGCTGCGCGCCCTGCGCGGCCACGACGTCGTCGCCCACGCGATCACCCACGCCCACGCCGACCACCAGGGCGCCAGCCACGCGGTCTGCTCGGCGCTGGGGGTGCCGCTCTGGGCGTCCGAGGCCGACGCCGACGCCGCCGCGTCCGGCGACCTGCGCGACCGGGCGCCGATGAACCCGATCGTGTGGACGCAGCTGCACACGTGGGCGGGGCCGGCCCATCCCGTCGCGCGGCGCCTGCGGGAGGGGGACGCGGTGGGCCGTTTCGTCGTCCTCGAGACGCCCGGGCACTCGCCGGGGCACATCTCGCTGTGGCGCGAGTCCGACCGGACGCTCATCGCCGGGGATGTGCTGTTCGGCCGCCACCCGGTGACCGGGCGTCCCGCGCTGAGCGAGCCGCCGACGATCTTCACGCTCGACCCGGCGCTGAACCGCGCGCAGATCCGGCGGCTCGCGGCGCTGGAGCCGGCCGTCGTCGTGTTCGGGCACGGGCCGCCGTGGCGGGACCCCGCGGCGCTGCAGGCGTTCGCGGCGGGCCTGCCGGCCTGACGGGCGGGCGCCGCGCCGAGCGGCGTGTGGCACCATGGCGCCGGTGGAGCCTGTCCTCGAGATGCCGCCGGACCTGGACCCCGTCGTGGTCGCGCTGCGCCGCGGTCCGGAGCCGCTGAGCGGCGGGCCGCTGGGCTTCTTCCGCTTCGCCCGCAGCCACGCCATGCTGCACTGGCGCTACGTGCCGCTCGTCGCGCGTTGGCTGTGGCTCAAGCTCCGCTGGCGCGGGCGCCTGAAGACGGACGGCCTGGCCTTCGTCTGCCCGGGCGTGCACTTCGAGATCGGCAAGGGCGCGACCGTCCACCTCGGGCGCTGGTCATGGCTCGGGCACGGCTGCAAGGTGCGCTGCCACGAGGGCGAGGTCCACATCGGGGCCAAGTCCGTCCTCGGCCAGGAGTGCACGATCAGCTGCTACCAGCACGTGTCGATCGGCCGCGAGTGCATCATCGCCGACCGCGTCATGTTCATCGACTTCGACCACGGGATGGCCGAGGTGGACCGCCCGATCCGCAACCAGGGCATCTACATGCGCGACGTGCGCATCGGCCACAACGTCTGGATCGGGTACGCCGCCGCGTTCCTGCGCGGCGTGACGGTCGGGGACAACGCCGTGATCGGGACGAACAGCGTCGTGACGAAGGACCTGCCCGCAAACGCGGTGGCCGCGGGCGCGCCCGCCCGGGTGGTGCGCCTGCGCGACACCCCGCCGACGATGCGCTGGGAGTAGCCGGTGGCGGGCGGTCCCGACGACGCGCGCATCGAGGAGACGGTCCGGCGGCTCGTCGACGAGCGCGGGCCGGAGAAGACGATCTGCCCGTCGGAGGCGGCCCGGGCGCTGGCCGGGCCGGACGGGGACTTCCGCCCGCTCATGGACGACGTGCGGCGCGTGGCGTTCGGGCTGGTGGACGGCGGTGAGCTCGAGGTGACGCAGAAGGGCGAGGTCGTCGACGGCCGCACGGCCCGCGGGCCGATCCGGCTGCGCCGCCCGACGGGCTGAGCGCGGCCCGAGCGGCGCCGAGACCCGAATCGTCCTCCCCGGTCTGGGACGGATCGGGTTTCGGCCCCAGGCGGCGGGACGGGACAGGCGACCTCAGCGATCCCGTGTGCGCCCAGCGCATACGGGATGGACGAGGTCAGCGGCGGACGTCGAGGGTGACCTGCGGGACGTCGTCGAGCACGACGACGAGCTCGGTGGCGTCCGCCGGGACACCCGGGGCGAAGTTCCAGCTCGCGCGCCACTCGGTGCCGCTGCCGCCCGCCGACCGGCTCGTGCCCCGGTAGGGCGTGCCGCGGTCGTCGCGCACGCCGAGCTCCAGCGCCATGACCATCTCGGCGGGCTGATCGGGTGGATCGGGTCGGACGCCACCGTCGAAGCCGCCGGCGAACTCGGCGAAGGCCTCGTCGTAGGCCGCGTCCAACGCGTCCGTGTGCGCGGAACGGACCACCGCGACGCCGAGGTGCAGCTGCGTCTCGGCGAGCTCGACCGTCAGCAGCGCGACCTCGAACGGCAGCGTCGTGTCGAGCACCCGGACCACGGCGGCGACGCCGAGGGATCGCGGGCCACGGTCGAGCCAGACCACGCGCGGGGCGGGGTCGTCGGCAGGCGCGGTCCACGGGTCGGGCACCGGTGGGACGCTACCGACGTGCCGGCGGGTGGGCGCCGTCCAGAACCCCGGGCGGGCGCGCCGGGAAATGGACGGCGCCCCCTCGGCCGTCGGGGCCGAGACCCGAATCGTCCTCCCCGGTCTGGGACGGATCGGGTTTCGGCCCTGACGGCGGCCCGGGCGTGGGTGACGGGCTAGGGCTCGAGCAGCGGCGCCAGGCGCGCGTGAGGCGCCAGGGCGCGGAGCCCCGGCTCGGCGGCGAGCGCCGGATCCCCGGACAGCGCGGCGGACAGCGCCGCGTGGTGGCCGTCGGCGCGCTCGACGGGGTACTCCCCCGCGAGCGCCCGCGTGACCATGAAGGCCCAATCGCTGGACTGCAGCGCGAGCAGCTCACGGACCGCGCGGGGCGAGACCGCGGCGCCCGCGGCGACGACGTCGAGCTCCGCGGCCCGCGCGCGGAAGGCGAGGTCCGCCACGGCCGGGGCGTCCCAGGTGCTCAGGTCCCGCGGCGTCCCCCAGGAGGTCGTCCCCAGGCCCTCGACCGGCGCGGCCGGGTCGCAGGCCGCCAGGGCCTCGTCGAGGTGGACGAGGCGCAGCCCCTGGGCGTCCGCCTCGGCGACGACGGCGGCCAGCCAGTCCACGCCCTCGTACCACCAGTGCCCGAGCAGCTCGGTGTCCAGCGCGCAGACGCTCAGGCCGCCGCCGGCGACGCGTTCGCGGACGGCGCCCACGAAGGTCGCGGCGTCCGCCCGCGCCTGCGCACCGGCGCGGTCGCGGTCGTAGACGGAGCCGTCGTTCGCCCACGGGTGGTGGTCGTGGGTCGTGCGGTGGTGGTAGTCGCGGTAGGCGCCGTGGGCGGGGTAGCCCCCGTCGGACCACACGAGCTCCATGACCGCGCGGTCGATCGGGACGAGCAGCGGCCCGGCCTCCGTGCGCCGCGGTCGCAGGTGCCCCGGGGCCCCGGGACCGCCGAGGACATCGGTGAGGTCGACGCAGACGGCGTGCACGCCGGCCTCCTCGAGCAGACGGTCCAGCCACGGGGCGTGCGCGCACTCCGGCAGCCAGAAACCGCCGGCCCAGGGCCGGCCGCCGTCGACGTCCTCGAAGCGGGCGCGGTGCGCGTCGATGCCCGCCGCCAGCTGCAGGCGCACCCCCGCGTCGGTCGCGACGAGCGGCAGGACGGCGTGCGTCGCGCTGCTCGTCCAGGCGGCGTGCGGCGTCAGCGCGCGCAGCAGCCCGCCGCCGGCCTGCACCCGGGCGAAGTGCTCCAGCGCCCGCTCGTAGTCCTGCGCCCCGCGCTCGAGCGCGGCGGCGAGGTCCTCGTGCCCCGAGGCGCGGCAGCCGTCGACGTCCAGCGTGTGGGAGGCCCGGCGCACGTCGGTGAGAAAGGCCTCGAAGCGCTCGCCGATGCCGTCGGCGGCGAGCTGGTCGCAGAGGACCGGCGTGAGGCTGAGCGTGATCGCGTCGCCCCCCGGGCCGTCGAGGACGTCCAGCAGCGGCAGGTAGGAGGTCGCCATCGCCTCGAAGAGCCACTCCTCGCCGAACGGCCACGTCCCGAAGCCCTCGACGTAGGGCATGTGGGAGTGCAGGAC
>CAZRLR010000198.1:0-8446 GCA_964600395.1 uncultured Conexibacter sp.
TCAACGCGCCGGTCCAGACCGTCTTCGACGTCCTCGCCGACCACGAGGGCTACGGCAGCTTCCTGCCCGGCCCCGCCAAGGTCGAGCTCGAGAAGCCCGGGACGACCGAGCCCAACGGCGTCGGCGCGGTGCGCAAGATCCTCGGTGCCGGCCCGCCGGTCCGCGAGGAGGTCTACCGCTACGACGAGCCGACCCACTTCTCCTACGGGATCGTCTCCGGCGCCCCGGTGAAGAACCACCGCGGCGACGTCGTCCTGGAGGAGCGCGCCGGCGGCACGTTCATGACCTACCGCGTCACCTTCGACACGGCGCTGCCGCTGCGCCCCGTGCTGCTCGGCGTCATGCGCCTCGTCGTCGGGACGCTCGTGTCGGGCGTCGTGAAGACGAGCGAGGCCCGCGCCGGCTCGCGCACGACCGCCTGAGCGGGAACCGCCTGGGGACGCCGGACGGGCGCCCGTCCGGTGCGCCCGCCGACAGCATCCGTTGGGCGTTTGTGCAATGGACGGACGGACGATGGACGGCGGCTCGACGCCCTGTCACAGTCGGTCGATGACCTCCCGCAGGCCCGTCCTCCCCTGCCTGCGCGCCGCCGCCGTCGCCCTCGCCCTGAGCGCCACCGTCGGGGCCGGGTCCGCGACGGCCGCCGCCCCGGCGAACGGGTCGACGACCTCCGCGAAGGTCCTGCGGAGCGACACGTCCCCCAAGGCGACGTATCCGGGGATGAAGCACCTGCACTACACCTTCGGCCCGGTCCACCTGCAGCCGGGGCAGAACCTCATCGACCTCGGCGGGATGGGCGCGGACTCCAAGCCGAAGGTCCCCGGGTACATCACCGCCTTCCGGCCGAACCTCACCTATCTCGACGGGACGGTCCCGCCGGTGGACGTCGTCCACCTGCACCACGGCGTCTGGCTCGTCAACGGCGAGACGCGCTGGGCCGCCGGCGAGGAGAAGACGAACGTCGACCTCCCCCAGGGCTTCGGGTACCGCTACGACCCCAGCCAGAAGTGGCTCATGAACCACATGATCCACGACCTCTTCCCCAACGAGGCGGACGTCCTCATCACGTGGGACATCGACTTCGTGCCCGACAGCTCGCCCGCCGCGTCGACGATCAAGCCGGTCACGACGCAGTGGATGGACGTCTCGGGCCCGTCGGCCTACCCGGTCTTCGACGCCAAGCGCCGCGCCGGGCTGCGCACCTTCACGTTCCCCAACCAGGCGGGCGCCAACGCCCGGGGCCTGGGCTCCCAGCACCAGTGGACGGTCGACCAGGACGTCACCCTCGTCGGGACCGCGGGGCACCTGCACCCCGGCGGCCTGTTCAGCGACCTGACCGTCACCCGCGACGGGCGCACCGTGCGGCTCTTCCGCTCGGAGGCGAGGTACTGGGAGCCGGCCGGGCCCGTCTCGTGGGACGTCGCGATGACGGCGACGGACCCGAGCTGGCGCGTGCAGCTGAAGGCCGGCGACGTCGTGAAGATCAGCGGGACCTACGACACCTCCAAGGCGTCGTGGTATGAGTCGATGGCGATCATGCCGATGGCGAAGTACGTCGGCCACGACGCCGGCGGGACCGACCCGTTCGTGACGCCGCCGACGCAGAAGGGCCACATCACCCACGGCCACCTGCCCGAGAACGACAACCACGGTGGCGGGCGCGTCATCCTCCCGGACGCCCGCGAGATGCTCAACGGCCGCCCCGCGTCCGGCTCGATCCAGGTCGCCGACTTCCTCTCGGCGCGCGGTGACCTGAACCGCTTCGTCAAGACCCTGCCGACCGTCAAGCGCGGCAAGCGCCTGACCTTCGTCAACAAGGACGCCGCGAAGGACATCTACCACACGATCACCGCGTGCCGGGCGCCCTGCAACCGCGACGCGGGCATCGCCTACCCGCTGGCGAACGGACCGGTCGACTTCGACTCGGGCGAGCTCGGCTTCGGGCGCCCGGGCTTCACCGCCGCGGCGAACACCGACCGCTGGCAGACCCCGGCGAACCTGCCCGTCGGGACCTACACGTACTTCTGCCGCGTGCACCCGTTCATGCGCGGCGGCTTCCGCGTCACGACCTAGCCCGCCGGCGCGGTCGGCGTGCCCTGGTGGTGCCTGAGGCGCCACCCGTGGCGCCCGTCGCGGATCCAGACCGACGTGCGCAGCGAGGTCACGGTCCGGTAGGTCAAGAGGATCGCGTCCGGGCCAAGGCGGACCGGACGGAAGCCCTCGGCGGCCTCGACCGTGTCCTGCGGATCGGCGAGCGCCGTCACGACGGCGTCGCGGTCGTAGGTTCGGCCGGACGCACCGACCTCGAAGAAGTCCTCGTGCAGCAGACGCTCCAGGGTGGACCGGTCCCGGCGGACGGACGGGTCGAGCAGCCGGCGCTCGAGCGCGACGACGAGCTCGGCGTCCGGGTCGTCCGTGTGCCGGTCGGGGCCGGGGTCGTCCACGGGTGCCCGGGCTCAGCCCGCCGCCCACTCGGCGGCGAGGTGGACGATGACCGCGGCGGCCGCCGCCATGTCCTGCAGCGAGGCCCACTCGCGGACGGAGTGGTAGGCGTGCCCGCCCGTGAAGAGGTTCGGCGTCGGCAGGCCCATCGCGCTGAGGCGCGAGCCGTCGGTGCCGCCGCGGATCGGCTCGCGCAGGGGCTCCAGGCCCTCGCGGCGCAGCGCGGCGATCGCGTGCTCGACGACCTCGGGGAACGGCTCGAGGTGGGCGCGCATGTTCGGGTACTGCTCGACGACGTCCATCGTGAACGACGCGCCGGGGACGTCGGCGACGACGCGCGCGGCCGTCTCGCGCAGCAGCTGCGAGTGCCCGGCGAGCTTGTCGTCGTCGAAGTCCCGCAGGATCGCGCGGACGGTCGCCGTCGCCGCGTCCCCCTGCAGCTCGTAGACGTGGATGAAGCCCTCGCGGCCCGAGGTGGTCTCCGGCGTCAGGCGGTCCTGCGGCAGCGCGGCGACGATGCGCGCGGCGACCCGGGCGGCGTTGACGAGGATCCCCGTCGCGAACCCCGGGTGCACGTCGACGCCGGTGACCCGGATCGTCGCCTCGAGCGCCGAGAAGGTCTCGTCCTGGATCTCGCCGAGCGATGAGCCGTCCATCGTGTAGGCGCAGCGCGCGCCGAACGCCGCGACGTCGAAGAGCGTCGCGCCCTCACCGATCTCCTCGTCCGGGGTGAAGCAGATGCGGATCGTCGGGCGCGGCAGCTCGGGGTGGGCGTGCAGGTGCGCCACGGCGGTCATGATCTCCGCGACGCCGGCCTTGTCGTCGGCGCCGAGCAGCGTGTCGCCGGAGGCCGTGACGATGTCGTGGCCCGCGCGCGAGGCCAGGTGCGGCTCGGTCGCCGGGTCCAGCTTCGTGCCGCCGCGGGGCAGCGTGATCGTCCCGCCGTCGTACGCGCGGTGGACGATCGGGACGACGCCCGCACCGGGCGCGTCGGGGCTCGTGTCGACGTGGGAGACGAGGCCGATGACGGTATCTGCCGGGCCGCCGCCGGAGGCCGGCAGCGTCGCGGTGACGTAGCCGTTGGTGTCGACCGCGGCGTCCTCGAGCCCGATCGCCAGCAGCTCGTCGGCGAGCATCCGCGCGAGCGTCAGCTGCCCCGGGGTGCTTGGGCACTGCGTGCGGTCGCGCTGGGCCTGGGTGTCGACGCGGACGTAGCGGTCGAAGCGCTCGAGCAGGCCGGGGGCCAGGGCTTCGGCGAGGGGCGACGTGAAGGGCGGCATCGCGGGACACGCTAGTGGGGCGGCGACGGCATGGCACGAGCGTCGCGCAGGCCGCGACCCAGGTGCCACACCGGACGCGCGCCGCGGACGGCATGGCACGCCGGTCGCGGTTTCCGCGACCGGCGTGACGAGCCACGTCACGTCCGAGCCACCAGGATGGCCAAGAGGTCCTCGATCACCGCGGCCGGGTCCCCGCGCAGCTGCCGGAACGTGATGCGGATGACGATCCAGCCGGCGGCGGCAAGCCGCCGGTCGCGCGCGCGGTCGCTGTCGAACGACGGGTCGTTGTCGTGGAACTCGCGCGAGTCGAGCTCGACGACCACGCGGGGTCCGCCGAAGACGATGTCGCCCGTATACACCTCCTCCTCCCCGAGGCGAATCGGCATGTTGCGCTCGTAGGTGGGCAGCCGGTCGCGGTACGGCTGGACGGCCAGCCAGAACGCGTCCTCGAGGGGGCCGCGTCCCTCACCGCCGCCCGGGTCCGCGGCCAACACGTCGAGGGCGCGGGCGAGGCGGCCGCGCCCTGGATGGCCCCCGGCGCGCGCCAGCGTCGCGAAGATCGATCGTGTCCGCGTCCCGTGGAGGGTCAGTGCCTGGCGCACGGCGACGAGGAGCACCGCCTCGGGCTCGGTGGCGGCGAGGTCCAGCAGCGTGCGCCCGAGCGACGTGACGCGCAACCCAGAGCGCCGGCAGACGTCAGCGGACGTCAGCGCGGCGCGGTGCAGCCGCGTCCCGCGTCCGTGGCGCCGGTGGCGCCGGCTCGTCACGTGGACCAGACGACCCCAGTCCTTGACGAGGGCCCAGAGGACGGCCGCGGTGCGGTGGCTGAGCACGTCCGCCGGGCCGGCCCGAAGCAGCGCGGCCCAGCACCGGCCACGGGGCGACGGCGGCACCGCGCTCATCCGGTAGACGCCACCACCTTCGGCGACCAGGTGGCCGGCCCGCACGGCGCGGCCGACCGAGTGCTTCGTCACCCCGGACGCCTTGAGCTGCGCCAGCGAGATCATGTTCTCCTGTCCGCCCGCGATCGCGCGGGCGTCGGGCCAGGAGCCGGCATGCCGTGGAGGGTTCGAGGCGGGGTGGTCGGGGTGCGCGGGGATACCCCAGACGGTGCCGCGACGACCTGCGCCGTCGCCACGACGTTCCTGCGCGGAAACGGCGACGGCGTCCGCGGACCGACGGTGCTGTTCACGCGTCCGCCGACACGGCTGCGCTGCGGCATGGCACGAGGGTCGCGGAAACCGCGACCGCGGTGCCACGCCAGTGCTGACGACCCCGGGCGACGCCGGGCACCCCCGGCCGAGCGATACTCGCCCGCATGCCCGACGCCCCCGGCCCCTCCCCCGCGCACCCGCTGCACGGCAGCTGCCTCTGCGGCGGCGTGCGCTACGTCGTCACCGCCCCGTTCCGGCGGGCCAACCTCTGCCACTGCAGCCGCTGCCGCAAGCACACTGGGACCGCCGCCAGCCCCCAGGGCCGCGTCCCCCGTGAGGGCTTCGCGCTGACGCACGGCGAGAACCTGCTCACGACGTACCGCCCGGACGACGGGGGCATGGCCAAGGTCTTCTGCCGGGTCTGCGGCTCGAGCCTCTTCGGCGGCACGTGGCCCGACGGCGACGAGGTCTCGGTCCGCCTCGGGCCGCTGGACGGCGACCCCGGGATCCGCGTGCAGTTCCACTCCTTCGCCACGACGCCGGCCCCCTGGGAGGTCCCGTGCGACGATGGCCTCCCCCGCTTCGACGGCCCCCCGCAGCCGCGCCGCGGATGATCCGCCGACCGTCCCCGGGACGAATCACCCCCACATGAGCGCACTTCGCTACCGCCTCCTCGACGCCAGCCTGGGCCGCGGGATCGTCCCCGACGCCGCCCTGCGGATCGGCTCCAAGTACGGGGCGCACTGGCGCGAGCGCCACGAGTCGCGCGGCGGCGTCGAGGCGCAGGAGGCCCGGCTGAAGGTCCTGCTCGAGCGCATGACGACCGGCCCGATCGCCGAGGTCCCCGAGAAGGCCAACGAGCAGCACTACGAGCTGCCGGCCGAGTTCCTCGGCATCGTCCTGGGCCCGCGGCGCAAGTACTCCGGCTGCCTCTGGGAGCCGGGGACGACGACGCTGAAGCAGGCCGAGGAGACGATGCTCGAGCTCACCTGCCGCCGCGCCCAGGTCAAGGACGGCATGCGCATCCTGGACCTCGGCTGCGGCTGGGGCTCGCTCTCGCTGTGGCTCGCCGAGCAGTACCCGAACGCCCGCATCACCGGCGTCTCCAACTCGCACGGCCAGCGCGAGTGGATCGAGGCCCAGGCCCGGGACCGCGGCTTCACGAACCTCGAGATCATCACCGCCGACGTCAACGACTTCGCGCCCGCCGAGCACGAGTTCGACCGCGTGATGTCGATCGAGATGTTCGAGCACATGCGCAACTGGCAGGAGCTCATCCGGCGCATCTCCTCCTGGCTGAAGGACGACGGCAAGCTCTTCGTCCACGTCTTCAGCCACCGCACCCTCCCCTACCTCTTCGAGTCGACCTGGGCCGCCGAGCGGTTCTTCACCGCCGGCCTGATGCCGTCCCACGACCTCATGACCCGCTTCCAGCGCGACCTGCAGCTCGAGGACCGCTGGGTCGTCAACGGGACGCACTACGCCAAGACGCTCGTCGCCTGGCTCGCGCAGCTCGACGCCCGCCGGGAGGAGGCGATCGCGCTGCTGCAGTCCCAGGGCCGCACCCGCAAGCAGGCGCAGGTCCTCTTCGGTGGCTGGCGCCTCTTCCTCCTCTCCACGGACGAGATCTGGCGCTACAAGCAGGGCCAGTCGTGGCTCGTGAGCCACTACCTGCTCTCCAAGCGCGGTTAGGCCAGACCGAGCCAGTCCAGCACGGCGGTCCAGCCGGCGCCGCCGGGCAGGTGCAGGTCGAAGTGCCCGGCGCCCGGGACGACGACGAGCTGCGCACGGTCCTCGGCGTCCTGCGCAGCCGCGGCCCACGCCTCGCCCACGGCGACCGGGACGAGCTCGTCGGCCGCGCCGTGCACCGTCAGCGACGGCACCCCGAGCGGGACGAGGGCCATCGGGTCGATGGCGCGCAGGTCCGCGCCGGCGAGGACGCGCCCCATCGGCAGGTCGGCATTCGACCCCGCGAGCGCCAGCGAGGCCACGCCCGCGAGGTTCACGAAGCGCCGCACGGCCACCGGCCCGTCCGCCACGCGCGCCGCGTGCAGCGCGACCGGCATCCCGGCCGAGAAGCCGAGGGCGGTCACGTCGTCGAGGTCCAGCGGGGCGTCCGCGTCGACGAGCGACTCCAGGGCGTCGCGCGCGTCGTCGAAGGTCGCCGGCCAGCCCCCGCCCGAGCCCTCGCGCCGGTAGGTGACGTTCCACGCCGCCACCCCCCGCGCCGCCAGGTCCCGCGCGGACGGGTCGAGCATGCCGCGCCCGTACCCGGCCGCGAAGCCCCCGCCGTGCCAGAGGACGACGACCGGGAACGGGCCGGGCCCGTCGGGCAGGTGCAGGTCCCCGTCCTGCTGCGGGCCGGGCCCGTAGGCGATGGTGCGGATCACCCGGGCGATGATGCCCGAGCGCCCGCCTCCGCGCGGCGGGCGACGCGCTCGATCCCGTCGAGCACCGCCGGCCACGTCCAGCGCGCGAGGTCGTGCCCCATGTCCGGGATCTCCAGCAGCTCGGCGTCCGGGATCGCGGCTGCCGTCGCGCGGCCGCCGGAGGGCAGGACGACACGGTCGTGCAGCCCGTGGACGACCAGCGCGGGCATTGTCAGGCGCCCGAGGTCGGCGGTGCGGTCGCGCTCGGCGAGGATCGCGGCGAGCTGGCGGCCCGAGCCCGACCCGTCGCCCGCCTCCCGCGCGAGCGAGCGCCGCATGACCGTCCGCACGTCCTCGTCGTCCTCGGCGGTGCGCCGCTTGGAGCCGATCCGGTGGAAGGTCCTGACGAGGTGCTCGACCGCGCCGTCGGCGTCGCGCGGGCCCGAGCGCAGGAACTCGGGGATCATCCGCCGCGACACCTTGCCGGTGCGCCCGTCCCCCGGCCGGCCCATGATCGACGTCAGCGAGAGCGTCAGCGCCGGGTGCCGGATCGCGACCTCCTGGGCGACGAACGACCCGAGCGACACCCCGACGACGTGCGCGCCGCCGCCGACCGGCTCCAGCGCGGCGATCAGCCCCGCCGTGTCGTCGGCCATGTCCCCGAGCGTGTACGTCGGGTCCGCGCGCCGGCGCAGGAAGCCCAGCGCCGACACCCCCGGGCCGCGCAGCGCGGTCGAGCGCCCGACGTCCCGGTTGTCGAAGCGCACGACCCGGAAGCCGCGCCCGGCGAGGTCGGCGCAGAAGTCGTCGCGCCACCACGAGAGGTCCAGCCCGAGCCCCATGACGAGCAGGACGAGCGGGTCCGTGGGCGAGCCGAGCTCCTCGTAGCAGAGCCGGACATCGCGCCCGACGTCCGCGAAGCGCTCGGCGCTCACGACGAGGCGCGCTTGCGCGGCGGCAGCGGCACGAACCCGGAGGTCCGCTCGATGTACTCCTTGTAGCCCGGGCGCCGCGTCCCGATGTCCTTCTCCAGCAGCCCCGCGCCCGAGACGCGCACGAGCAGGACGGTCATCGCCAGCGGCCCGACGAAGGTCCACCACGTCCCGCCCGCGGTGAGCGCGACGAGCCACAGCCCCCACCACACGCAGGCGTCGCCGAAGTAGTTCGGGTGCCGGGTGTAGCGCCACAGGCCCTTGTCCAT
>CAZRLR010000199.1:0-7772 GCA_964600395.1 uncultured Conexibacter sp.
TCGAGCCCTCGAAGGCCCCACCCCCGTCGTCCCCGTCACCGTCGAGGCAGACCCCCTTGGGCGTGCCGGTTGAGTGGCTTACGGGATTTCGCCGCATCGTTGTCGCCGATGCATTGGATCGCACAACTTTTCAACAGCAGCCGGGGCGGTTTGCCGTGGCCTGCGGCCTGGCGGCGGTCTGGCTGGCGCCACGCCGGACGCTGACGGCCGGCGTGCTAGCCGGCGCGGCAGGGGCCTTCCGCCCCGAGCTCGGCGTGGCCTTCGTCGTCGCGGCGGCCTGGCGGGCGGACGGGGCCGCGCGCCCGCGCCTGCTGGCGGCGACGGCGGTCACCACCGCGGCGGCCTGGCTGCCGTTTCTCGTGCTCGCCCCGGGTGACCTGTGGCGCGACACCGTCGGCTTCCTGGGCCTGCAGGGCGACCAGCGGCTGCCCTTCCCGCCGCCGTACGACGGTGGGCTTGACCCGAACAAGCTGCTGGAGGGCCGGATCGCGCTCGTGCTCGTCGCCGGCGCGCTGCTGTGGGCGCTGCTCCGTCGCGGGCCGGCGTGGCTGGCGCTCCCGGTGCTGGCGGCGGTCGCCTACCTCCTCGGTCGCGCCGACGAGTTCCACCTCGTCCCGCTCGGGGTGCTCGTGCCGCTCGGCCTGGGCGTGGCGGGCGCCCGGACGCCGTCCCGGGCCGGACGGGTCGCGGCGGTCGCCGCGCTGGCCCTCGTCACCCTGCACGGGCTGGACCGGCAGGCCGGGCGCCTGCGCCACCCGGAGGCGTCGGTCGCCGTCCCCGGGCCCGCCGGGGACGGGGTCCGGACGACCGCCGCCGAGGCGGCCGCGCTCACGACGCTGCGCGACGGGCTCGGCGGCACGCGCGCGCCGCTGCTCGTCCTGCCGCCGCGCACCGACCGCGTGACCGTCGGCAACCCGCTGCTGAACGTCGTCCTGGACCGCCCGAACCCGACGCGCTACGACGTCATGCAGCCCGGTCTCGTGACGACGGCCCGCGTGCAGCGCGAGATGATCGACGACCTGCAGCGGACCCGGACCCCGGTCGTCGTGCGCTGGCTGGCCCCGGCCGCGCGGCGGCGGGAGCCCAACGCCTCCGGCCGCGAGCGCGGCGCAACGCTGCTGGACGCCTACGTCGCCGCCCACTACCGGTTCTCGCTGCGCACCGGGGCCTACCTCGTGCTCGTCCGGCGCCCCGGCGCGTAAGGTCTGGGCCGTGGCGCTCCGTGCCCTGCTCCTCGTCCTCGCCGTGGGCCTGCTGGCGTTCGCGGTGGTGCGCGTGCGCGACACCGAGCGCTGCGCGGACGCCCGCCACGACGTCTACAGCGTCGGCGTCTACCTCACGCGGCCGGACGCCCCGTCGGACGCCGTGGCCGCGGCCGCGGCCCGGCGGCTGCGCGCGGACTGCGACGACCCGGACGCCTGGGTCGCCGGGGCGCGCTCCATGCTCGTCTCCGGGCACCCCGAGCTCGCCCGCACGCGGGCGCGCGACGCGACCGAGCGTCAGGCCCAGGACATCTCCGCCTGGACGGCGCTCGCGCTGGCGGCCGACGCGACGGGCGAACGGCCGCTGGCCGCCGCGGCCCGGCGGCGGGCCGCCGTCCTCAACCCGCTGGGGTGACGGGGCCGCCGGCCCGGCCCGCCCCGGCCCGCGCCCGGACGCGGTCGGCGAGCGCGAGCAGGCCGATCGCCGCGAGCACGACCAGCCCCGGCTCGGCGCCCACGCGCAGGCGCGTCCACCCGTAGGCCGTCAGCGTCACGACCGTCACGACGACGACGGGGGCCAGCAGCACCGCCGCGTGGACCCGCGGGACGCTGCGCGTGAGCAGCGTGACCGCCGCGAGCGCCACGGCGAGGTAGAAGCACCAGAAGGCGGCCTTGGCCGTCCGCAGGTCCCGGCCCTCGTAGAACGCCTGCTCGAGGGCCTGCCGTCGCGGGTGCCAGAGCTCGAACGTGCGCGCAAGGCGGACGGTCAGCACGGCGGGCAGGCGCCCGGCGTGGTCGCGGGCGTACCGCACGCCGCGCGCGCGGGCCATGTCGGCGACCTTCGCCTCGTTGCGCTCGGTCGTCCTGACCTTCGCGCAGCGGTAGGACCACTGCCCGATCAGGTCCCCGTGGTAGGTCTCGTCGCAGTTGGCGCCGGCGATCAGCCCGCCGGTGTTCGTCGAGATCAGCACGGGCTGGTCGAAGACGACCCAGCAGCGCACGAGCCACGGCGCGAGGACGAGCACGAGGACCGAGGCGGCGACCACCGCATGCCGGCCGGTGGCCCCGTCCGGCCGCCAGCGCCACAACCCGAGGCCGAGGAGCGGCGCGAGCAGCAGCCCCTCGCCGCGCGTCAGCGCCGCCAGCGCGATCGTCACGCCGAGCACCACCGCCGCGCGCACGCCGGGGGCCCGGCGATAGCGCACGCAGGCCAGCAGCGCGCAGGCGACGAGCAGCGCGAAGAGCGACTCGGACCGCAGCGAGCCGTCGGCCATGATCAGCGGCGGGTACACCGCGCACAGCAGGCCCGCCGTCACCCCGGCCGCGCGACGGCCGGTGACCTCGCGCGCCAGGACCGCCACGACGAAGACGCAGGCCACGCCGGTCGCCACGCCCGAGAGGTGGTGCTGCTGGGGCGAACGCAGCCCGACGAGCGACAGCGCGGTGAGCGTCAGCGTGTAGAGCGGCGGCTTGTCGGCCGTCGCGGTCGGCGGTCCTGGCGTCGCCGGCAGCGGGTCGACCCAGCCCTTGCCGTCGGCGACGAGGTTCGCCAGCCGGTGGAACTCCAGGCCGTCCCCGAGCAGCGGGTGGTCGCCGACGGTCCGCACGTAGACGACGCGGAGCACGAGCGCGAGCAGGAGGACGAGGCCCAGCGCGATCCGCTCGGCGCGCGCGGTCACGCCGGGTGCCCTGCGACCGGTCCGGTGGCCGGCGCCGCGCCGGCGTCCACGGCGGTGGCCTCCGGCGTGCGGCCCTCGCGCCAGAGCGCGAGCGCGCACCCGGCGGCGATCACCGCGACGAGGTCGACCGGGTAGCGGAAGCGCGGGATGCCGTAGCCGATCGCGCTCGTCAGGACGATCGCGACCGGCACCGCGGCGAGCACGAGGACCGGCTGCCCGCGCCGGCGCAGGAGGACGAGCCCCCACAGCGCGAGCGGAGCCAGGAGGAACCACGCGACGACGCCGGCCTCGGCGACGCGCCGGTCCTGCCCCTCGGCGAACAGGGTCTGGCGCCGGGGCTGCCAGAGGTCGAACGTGCGCAGGATCCGGATCGGGACGACGACCGTCACCAGGCGCCCGGCGTGGTCACGCGCGTAGCGCAGACCGTCCTGGCGCCACCCGTCGGCCAGCGCCACCTCCGAGCGGTAGGGCCGCGGCGGCACGTCGATGCAGCCGAGGTCCCACGAGCCCATGTTCGCGCCCGAGTACGCGGGCCGGCAGTTCGCGCCCGCCAGCACGGTGGAGTCGTTCGTCGAGATCGGGACGGCCTGGTCCAGGACGACGAGGTTGCGCACGGTCCACGGGGCGATCGTCAGCACGCACGCGGCGGTCAGAACGCCCATGAGCGTGAGGCGCGGACGCGGGGGGCCGGACGCGGCCAGCAGCGCCCCCGCCCCGACGCAGAGCGCCAGCAGCACGCCCTCGCCGCGCGTGAGCGCCGCCAGGCCGCCGAGGACGCCCAGCGCGACGGCCGGCGCGGCGCGCGGACGGGCGTGCAGCTCGAGGCCCGCGAGCAGGACGCCGAGCACGAAGACCCCGTAGAGCGTCTCGCTCAGCAGGGACCCGTCGGCCCCGACGAGCACGGGGTAGACCGCACCGAGCGCGGCGGCGGCCAGGCCGGCGCGGTCGCCCGCCAGGCGCCGCGCCACGAGCGCGAGGAGCACGACGACGACGCAGCCCAGCAACAGGCCGAAGACGCGGTGCGCGTCGACCGAGGTGAGCCCCAGCCGCGACGGGACCGCCAGGGCGAGCGGCCACAGCGGCGGATGGCCCGCCGAAGGGTGGTCCACGCCGAAGGCGTGGTCGAAGGGCTCGAGCCAGCCGCGGCCGTCCGCGAGCAGGTTCGCCTGCTGGTGGTAGAACTGGAAGTCGCCCAGGCCGCCGGTGTCGCGACCGACGAGGACGTACACGACGACGCGGATCGCGAGGGCGACGGCGACGACGGCGGCGAGGCTTCGCCAGAATGAGCGCATGCCCCGGGCCAGCACGCCGCAGAGCCTATCCGGCGCCCCCGCGGCGGACGGTGCGGCCACGGGCGGGCGCCCGCGCTTCCCGCTCGTCGACCCGCTGCGGGCGCTGGCCGCGCTCGCCATCCTCGGGACGCACGCCGCCTTCTTCGCCGGCGCCTACGGCGGCCCGGGCCTCGCGGCGCAGCTCGCCGCCCGGCTGGAGGTCGGCGTCTCGGTCTTCTTCGTCATCAGCGGCTTCCTCCTGTACCGCCCGTACGCGGCCGCCCACCTGCTCGGCGTCGCGCCCCCGCGCACCGGGTCGTACGCCCTGCGCCGCCTGGCCCGCATCGTCCCCGCCTACTGGCTGGCCCTCACCGTCATCGCCCTGGCCACGCCGATCCCCGGCGTCGGCCTGAACACCGGCTCGCTGCGCTACTACCTCTTCGGGCAGATCTACGACGAGTCGACGATCGGCTTCGGCCTCACGCAGGCGTGGTCGCTCTGCGTCGAGATCACCTTCTACGCCTTCCTGCCGGTCTGGGCGGCCGGGCTGCGGGGCGTCGCCGAGCGCGCCCGGACCCGCGCCGGCGGGGGCTCGCCGCTCCGGGCCGAGCTCCTGGCCCTCGCGGCGCTCGCCGCGTTCTCCGTCGCCTGGAAGGTCGTCGTCCTGGCCCTGCAGGAGGACCACGCCCGCGTCGTCGTCACGCCGTGGCTCATCTCGCTGCCGGCGCACCTGGACGAGTTCGCCCTCGGCATGGCGCTCGCGGTGCTCAGCGTCCACCGCGGGGAGCTGCAGGCCACCCCGGGCCGCGTCTGGGCGCTCGTCGCCGCGCGCCCCGGCCTGGCCTGGCTGCTGGCCGCCGTCGCCTACGTCGTGGCCGCCACCGGCCTGGGCATCGACGGGCGCTTCCTCGCCCCGATGAGCGGCGTGCAGTACCTGGCGCTGCACGGCCTCTACGCGGTCGTCGGCCTCTGCCTCTTCGCCCCGGCCGTCATCGGCGACCCGCGCCGCGGGCCGCTGCGGCGCGCGCTGGCCGTCACGCCGCTCGTGTGGCTGGGGACGGTCTCCTACGGCATCTACCTCTGGCACGACGCCGTCCTGAACCGCCTGGCGGCGTGGGGGTGGGGGGATCGCGTCGTCCTGCATCCCTACCTCTGGTGGCCGGCCGGCGCGCTGGCCGGCGGCGCGCTCTGCGCGGCGATCAGCTGGTACGCGCTGGAGCAGCCGCTGCTGCGACGGGTGCACCGGCGTCGACCGGCCGTACCGGCCGCGGCGCCCGCGGTCCCGGCACCCGCCGTGGCGGTGCCTGCGCCAGCAGGACCGACGTCAGGGTGAGCGCCAGCAGCGTCAGGGCGGGCATCTCCCAGTCCCAGTCCACGGCGCTGTGGACGCCCCAGACCGTCAGCCCCGACACGAGCCCGGCCGCCAGGGCGGGGTCGGCGCCCTGCAGGCGCCGCGCCGCGACCGCCACGCCGCCGAACGCCCCCGCCAGCAGCAGCGCACCGACGAGGCCGAGCTCGGCCAGCGTCTCGAGCTCGAGCGAATGGGCGTCCCGCACGCGGTCCTCGATCTTGCGGCGCTGCAGCCACTGCACGGCGTAGCCACCCGTCCCGACGCCCGCGACGGGGTGGTCGGCGAACGTCTGCAGGGCCGCCTTCCAGTAGGCGTAGCGGTTGGAGGACGCCGTCTGCAGGCGCTGGCTCGTGGCGCCGAACTGCGGCCCGTCCCCGCCGCGACCGATGAGCACGGGCACGAGCACGAGCAGGCAGACGGCGACGAACGCGGCCACCCCCGACCACGCCGGCAGCGGCAGGCGCCCGAGGCGGGTGGTGCCCTGGCCCTCCGCGCGGGCCGCCCAGGTCACCAGGGCGGCCGCGCCGGCCATCGCGCCGAGCAGGAGGACGAGCGCGAGCGCCCCCTGCCAGCGGCGGGTCGCGTCGCTGCCGTCCAACGTGCGCACCGCGGGCAGGACCGCGCACGCGAGCGCCCCGACGACGCCGGCCTCCAGGCTGATGGCGGCGCCACGCAGCTGCGTCCAGGTCGGGGCGAGCACGACGAGGACGACGAGCCCCGCGACGAGCGCGACGATCGCCCCGCGGGAGTAGCTCAGCGCGACGCCCGCGACGAGCGGGACCCCCGCGGCCGCCGCCGCCGCCCGCAGCGGGGTCGGCCGGTCGCCGGAGCCGGCCAGGCGGGCGCAGAGGACGAAGCCGAGCGCCGCGAGGGCGCCCTGCGCGTTCCAGTACGTCAGCGGCTGGTCCAGGCGGCCGCCGGCGCTCACCGACGGGTGCTGGACGACGAGGTCCGGCAGCAGCCGCCCGGCGAGCCCGTAGACCGTCACGAGCGTCGCGCCGGCGGCGACGGCCGGCTCGACGGCCCAGGCGGCGGCGCGGCTGCGCCACACGAGCGTCCCGCCGACGAGCGCGGTGAGGTAGAGCCCGGCCCGCTCGGCGTCCACCCGGGCCCGCGTCGGCAGCGGCGCCCACGTCGTCGACAGGACGATCCACAGGACGAAGAGCGCGAAGGCGACCAGCGCGAAGCGGGCGGCGGGGGCGGCGGGCAGCAGGCCCCGCGGGTCGGCCGTCGCCGCGATCCAGACGAGGCCCGCGGCGGCCACCGCCAGCGCGACGACGAGCGCCTGCTCGCCGAACCCACCCGAGAAGAACGCCAGGACGACAGGGCCGCCCAACAGCAGCAGGCGCGGGACGAGGTGGCGCATCGACGCGCCAGCGTACTCTGTGGCGCTGCATGGCCGCCCTCGGCTCCCCACCACGCCGTGGCGCGGCGACACCCCTGCGTCCTCGCCTGCGCGAGGGCGGTCTCGTGGTGCCGCTGCTCGTCCTCGCGGCCTTCGCGCTGGCCCTCCTGCAGCGGCCGGGCGAGACGATCGCCGACACGAAGCTCGCGCTCTACGTCGACCCCCAGCGCTTCCTGCACGACGTCGTCAGCGTCTGGTCGCCGACGGCGGACCTCGGCCACGTGTGGGGCGGGCAGTACAACGGCTACCTGCTGCCGATGGCGCCGTGGTTCTGGGCCGGGGACACGCTCGGGCTGCCGGTCTGGGTCGTGCACCGGCTCTGGCTCGGGACGCTGCTGGCGGTCGCGGCGCTCGGCGTGCTGCGGCTCGTGCGCACGCTCGGCGGCGAGCCGCGCGCGGCGACGGCGGCGGCGCTGCTGTACGTCGTCAACCCGTACACGACGGTGTACGCCAACCGCACGAGCATCGCGCTGCTCGCCTACGCCGCGCTGCCCTGGATGCTCGTCTGCGTGCACCGCGGCCTGCGCGACCCGCGCGGCTGGCGCTGGCCGGCCACCGCGGCGATCGTGCTCGCGCTCACCGGCGGCGGGGTCAACGCGGCGGTCACCGGCTGGGTGCTGCTCGCGCCCGCGCTGCTGGTGGTCTACGAGCTGGCCTGGGGCGGCCTGCCGCGCCGGGGGGTGCTGTGGCCGTGGGCGTGGCGGACCGGGCTCTGCCTCGGCCTGGCGAACGCCTGGTGGGTGGTGCCGCTGGCCGTCCATGCGAGCCACGGGCTGGACTTCCTCCCCTTCACCGAGCAGCCCGGGACCATCTGGGGGACGTCCTCGCTGCCGGAGGTGCTGCGGCTCATGGGCTTCTGGACGT
>CAZRLR010000199.1:7782-8432 GCA_964600395.1 uncultured Conexibacter sp.
CGTCGGCGTCGGCTTCGGCGGCACGCTCATGCCGTTCGCCGGGCAGGGGGTGCTGCTGTTCGGCACCCCGGTGGTGCTCGCCTCGCTGCTGGTGCCGGCCCTCGTGCTCGTGTCGCTGGGGCGCACGCGGGTGCACGCCTACGTCCCGTTCTTCGCGCTGCTGGTGTTCGCGGGGCTGCTCGTCATGGCCGCCGGCTGGCCGGAGGGGACGCCGCTGCGCAAGGGGCTGACCTTCGTCTACAACCACGTCGAGGGCGTGCGCTTCCTGCGCACGACCTACAAGGCGGGGCCGCTCGTCGCGCTCGGCCTCGCGGTGCTCGCCGGGTACGGGCTGGCGTCGCTGCGCGGCCGGCGCTTCACGGTGGCCGCCGCGCTCGGCGGCCTGCTCGCCGTCGTCGCGGCGTGGCCGCTGGTGACCGGCCGCGCGGTCGAGCGCCAGCTCGCGTTCACGGTCCCCGGCGCCCTGGAGCGGCAGGCGGCGGCGCTGGACCGCACGCCGGCGGCGCGCTCGCGCGCCTGGATCGCGCCCGGGCAGCTGTTCGCCTTCAGCAGCTACGGGGGCACAATCGACGAGCTGCTGCCCGCGCTCACCGACCGCCCGGTCGCCACGCGCTACATCGTCCCCTTCGCCGACCTGCGCGCCACCGAGC
>CAZRLR010000200.1:0-8431 GCA_964600395.1 uncultured Conexibacter sp.
GGCCAGGCGGTCGCCCTCGTTGTAGGCGGTGACGATGACGATGACGTCGGAGGTGGCGTCCATGGGCGCGGCTATCGTCGCAGCCGCAGCGCCCGCAGGTCCGGTTCCGACGTCAGGGAGGTCGCGATGTCCCAGGTGGAAGCCCACATCACCGGCACGGTGTGGAAGGTGCAGTGCAAGGTCGGGGACACGGTCGCCGAGGGCGACGCCGTCGTCATCCTCGAGTCGATGAAGATGGAGATGCCCGTCGAGGCCGAGGACGCGGGCACCGTCGTGGAGATCCTCTGCGAGGAGGGCCAGGCGGTGAGCGAGGGGGACGTCCTCGTCGTGCTGGAGTGACTACGGTCCGGCCATGGCCGGACAGCTGAAGGTCGACGAGCCGGGCGAGGGCATCCGCCGCCTGACCATCTCCAACCCCGTCAAGCGCAACGCGCTGGACCACGCGATCCTCGACGCGATCGCAGCCGAGGTGACCGCGGCCGCGGCGGACGACGGCGTGCGGGCGCTCGTCCTCACCGGCGAGGACGGCATGTTCTCCTCGGGCTACGACATCGGCGACATCCCCGCCGACGTCTTCCCGCAGGAGGCCGAGAAGCTCGTCGCCCACCCCTTCGCCAGCGCGCTGGCCGCCCTGGACGCCTGCGACCTGCCGGTCGTGGCCGCGCTCACGGGCCACACGATCGGCGGCGGGCTGGAGCTCGCGCTCGGCTGCGACCTGCGGATCGCGGCGGACGACATCAAGCTCGGCATGCCGCCGGCGAAGCTCGGCCTCGTCTACTCCCACACGGGCCTGCGGCGCTTCCTCGACGCGATCGGCCTGCCGCGGACGAACGAGCTCTTCCTCCTCGGCCGCTACATCGACGCGCCGCGGGCGCACGCCTGGGGGCTCGTCAACGAGGTGGTGGACGCCGCCGACCTGGAGGCCACGGCCCTGGACTGGGCCACGACGCTCGCCGGCAACGCCCCGCTGAGCGTCCGCGGCAACAAGCAGGTCCTGCGGGCGCTGCTGCGCGCCGAGGGGGACGTGACGCCGGACGTCGCGGCCGAGCTCATCGCGCTGCGCGAGGCGTGCTTCGTCAGCGACGACTTCCGCGAGGGCGTGTCGGCCTTCGCCGAGAAGCGCGCACCGCGCTGGTCCGGTAGGTAGCGCCAGGATCGGGAGGCCCGGGCGCGCCGGCGCGGGCCGAGGGAGTCCTGAGCCGGTCTAACCGGCTCAGAACTCCGCGGAGCACGGTCCGGCCGCCGACGCGGAGGTCAGACGAGCGTCAGGCCGGTCTATCCGGCCCGAGCCTCCACTGAGGACGATGCGACCGCTTTCAGCCGATGCTCGAGCGGCGCGTGAAGGTCCTCGGGAAGCGCTGACGTCCACGAGGGCCTCGGCCAGCAGGCGCACGCCGGTCTCGATCGCCGGCGGCGCCAGCGCGCCGTAGCCCATGACGAACGCATGGGTCCGCGGCGGCGGGTCCGCGCGGAAGGCCGACAGCGGGTAGACCCGGACGCCCCGGGCCAGCGCCGCCGCCTGCACGGCGGCGGCGTCCACGTCCTCCGGCAGCCGGACGACGGCCTGCAGCCCGGCCGCGACACCCTCCACGGTGGCCTCCGGGAGCCGGCGGGCGACCGCGTCGACGAGCGCGTCGCGACGCTCGCGCTGGCGGCGGCGCGCCGCCCGGACGTGCCGGTCGTAGCCGCCGCCGGCGATGAAGCGCGCCAGCGCCGCCTGCTCGAGCACCGGCGAGCCGGCGTCCGCGTACCGCTTGGCCGCCACGACGGCCGCCAGGCGCCCCTCGGGCACGACGAGCCAGGCCAGGCGCAGCGCCGGTGCCAGCGTCTTGCTCACCGACCCCAGGTAGGCGACGTGGTCGGGCGCGAGCCCCTGCAGCGCGGCGACGGGCGCCCGGTCGTAGCGGTACTCCGCGTCGTAGTCGTCCTCGACGAGCAGCGTGCCCTCCCGCCGGGCCCAGCCGGCCAGGGCGGCGCGGCGGGCGGCCCCGAGGACGACCCCGCTCGGGCACTGGTGGGCCGGCGTGAGCAGCACGGCGTCGACCCCGGCCCGCGCCACCGCGTCGTCCCGCACCCCGTGGTCGTCGACGGGCACCGGGACGAGGTCGGCGCCGGCGGCCTGCAGGACGTCCAGGTGCTCGCGCAGGTACGGGTCCTCGACGGCGATCCGCACGGCCCGGGCCCCGTCGGCCTCGCCGGCCAGCGCGTGCGCCAGCAGCCGCAGCCCCTGGACCACGCCCTGGCAGACGACGATCTGCCCCGGCCGGCAGACGACGCCGCGGGTGCGGGCCAGGAGGACGCTCAACGCCTCGCGCAGCTCCCACAGGCCCCGCGGATCGCCGTACCCGAAGGCCGCGTCCGGCAGCTCCCGCAGCGCGTCGCGCGTGACGCGCGCCCACGCGGCGCGCGGGAAGGCCGAGAGGTCGGGATGGCCGGGGAAGAAGTCCAGCGCGACCGGCCGGTGCGCGTCGGCCGGGGCCGTCGGGCGGGCGGTCCGCCGGTCCGGGCGGGCGGGCGGGGCGACCACGGACGGCAGCGAGCCGCGGACGAAGGTGCCGGCCCCGACCCGTCCCTCCAGCCAGCCTTCGGCCACGAGCTGCTCGTAGGCGCCGACGACGAGCCGTCGGGAGACGCCGAGGTCCTGCGCGAGCGTCCGGGACGGCGGCAGGCGACCCCCCGGGCGCAGTCGGCCGGCGCGGATCGCGTCGCGCAGCGTCGCCTCGACCTGCCCGGCGAGGGGCCCCGCCCCGCGGACCGGCGGCCGCAGCAGCAGCTCCGGCCCCGCGTCCCCTTTGGACCCCTCGACAGGCATCGGATTGGATCTTCCCAGGGGACCGGTCTGCCGTCTACGGTCCCGGTCATGGACCGCGACGACCTCGTCCCCCTCGGCCTCCTGACGTACGGCGCGCTGCAGCTGGCCCAGGGCGCCTGGATGCTCACGAGCCCCGGGACCTTCTTCGACGCCATCGGCCCGTTCGGCGCCCGCAACGACCACTACACCCGCGACGCGGCGACGTGGTCGCTGGCCCTCGGGGCCGCGCTGCTGCTCACCGGGTTGCGGGCACGCCGTGAGCGCGGCGCCGCGGCCGGCGCGGCCGGGGCCCTGCTGCTCTTCGCCGCCCTGCAGACCGGTCTGCACGCGGCCAACCACCTGGCCGACCTGGGCGAGGCGGACCCGCGCTGGGTCGGGGTCTTCGACGCGATCTCACTGGCCGCCCTGACCGCGGGCCTGGCCCTGCTGTGGCGCCTGAACCGCGAGCGCGGGACGGCCCCGCCCCCCGACCACCCGACGGTCGCCGCCACCCCCCGGGTGACGGCATGAGGGTCCTCGTCGCCGGGGCCACCGGGGCGATCGGCCGCCCGCTCGTGGCGCGCCTGCTCGCCGACGGGCACGAGGTCTCGGCGCTCGCGCGGTCGGCCGAGCGCGCCGCGCAGCTGTCGGCCGGCGGCGTGGAGGCGCACGTGTGCGACGTCTTCGACGCGGCCTCCGTCCGCGCGGCGGTCGCCGCCGCGGCGCCCGAGGTCCTCGTCCACCAGCTCACCGCGATCCCGGCGGTCCTGGACCTGCGCAAGTACGAAGCAGCGATGGCCCCGACGAGCCGCCTCCGTGCGGAGGCGACGCCGCACCTCATGGCGGCGGCCCGGGACGCGGGTGTTCGACGCGTCGTCTGCCAGTCGATCTCGTTCCTCACCGCACCGGTCGGGCCACCGGTCCACGACGAGGACGCGCCCGTCTACCTCGACGCGCCGAAGGCGTTCGCCCCGGCGGTGCGCGCGACGAAGGCGATGGAGGACGCGGTGCTGTCGACGGACGGCGTGGAGGGCGTCGTCCTGCGCTACGGCTTCTTCTACGGTCCGGGGACGCAGTACGCGCCCGACGGCGGGGTGGCCGGCGAGATCCGGCGCCGGCGCTTCCCGATCGCCGGCCGCGGCACCGGGATCTCCTCGTTCGTGCACATCGACGACGCCGCCGCGGCGACGGCGCTCGCCCTGGACGGCGGCCGTCCCGGCGTCTTCAACGTCTGCGACGACGAGCCCGCACCGATGCACGAGTGGCTGCCGGTCATGGCCGGGCTGCTCGGGGCCAAGCCGCCGCTGCGGGTGCCGGCGCTCGTGGCCCGCGTCGCCGCCGGCCCCCACGCCGTCCACTTCGCCACGACGCTGCGGGGCAACAGCAACGGGCGCTTCGGGCAGACGTTCGGCTGGTCGCCGCCGCACCGCACGTGGCGCGACGGCTTCCCCGAGGTCTTCCGGGCCTCTTAGAGGCCGAAGCGCGCCCAGGCCGCCCGCTGCTCGAGCACCTCGACGAGGGCGCCGGCCGCGTCCGGGCCGCGGAGCGAGGCGCCGGGGCGCCCCACGCCCAGGCGCGCGAGGAGCGACGGCTTGGCCTGCAGGCCGACGATCTCGGCCTCGGGGTAGCGCTCGGCGAGCGTCCCCCGCAGGGTCCCGACCGCGTCGACGAGCCCGAGCTCCAGCGCCCGCGCGCCCGTCCAGACCTCGCCGCCGAAGAGCTCCTCGACGGGGTTCAGGCGGGCGCCGCGCCGCGTGCGCACCCAGTCGGCGAACATGTCGTGCAGCTCGTCCTGCATCCCGCGCAGCCAGGCGACGTCCTCCTGCTTCTCGGGGAGGAACGGGTCCAGCCGGGCCTTGCTCTCCCCGGCCGTGTGCAGGCGCCGCTGGACGCCGAGGCGCTCGATGAGGCCGTCCAGGCCGAAGCCGCCGCTGACGACGCCGATCGAGCCGACGAGCGACGTCGGGTGCGCGACGATCTCGTCGGCGGCGCACGCGAGCCAGTAGCCGCCCGAGGCCGCGAGGTCCTCGCAGAAGGCGAGCACCGGCAACCCGTGCTCGGCGGCCAGGCCGCGGATGCGGTCGCCGACGAGCGCGGACTGCGTCGGCGACCCGCCGGGCGAGTTGATCGCCAGGGCCACGGCGACGGTTCCCTTGCGCGTGAACGCCTCCGTCAGGGCCTCCTCGACGGCCGCGAGGTTGATGACCCCGCGCGCGAGCGGCGAGCCGGTCGCGCTGATCACCCCGTGCAGGCGCACGACGGAGACGACGGGGCCCTGCTCGGGCACGAGCTGCTTGAGCTTCGGCGGCAGGGGCAGGGACGCAAGGCGCGCGGCGGTGGTCATCGGACGAGCCTAGGACGTCTTCGCCACACTGCTGTCCGTGCAGCTCGTCACGTGGAACGTCAACTCGCTCAAGGCCCGCCTGCCCCGCGTGCTCGAGTTCCTCGAGCAGCACGCGCCGGACGTCGTCTGCCTGCAGGAGACCAAGTGCGCCCCCGAGGCCTTCCCGGAGGAGGAGCTGCGGGCGGCCGGGTACGCGGCGGCCCAGCACTCCGGGGGGCGCTGGGCCGGCGTGGCGGTGCTCGCCAAGGCCGGCCTCGCGATCGACGACGTGGTCTGCGGGCTGCCGGGCGAGGCGCAGGCCGACCAGGCGCGGTGGGTCGAGGCGACCGTCGGCGGCGTGCGGGTCGCCAGCGTCTACGTCGTCAACGGCCAGGCCGTCGGCACCGAGCCGTTCGCCGAGAAACTCGCGTTCCTCGAGGCGATGGCCACGCGCGCGGCGCAGTTGCGGGCGGACGGGCGGCCGACCGTCATCGCCGGGGACATGAACGTCTGCCCGACCGACACCGACGTCTACGACCCGGCCGCGTTCACCGGCTCGACGCACGTGACCGAGGAGGAGCGTGGCGCCCTCGCGCAGGTCGCGCACGCCGGCGGCCTGCAGGACGCCTACCGCGTCGTGCATCCGGAGCCGGCGCAGCAGTTCACCTGGTGGGACTACCGCGCCGGCCACTTCCACAAGGGGCTCGGGCTGCGGATCGACCTCATCCTCGCCAGCGAGACGATCGCCGCCGCGCTGACGGACGTCCACATCGAACGCGACTTCCGCAAGGGCACCAAGCCGTCCGACCACGCGCCGCTCGTGGCGCGCTGGACGGCGTGAGCGGACCTAGGCGGCGGCGCGTGCGACGTCGAGCACGGTCTGCGTGATGACGTCCAGGTCCGCGCCCTTCTCGAGGTAGGCGCTGGCGCCGGCCGCGAGCATCTGCTCCGCGATCCCGTCCGATCCGAACGCCGAGAGCCCGATGACGCGGGTGCCCGGCGAGTTGCGCACGATCTCGGGCGTCGCCGTCAGGCCGTCCGCGTAGGGCATCGCGAGGTCCAGCAGGACGACGTCCGGGCGCAGGTCGCGGACGACCTGGACGACCTCGACGCCGTCGGAGGCCTCGCCGATCACCTCGATCCCGCTGTGCTCCCCGAGCACGGACCGCATGAGATGGCGGAACGCGGGCGTGTCGTCGCACAGGACGACGGACACGGCACGGTTCGGGGTGGGGTGGGTCTCGCCGGGCATCGCGGGGGGATCGGTCGGCTCTGCGAGCCCGAGGACTGCGGGTGAGCGTCGCGATCGAATGCGTCGAGGCTAGTCATACCCGACCGCCGCCACAATCCCCATTTCTGGTGCGTGCGTCCAGACGGCACGCCCGCCATCCCGTCCACGGCGGTGCGAGGCCCCCCGAAAGGGCGGTCGCAGGCGCGACCGGACGACGCTGTGTCCGCATTCGCGCCTACTCTTCGCGGATGCCGTCGTTGATCACCCGTGAAGAAGCGCTGGCCCTGGGCAGGCTGACCGATCCCAAGGCCATCGAGGCCCTCGTGCAGCGGGCGTGGGACGCGCGCGTGGCGACGTTCGGGGACGCGACGGACCTCTGTTCGCTCGTGAACGCCAAGTCCGGCGGCTGCGCCCAGGACTGCGGCTTCTGCGCGCAGTCGCGCTTCGCGGAGTCCGAGACGCCGATGCACGCGATGATGGAGCCCGAGCAGATCCTCGAGCACGCCAAGGCCGCCGAGGCCGCCGGCGCGCACCGCTTCTGCATGGTCACCCAGGGTCAGGGTCTGACCAAGCGCGACTTCCAGAAGATCCTCGACGGCGCCCGCCTCGTCGCCGAGCACACGAACCTCAAGCGCTGCGCGTCGGTCGGGCACATGTCCATCGACCGCGCCAAGCAGCTGAAGGAGGCCGGGATCCAGCGGGTGCACCACAACGTGGAGACCGCCGAGTCCTACTACCCCGAGGTCTCCACGACCGTCCGCTACGAGGGGCGCCTGCGGACGATCGACGCGGTCCGCGAAGCCGGGCTCGAGACGTGCGTCGGCGGCATCCTGAACCTCGGCGAGTCCGACGAGCAGCGGGTGGAGATGGCCTTCGAGCTCGCGTCCATCAACCCGACGTCCGTCCCGATCAACCTCCTGAACCCGCGCCCGGGCACGAAGTTCGGCGACCGCGAGTACCTGGACCCGATGGAGGCGGTCAAGTGGATCGCGATCTTCCGCCTCGTCATCCCGGAGGCGCTCTTTCGCCTCTGCGGCGGCCGGGTGGAGAACATCGGCGACCTGCAGCCGCTCGCGGTCAAGGCCGGCCTCAACGGCGTGATGATGGGCAACTTCCTCACGACGCTCGGCAACACGCCCGAGCAGGACCGCAAGATGTTCGAGGACCTCGGCCTGAACATCGCCCGGCACGAGGATAACGGCTCCAACCCGCGGCCGGACAACCGCTCCGGCTGGCTTGCGGGCGAGACGCCCGACGTCATCGAGACGTACGTCGACACCCGCGCGGAGGCCGAGGCGGCCGGCCTGGAGATCAAGCTCTGGGATCCGGCCTCGCAGCTGCGCTTCGCCAAGCGCGAGAAGGTCATCCCGCCGCGACCGGACGGGGCGGTGAACCGCTGGCCGAAACCGAAGGACGAGGAGCTCGCGGCCAGCGGCCTCCCCCACGGCCTGTAAGCCGCCGTGGACGACCTCGAGCAACGGCTGGCGGAGCTCGACGAGCGCGGGCTGCGCCGGCGCCTGCGCCTGATCTCCGGCCCGCAGGGGCCCAAGGTCGTCCTGGACGGCAAGCCCGTCCTGCTGCTCTGCTCGAACAACTACCTCGGCCTCGCCGACCACCAGGCCGTGCGCGAGGCCGCGGCGGACGCCGCGATGCGCTGGGGCGCGGGCGCGGGCGGGTCGCGCCTGGTCTCCGGGACGATGACGATCCATCGTCGCCTGGAGGAGCGCCTGGCCGCGTTCAAGGGCACCGAGCGCGCCGTGCTGTTCGGGTCGGGGTACCTGGCGAACATCGGCGTCATCGGGGCGCTCGCCGCCCTCGGCGGGCCCGACACCGTCGTCTTCTCCGACGCGCTGAACCACGCCTCGATCATCGACGGCTGCCGCCTGGCCAAGGCGCAGACCGTCGTCTACGACCACTGCGACACGGAGCACCTGGCGTGGCTGCTGGCCCAGCACGAGGGGCGCCCGGCGGTCATCGTCACCGACTCGGTGTTCTCGATGGACGGCGACGTGGCGCCGCTGGCCGAGCTCGCGGCGCTGGCGGGCAAGCACGGCGCCCGCCTCGGCGTCGACGAGGCGCGCGCGAC
>CAZRLR010000201.1:0-8424 GCA_964600395.1 uncultured Conexibacter sp.
CGAGGTGGCCAACGACGGGGTGCCCGCCGGCGGCGCCACGCGCGCGGGTGCGCCGACGACCGGGATGGGGCTGCGCCTGGCCGCCTTCGAGGCGCTGCAGGTCGGCGGCGTCGTGGAGTTCGGGCGCCGCGACGGCGGCCGCTGGGTCGTCCGGCTCGTGGTGCCGCGGGATGCCTGAGGGCGGCGCGCGGCGCGCCCCGGCGGCCTCGGCCTCCGGCCTGCGGGACGTCCCGGAGGTCGTCGACGACCCGCGGGCGCTGCGGGTCCTGATCGTCGACGACCACGACGTCGTGCACTGGGGCTTCCGGGTCATGCTCGGGCAGCAGCCGTGGGTCGAGCGCTGTCTCAGCGCGCGGACCGAGGCCGAGGCCTTGGCGCTCACGACCCGCTATGACCCGCACGTCGCGCTCGTGGACCTCTTCGTCGGGGCCGAGTCGGGGCCGGAGATCTGCGAGCGCCTCAAGTCGCTCTCGCCGCGGACGCAGGTGCTGCTCATCTCCGGGGCCGGGCACATCTCGCCGAACGCGGCGCGGGCGGCGGGCGCGGCGGGCTTCGTCAGCAAGGACTGGCCGGCCGCCGACATCGCCCGGGCGGTGCGGATGGTCGGGCTCGGGATGACGGTCTTCCCGCCGCGCGCGGAGCCGACCGCCACGCGCCTGACCGACCGCGAGCAGCAGGTGCTCGACCTCATGGCCTCCGGCGCGACGAACCGCGAGATCGCCGGGGAGCTGCACCTGTCGCCGCACACGGTGAAGGAGCACACGAGCGCGCTGTACCGCAAGCTCGAGGTCCGCAACCGGGCCGAGGCCGTCAGCCGCGCCCAGCGCGTCGGCCTGCTGAGCTGACGGGACGCCGCCGAGTCCCGCTGGCCATCCGCCACGCGGATGCCGAACGGGACTCGCGGAACGCCGACCCCCCGGTCGGGGGCGGTCGGGGGGCCCGACGGGGGGTCTCGGTGGCCGGACGGCCCGCCGGGGCGGAGGCTGACGTGCGTGCCCACGTCGCCCCGCACCGCCGTCCTGTTCCCCGGCCAGGGCTCCCACGTCGAGGGCATGGGCGCGATCGTCGCCGCCGCCGACCCCGAGCTGCACGCCCGCTGTCTGACGCTCGTCGGCGAGGACGCCTTCGCCCGCGCCGGCGAGGACACGCGCTTCGCCCAGCCGGCGATCTTCTGCGCCTCGCTGGCCGGCCGCGTCCACGAGACGGTCGCCGACGGCGACGCGGTCTACGCCGGGCACTCGCTCGGCGAGCTCACCGCGCTGACCGCCGCCGGCGTCCTGACCGTCGACGACGGCCTGCGCCTCGTCGTCGAGCGCGGGCGCCTCATGGCGCAGGCCGCCGCCGACCACGGCGACGGGTCGATGACCGCGCTGCTGAAGGCGACCCCCGAGCAGGCGCAGGCCCTCGCCGCCGCGCACGGCGTCGTCGTGGCCAACGACAACGCCCCGGGGCAGCTCGTCCTCTCCGGCTCGGCGGCCGACCTGCAGCGTGCCGCCGTCGCCGCCAAGGCGCAGGGCCTGCGGATCCTGCGCCTGGACGTCGCCGGCGCCTTCCGCTCCGCCGCCCTGGCCGCGGCCGCCGCCGGCTTCGCCCGGGCGCTGGAGGACGTCGAGCTGCACGGGGCACGCGTTCCCGTCGTCTCCTGCGCGACGGCGCGCCCGTTCGCCGACGTCCGCGCCGAGCTCGCCGCCGCGCTGACGGCCCCCGTCCGGTGGCGCCAGACGCTCCTGGCCCTGCGCGACGGCGGCGTGACCGACTTCCTCGACGCCGGCCCCGGCGAGATCCTCGCGGGCACCGTCAGGCGGACGATCGGCGAGCCGGTGAGCGCCGGTGCTTGACCAGGCCGGCCCCGTCGCGGGCTCCGCCGTCGCGCCGCGCGCCGCCGCCCTGCGCACCGCGGCCTTCAGCGGCCTCGGCGTCGCCTTCCCGGACACGGTCGTCGAGAACGGGCCGATCGCCGCGCGCGTCGGCGTCGGCGAGGACTGGATCGAGCGCCGGACGGGGATCCGCCGCCGTCACCACGCCGCGGCCCACGAGACGACCGCGTCCCTCGGCGCCGCCGCCGGCCGCGCGGCCCTCGACGACGCCGGCCTGACCGCCGACGACGTCGACCTCGTCATCGCCGCCACCTGCACCGCCGACCACGCGATCCCCGGCACCGCTCCGCAGATCGCACATCGCATGGGCTGCCACGAGGTCGCCGCCTACGACCTGGGCGCCGCGTGCTCGGGCTTCGTCATGGGGCTCGACACCGCGAGCGCGCTCGTCGAGAGCGGCCGCGCGGACACCGTCGTCCTCGTCGGCGTCGAGATCCTCAGCCGCTTCCTGGACCCCGCCGACCGGGGCACCGCCCCGATCTTCGGGGACGGCGCGGGCGCCGCCGTCCTCACCGCCGCCCCCGCCGGCAGCGCCGGCATCGAGCTGGCCGTCCTGGGCAGCGACGGCGCGAACGCCGGCCTCATCGTCGCCCGGCGCGAGCACCCCGTCATCGTCATGGACGGCCACGCGACCTTCGGCGCCGCCGTCACGCGGCTGAGCCAGGGAGCCCTGGACGCCTGCGCCCGCAGCGGCTGCACGCTGGACGACGTCGACCTCTTCGTCTTCCACCAGGCGAACGCCCGGATCCTCACCTCCGTCGCCGACCGCCTGGGACTGGACCCCGCCAGGGTCGTCAACGCCATCGGCGAGGTCGGCAACGTCTCGGCCGCGTCGATCCCCGTCGCGCTGGCCCACGCCCGCGCCGCAGACGCCCTGCGTCCCGGCGACCGCGTCCTGTGCAGCGCCTTCGGCGCCGGCCTCACCTGGGGCTCCTGCCTGCTGACCTACGGGGCGTCCGCGTGAGGACCCCCGCCGCCACCCGCCCGGAGTCCGGCTGCGCGCTGGTGACCGGTGCCTCCAAGGGCATCGGCGCCGCCTGCGCCCGGGCGCTGGCCGCCGACGGCTGGCCCGTCGGCGTGCACTTCGGCCGGGACGCCACCGGCGCGCAGGCCACGGTCGACGCGATCGCGCAGGCCGGCGGCCGGGCGTTCGCCGTCGGCGGGGACGTCGCGGACCCGGCCAGCGCCGAGGCGATCTTCGCCGCGCTGGAGGCCGAGCTCGGCCCGGTCCTGGCCCTCGTCAACAACGCCGGCATCACCGACGACGGCCTGGCGATGCAGCTCACCGACGACGCCTTCGACCGCGTCCTGCAGACGAACCTCTCCGGTGCCTTCCGCCTCACCCGCCGGGCGCTCGGCCCGATGGTCCGCAGCCGCTACGGGCGGATCGTCAACGTCGCCTCCATCGTCGGCCCGCGGGCGAACGCCGGCCAGGCCAACTACGCCGCCTCCAAGGCCGGCCTCATCGGCCTGACGAAGACGATCGCCGCCGAGGTCGCCCGCCGCGGCGTCACCGTCAACGCCGTCGCGCCGGGCTTCATCGCCACGGACATGACCGCCGACCTCGCCCCCGACCAGCTCGGCGCGATCCCGGCCCGCCGCCCCGGCCGCCCCGACGAGGTCGCGGCCGCCGTCGCCGTCCTCGCCTCCGACGCCGCCGCCTACGTCACCGGCTCGACGCTCACCGTCGACGGCGGCCTGAGCGCCTGACCCCTTCCCCCGCAGCACCGCACCCACACCGCACCCAAGGAGCACACCATGGCCGCCACCATCACCACCGACGCCGTCCAGAAGACCGTCACCGACGCGCTCGTCGCGTTCGGCGTCGAGCCGGGCGAGATCGCCCCCGGGACCGAGCTGACCGCGCTGGACATCGACTCGCTCGACCTCGCCGAGCTCTCGCAGATCGTCGACGACGAGTACGGCGTCTCGATGAAGAGCAGCGACGTGACGAAGATCAAGACCGTCGGCGACATCGTCGACCTCATCGTCGCCAAGGCCTGAGCGGCCGTGCGCGACGTCGTCATCACCGGGGTCGGGGCCGTCACGCCGCTCGGCGTGGGCGCCCGGACCCTGCACGAGCGCTGGACGGCGGGCGTCTGCGGCATCGTGGACGGCGAGGCGCCCTGCACCGACTACGCGGCCGCCGACCACTTCACCCGCAAGGCGTCCCGCCGCCTGGACCGCTTCACGCAGCTGGCGCTCGTCGCCTCCCGCGAGGCGGTGGCCGAGGCCGGCTGGGCCGAGGACGGCCTGCCCGTCCCCGCCGAGCGCGCCGGGGCGATCATCGGCACCGGGATCGGCGGCATCTGGACGCTGCTGGAGAACTACCGGTCGCTGCTGGAGGGCGGCCAGGTCGGCCCGCTCGCCGTGCCCCTGATGATGGGCAACGCCGGCGCCGCGGCCGTCTCGATGGAGCACGACCTCGAAGGCCCGTCGTTCTGCGTCATGTCCGCCTGCGCGGCCGGCGCGAACGCGATCGGCGTCGCGCTGCGCGCCATCCAGCACGGCGAGGCGGACGTCGTCGTCGCCGGCGGCAGCGAGGCCGCGCTGCACCCGCTCACCCGCGCGGCGTTCGGCGCGCTGGACGCGCTCTCGGAGCTCGGCGTCAGCCGTCCGTTCGACGCCCGCCGCGACGGCTTCGTCATGGGCGAGGGCGCCGGCATGCTCGTCCTGGAGGCCGGCGACGTCGCCCGCGCGCGCGGCGCCCGGATCCTCGGGACGCTCGCCGGCTACGGCACGACCTCCGACGCGCACCACCTCACCGCGCCCCGCGCCGACGGCGCCCGCGCGGCCGCCGCGGTGTCGATCGCCCTGGGCGACGCGGGATACGCGAGCGACGCGATCGACTACGTCAACGCCCACGGGACGTCCACCCCGCTGAACGACGCGGCCGAGACCGCCGCGCTCAAGCAGGCGCTCGGTGCGCACGCGCACGCGATCCCCGTCTCCTCGACGAAGTCGGCGATCGGCCACCTGCTCGGGGCCGCCGGCGCGGTCGAGGCGGTCGCGACGGTTCTCGCGCTGCGCGACCGCGTCGCCCCGCCGACCCTCGGCCACGAGCAGCCCGGGGACGGCCTGGACCTCGACTACGTGCCCGGCCGGGCGCAGGCGATGCCCGTCCCCGACGGCCGGCCGGCCCGCGCGATCTCCACGTCGTTCGGCTTCGGCGGGCACAACGCGGTCCTCGCCCTGGAGGCGGCATGAGCCCCCTGGCCCTCGCCCCCCGCCCCGCGGAGACGCTCACCGCCCTCGAGCGCCTGGAGGTCCTCTGCGACCCGGGCTCGATCAACCTCCTGCGCACCGCGGTCCGCTCGCCGGGCATGGGCGACCGCGCGGTGGCCGGCGACGGCGTCCTCACCGCGAGCGCCCGCGTCGACGGGCGCCCGATCTTCTGCTTCGCGCAGGACCCGTCGTTCGTCGGCGGCTCGCTCGGCGCCGCGCACGCCGACTCGATCGTCCACGTCATGCGCCTGGCCGGCCGCGCCCGCGTCCCGCTCGTCGGCTTCGTGCAGTCCGCGGGCGCGCGCCTGCAGGAGGGGACGGCCGCGCTCGGCGGGTACGGCCGCATCTTCCGCGAGCACGTCGCGCTCAGCGGCGTCATCCCGCAGCTGTCGATCATCTGCGGCGCCTGCGCCGGCGGCGGCTCCTACGCGCCGGCGCTGACGGACTTCGTCGTCATGACGCAGGAGGCGGCGATGTTCCTCACCGGCCCGGCGATCGTCAAGGAGGTCACCGGCGAGGACGTGGACGCCGCCGGCCTCGGCGGCCCGAAGGTCCACGAGAAGACCGGCGTCGTCCACATGGTCGCCCCGACCGAGGTCGACGCGGCCCTGCTGGCGCGGGACATCCTCGACCACCTGCCCCAGCGCGCCGGCGCGCCCGTGCAGCGCTGGCCCGCGGTCGACCCGCCCGGCCACGCCCCGGACGCCGCGCTCCCGGCGACCGACCGCCAGGTCTACGACGTGCGGGACGTCGCCCGCGCGCTCGTCGACGGCGGCCGCCTGCTCGAGGTCCAGCCGAAGTTCGCGAGGAACATCGTCTGCGCGATGGCGCGCCTGGACGGCCGTGCGATCGGCATCGTCGCCAACCAGCCGCGGTACCTCGGCGGCGTGCTCGACGCCGCCAGCGCGCAGAAGGCCTCGCGCTTCATCCGCACGTGCAACATCTTCGGGCTGCCGCTGCTCGTCCTCGTCGACACCCCGGGCTTCCTGCCCGGCGTCGCGCAGGAGCAGTCCGGCGTCATCCGCCACGGCGCCAAGCTCGTCTACGCCTTCGCCGAGGCGCAGGTCCCCCGCGTCACCGTCATGGTGCGCAAGGCCTACGGCGGCGCGTTCATCGCGATGAACGCCAAGGACCTCGGCGCCGACCTCGTGCTCGCCTGGCCGGGCGCGCAGCTCGGCGTCATGGGGCCCAAGCAGGCGGTCGGCATCACCCAGCGCCGGGCGATCGCCGCCGACCCGGACCCCGAGGCCGCCCGCGACCGCCTCGCCGAGCAGTACGCGCGCGAGCACCTCGCCGTCACCTCGGCCGCGGCCGGCGGCTTCGTCGACGAGGTCATCGCCCCGCACGAGACCCGCGCGCGCCTGATCGCCGCCTACGCCGGCCTCGAGGACCACGTCCCCGTCCACCGACCCACAGGAAACGTGCCGCTATGACGCCGACCCCCCGCTTCGTCCGCCCCACGACCGCCGTCGACTGGTCCGCGCCGTTCGCGGCGATCGTCGAGGGCGCGGCCTTCACGAGCCGCGGCCGGACGATCACCGAGACCGACGTCGTGCAGTTCGCGGCGCTGACCGGCGACGGCCACCCGCTGCACACCGACGCCGTGTTCGCGGCGCAGGGCCCCTTCGGCGCGCGCGTCGCGCACGGGATGCTGACGCTCTCCTACGCCGTCGGGCTCGTGCCGCTGGATCCGCGGCGGGTGCTCGCGCTGCGCCGCGTGACCGACGTCGTCTTCAAGCGCCCCGTCCACCTGGGCGACACGATCCACGTCGCGGGCGCGGTCGCGGGCCTGAAGCCCGTCTCGGAGGCGGCGGGGCTCGTGACGTTCTCGTGGCGGATCCTCGAGGCGTCCGGCGCGCTGCTCACGCGCGCGACGGTCGACGTCCTGTGGGCCACCGACCACGCCCCGGCCCTGGCGCCGGCGCCCGACGAGCTGCATCCCGCCGGCGCGTTCGTCCCGGTGCCCCTGTGATGCTCGCCGGCAAGCGGATCGTCGTCACCGGCGTCCTGACACGCGACTCGATCGCCTTCCACGTCGCCCGCCAGGCCCAGGAGGCCGGCGCGCAGGTCGTCCTGACCGGCTTCGGCCGCACCCGGCGCATGACCGAGCGGGCCGCCGCCCGGCTGCCCGAGGGCGTCGACATCCTCGAGCTCGACGTGAACAACCCGGACGACCTGGCCGCGCTCACGCGCGACCTGCGCGAGCGCTGGGGCCGCGTCGACGGCGTCCTGCACGCCATCGCCCACGCCCCCGGCGACGCCCTCGGCGGCGCGTTCATGGACGCCCCCACCGCCAGTGCGCTGGCCGCCTTCCAGACGAGCGCCGTCTCCCTGCGCGAGCTCGCGGTCGCGGTGGCGCCGCTCATGGACGAGGCCGGCGGCGGCGCGATCGTCGGGCTGGACTTCGACGCGACGGTCGCCTGGCCGGCCTACGACTGGATGGGGGTCGCCAAGGCGGCGCTGGAGTCCGTCTCGCGCTACCTGGCGCGGGACCTCGGCGCCCGGAACATCCGCTGCAACCTCGTCAGCGCCGGCCCGATCGAGACGGCCGCCGCCGGCGGCATCCCGGGCTTCGACGGCCTCGCGCAGGCGTGGCAGGCGCAGGCCCCGCTGGGGTGGGACGCGACGGACCCCGGGCCGGTCGCGGCGGCCGTCTGCTTTCTCCTCTCCGACCTGGCGCGCGGCATCACCGGCGAGGTCCTGCACGTCGACGGCGGCTACCACGCCATGGGCTCGCCGCTGCCGTCGCTCGGCGCCGCGACCGCCGCGGCGTCGCACCCGTCGCCGACCGCCGTCGTCGCCGCGGGCTGACCGGGGAGGCCGGGGCATAGACTTCCGGCTCCCTTCAACAGACAGGAAACCCATGTCCCACTCCCGCGGGCTGCTCTGCCTCCTCACCGTCCCGGCCCTCACGCTCGCCGCCTGTGGTGGTGGCGGCGACAGCGACAAGGACAAGCTCACCTCGATCATCAAGGAGGGCGGCAAGAACCCGGCGACGATCTGCGACCACCTCGAGGCGTCGCTGCTGAAGCAGCTCGGCGGCAAGGACGGCTGCGTCAAGGCCTCCAAGGCCGAGAAGGGCGACGACTCCACCGAGATCGACTCGCTCAAGGTGACCGGGGACACGGCCGTGGCCGCCGTGCACGACAAGAAGGGCAAGACGACCATCAACTTCAAGAAGGTCGACGGGGACTGGAAGGTCGCCGCCTCCCAGTAGCACCGTCGGGCGCGGGCGGCGGCGCGACGGGCGGGGCCCCAGAGGGCGCCCCCCCCCGGGCGACCCCCCCCAGCCCGACCACCCCGCCCCGCCCCCCCCCCCCCG
>CAZRLR010000202.1:0-1750 GCA_964600395.1 uncultured Conexibacter sp.
AAGGTCCGCGACGACGGGCCCTACAAGGTCACCGGGCCGGCGCGGAACGTCGACGTCGAGGGCCGCAGCTTCGACGTGCCCGCCGAGGGGTCGGTCGCGCTGTGCCGCTGCGGGCACAGCGCGAGCAAGCCGTTCTGCGACGGCTCGCACAAGGCAGCGGACTTCGTCGCCCGCGATCGCGCCTGAGGGCAAGACCACAACTTCTTCACCGCCCCGGCGTTTCTGGGGCAATGGCAGAGAGTGGAAGCGCAATCGCCTGGCTCGTCGCGGTCTGCATCGTCGCCGGCCTCCTGGCCGCCGCGATCAGCCCGGGGCTCTAGCGCCCCGGCACACCAGACCTCCGGGCAGGGGGACGTCGTGGCCACGCCCACCCCGGGCGTGGCCGCCCGCCGGCGTCCTCAGACGTGGCGGCCGACGTACACGAGGTCGCGCAGGTTCCCGTCCGTCTCGGCGACCTGCGGCATGTGGCCCCAGCGCTCGAAGCCGCGGCTCTCGAAGAGCCCGAGGCTCGGGGCGTTGTCGGCGAAGATGAGGCCGACCAGGGCGGTGACGCCGGCGGCCGGGGCGTGGGCGATCATGTGGTCCAGCAGGCGGCCGCCGAGACCCTGCCCGCGGGCGCGCTCGTCGACGTAGATGCTCGCCTGCGCGGTCGCGTGGTAGGCGGCCCGCGCGTGAAAGTCGGTGAGCCCGGCCCAGGCGACGACCTCGCCGTCGGCCTCCGCGACCCACATCGGTCGCCGGTCGGGCGTGTGGCCGTCGAACCAGCCCTGGCGCTCCTGCACCGTCACGGGCTCCAGCTGCGCGGTCGCCATGCGCCCGGGGATCGTCGCGTTGTAGATCGCCACCACCGCCGGGAGGTCCTCGGGACGGGCCAGGCGGATCTCGGCGGGGGAGGGCGTCACGTCGGCCGCGGATGCTAGCCCCTCGCCGCGCGCGCCGGGGTGCCGGGCGGGGGCGGATCGTCCGCCGCCGGGCCTACCCTCGATGACCGCATGGCCCGCACCGCGACGATCCACACCTGCTCGACCTGCGGGCACAGCGAGCCCCGCTGGATGGGCCAGTGCCCCGGCTGCGGGGAGTGGAACACGATGGTCGAGGAGGTCGCCGTGACGACCTCCGGCGGCGGCGCCGGTGCGTCCACCCGCCTCCGCGGGGCCGGCGGCGCGCGCCCGGCCGCGGTCACCCGCCTGAAGGACGTCGACACGACGCGCGCCCCGCGCCTGCGGACCGGCCTGGACGAGGTCGACCGCGTCCTGGGCGGCGGCCTGGTCGCCGGCTCGCTCGTCCTGCTCGGCGGCTCGCCCGGCATCGGCAAGTCGACGCTCACCGGCATGGCGCTCGGCAACCTCGCCGCGACCGGCCGCCAGGTCCTCTACGTCTCCGGCGAGGAGTCCGCCCAGCAGATCCGCCTGCGCCATGAGCGCCTGCTCACGGCGACGTGCGCGGCCCTCGACGTCCCCGTGCTGGCCGAGACCGACCTCGGCACCGTCCTGGCGACGATCGAGGCCGAGAAGCCCGACGTCGTCGTCATCGACTCCGTGCAGACGCTGCACGCCGCCGAGCTCAGCGGTGCGCCCGGCTCGGTCGGCCAGGTCCGCGAAGTCGCCTCACGCATCATGCAGGTCGCCAAGCCGAGCGGGACGGCCGTCATCCTCGTCGGCCACGTGACGAAGGAGGGGTCGCTCGCCGGCCCGCGCGTGCTCGAGCACCTCGTCGACTGCGTCCTGCAGTTCGAGGGCGAGCGCGAGCG
>CAZRLR010000202.1:1850-8403 GCA_964600395.1 uncultured Conexibacter sp.
ACGGCGGACGTCTTCGTCAACGTCGTCGGCGGCGTGCGGGTCGACGAGCCCGGCGCGGACCTCGCGATCGCCCTGGCGGTCGCCAGCGCCCAGCGCGGCGTCGCGCTCGGCAAGGGCGAGGACGGCAAGCTGCCCGTCGCGTGCTTCGGCGAGGTCGGGCTGACCGGCGAGCTGCGGACGGTCGCCCACGCCGACCGCCGGATCGACGAGGCGAAGAAGTTCGGGCTGGCGCCCGTCCTGTCGCCGGCGACGAGCGGCACGCTGCGCGCGGCGCTGGGCAGCGTCCTGCGTCCGGCGGGCGGCGCGGTGTGACGGAGTTCGTCGCAACGGCTTGACATCGGGGGCGATCCGTGCCCTCCGGCGAGCGGCCGGATGCCTAAAGCCGACCTCAAGAAACGGCTTGATTCCTGGTAGAATCAGTCTCGATGGCGCAGCGATCCGGGGATGAGCTCAGCGAGCTCGACACACGTCAGGAGCCCCGGCTCGTCAAGGCCCTCGAGATGGTCGCGCCCGGTACGGCGCTGCGCGAGGGCATCGACGACATCCTCCACGCCCACACCGGCGGCCTCATCATGATCGGCGATCCGGAGGAGCTGAGCTTCCTCTTCTCCGGCGGGATGAAGCTCGACATCGACTACACGCCGGCGACGCTCTACCAGGTCGCGAAGATGGACGGGGCGATCGCCCTGAACGCCAACGCGACGAAGATCGTCATCGCGAACGTCCAGCTCATGCCGGATCCGACGATCCTCACGCTGGAGACCGGGACGCGCCATCGCACCGCCGAGCGCGTCTCCAAGCAGACCGACGCGCTCGTCATCGCGGTCTCCCAGCGGCGCGAGGTCGTCTCGCTCTACGTCGACGGCGCGAAGTACATCCTCGAGGACATCCCCGTCGTCCTGGCCAAGGCCAACCAGGCGCTGGCGACGCTCGACAAGTACCGCACCCGCCTGGACCAGGTCTCCACCCGGCTGACCGCCCTGGAGTTCGAGGGCGGCGCGACCCTGCACGACGTCCTGACGGTCCTCCAGCGCTCCGAGCTCGTGACGCGCATGGCCGTCGAGATCGAGCGCTACATCGTCGAGCTCGGCCGCGAGGGCCGCCTCATCGAGATGCAGCTGGAGGAGACCATGGTCGGCACCGCCGCCGACAAGGCCGCCCTCGTGCACGACTACCTGGCCGAGGACAGCGACGAGGCCTTCGCCTCCGCGCTGGACCAGATCGGCCGTCTGCCCCACCAGGACCTCCTGGACTTCGGCCGCCTGGCCGAGCTGATGGGGTACGACCGCAAGCTCAACACCCTGGACTATCCGGTGTCCCCCCGCGGCTACCGGATCCTGGGCCGCATCCCCCGCCTCCCCAAGCTCGTCGTCCAGCAGATCGTCAAGGAGTTCGGCGGTCTGGACGAGATGCTCGCCGCGACCGACGCCGAGCTGGAGACGGTCGAGGGGGTGGGGGAGATCCGTGCGAAGGACATCCGCGAGGGCCTTCGCCGGTTGCAGGAGATCAACCTCGTGGATCGATACCTGCAGACCTAGCCCCACCGCCACGGCGCACGACGCCATCGGCACCGACACACCGCACCACCGCGGCGCATGAACGCGTCACGGCTGACCAAGGAGCACACCATTTCCGAGATGACCGAAGACCAGTTCACCGACGAGGACCTCGACCTCCCGGTGATCGTGAACATCGACTTCGAGATCGGCGACCACGTCGTCTATCCGCATCACGGAGCAGGCAAGGTGCTCAAGAAGGAAGTCAAGAAGATGTTCGGGTCCGAGCGGGAGTACCTGACCATCAAGATCCTCCACAACGACATGACCGTCATGGTCCCGTGTGAGAACGCCGGCATCGCCGGCCTGCGCCACATCATCGACGAGGAGACCGTGCAGAAGGTGCTCGCCGTCCTGCAGGACGAGCTGTCGGAGATGCCCAAGAACTGGAACCGCCGGTTCAAGCACAACCGCGACAAGATCAAGACGGGCATCATCTTCGAGACGGCCGAGGTCGTCCGGAACCTCGCCATCCGCGAGCACGACAAGGGCCTGTCGACCGGGGAGAAGCAGATGTACACCCGGGCGAAGAAGATCCTCGCCTCCGAGCTGATGTACGCGCTGGACAAGTCCGAGGACGAGGCCGAGGCCTACCTCGACGACCTGCTCTCCGAGTCCGCCGGCGGGCACGTCGCCGCGACGGCCGCCGCCGCCAAAGACTGAGCGGAGCACCGATGTCGACGGCGGTCGCGCTGCTCGTGGCCGCCGGACGCGGCGAGCGCCTTGGGTCCGACGGACCCAAGGCGTTCGTGCGTTGTGGGGGCCGTCCGATGCTGGAGTGGTCCGTCGACGCGCTGCGGGCCGCGGGGGTGGCGAAGATCGTCGTCGCGCTGCCGCAGGGGTACGACGCGCCCGCCGGGTGCGTCGGCGTCACCGGTGGGGCCGAGCGCTCGCACTCGGTGCGGGCCGCCCTGCACGCCGCGGGGGACGCGGCGGACGTCGTCCTCGTCCACGACGCCGCGCGGCCGCTGCTCACGCCGCAGATCGTCCGCGACTGCCTCGCGGCGCTCACCGGTGACGTGGAGGCGGCGGTCGCCGCGGCCGCCGTCACCGACACGATCAAGGAGGCCGACGGCCACGACGTCGTCCGGACGCTGGACCGCTCGCGCCTGTGGGCCATCCAGACGCCGCAGGTCTTCCAGGCCCAGGCCCTGCACCGCGTCCTGCGCCAGGACGACACCGTCCTCGCCCGGGCCACGGACGACGCGTCGCTCGTCGAGGCCCGGGGCGGCCGCGTCGTCGTCGTCCCGTCCCCCCGGGACAACTTCAAGGTCACCACGCCGGAGGACCTGCAGCTCGCCGAGCTCGTCCTGGCCGCCCGGGCGGCCGCCGTCGCGCCGGTCTGAGCGCCGGACCGCGATACTTCGCCGCGCATGCTGACCGACTACCACGTCCACCTGCGCCCGGACGGGCCCGGCAGCGACGCCGAGGACTTCTTCACCGCCGAGAACGCCGCGACGTACCGCGAGACCGCCGAGGAGAAAGGCATCACCGAGCTCGGGGTCAGCGAGCACGTCTACCGCTTCACCGCCGCCCTCGACGTCTGGCAGCACGAGCTGTGGCGCAACAGCGCCAAGGACGACATCGACGCCTACTGCGCCTTCGTCCGCGAGGACACCGACCTGCGGCTCGGTATCGAGGCGGACTTCATCCCGGGGACCGAGGACCGCATGGCCGACCTCCTGGACGCCCGCGACTGGGACTACGTCGTCGGCTCGATCCACTTCCTCGGCGACTGGGCGCTGGACATGGACAAGTACGACATCTGGGGCGCCGGGCACTCGCCCGAACAGGTCTGGGCGACGTACTTCACCTGGCTCGGGGAGGCTGCGATGAGCGGGCTCTTCGACGTGCTCGCCCACCCGGACATCGTCAAGCACTGGGGCCGGACCCGGCCGTTCCCCGAGGACGACCTGCGCAACTACTACGAGCTGGCGATGGACGGCATCGCGGCGTCGAACATCGCGATCGAGGTCTCCACGGCCGGCCTGCGCAAGCCGGTGGAGGAGATCTACCCGGCGCCCGGCTTCCTGGAGCTGTGCCTCGAGGCGGGCAACCCCGTCGTCCTGAGCTCCGACGCCCACACGCCCGAGCACCTGGGCTACGGCTATCAGGACGCACTGCTCTACCTCGCCGACCTCGGCGTCACCGAGTTGGCGACGTTCGACCGACGACTTCGGACGTTGGAGCCAATCGGATGAGCGGTCGACGTCGAGGCACGTTCGACCGCCGCCTCCGCACCCTCGAACCCATCGGATAGACCATGGCCAAGACCCGCTCCGGCATCGGGTGGGACTCCCACCGCCTCGTCCCCGACCGCCCGCTCATCCTCGGCGGCGTCCCGCTCCAGCACCCCGACGGCCTCGGCCTGGACGGGCACTCGGACGCGGACGTCCTGAGCCACGCCATCACCGACGCGCTGCTCGGCGCTGCCGCCCTGGGGGACATCGGCCAGCACTTCCCCGACACGGACGAGGCGTTCCGGGGCGCCGACTCGCTGGCGCTGCTGCGCGAGAGCGTCAAGCGGGCGCGGGCCGCCGGCTGGGCGCCGGTGTTCGCCGACGCGACCGTCGTCATGGAGCGCCCGAAGCTCAAGGAGCACCGCGCCGCGATGCGCGGGCTGCTCGCCGCGGCGCTGGGCCTGCACGAGGAGGACGTGAACCTCAAGGCGAGCACGGGCGAGGGCATCGGCTTCGTCGGGCGGGAAGAGGGCGTCGCCGCGCTGGCGACCGTCACCGTCGTCCGGCTGGGGTGACGCTCTAGCCTGTGCGCGTGTCCGCGCTGACGCTCGCCAGCTCCGAGGCCCACACCGACCTCGTCCTGCTCGGCGTGCTCGTCGCCGTGGCCGGCTTCCTCGTCGCCGCGCACCGCAGCGGCGTGCCGTACCCGATCCTGCTCGTGCTGGGCGGCGCCGCGCTCGGGTTCATGCCCGGGGCGCCCGACGCGGTGCTCGAGCCCGAGCTCGTCCTCATCATCTTCCTGCCGCCGCTGCTGTACTCCGCGGCGTTCTTCTCCTCGCTGCACGACCTGCGGGAGAACCTGCGCCCGATCTCGCTCCTGGCGGTCGGCCTCGTCCTGCTGACGACCTTCGTCGTCGGGATCGTCGCGCACGCGCTGATCCCGGACCTCAGCTGGGCAGCGGCGTTCACGCTGGGAGCTGTCGTGTCGCCGACGGACCCGGTCTCGGCGACGGCGATCGCCTCGAGCGTGGGGGCCCCGCGGCGCTTCGTCACGGTCGTCGAGGGCGAGAGCCTCGTCAACGACGCGACCGGGCTCATCGCCTACAAGTTCGCGGTCGCCGCCGCCGTGACGGGCAGCTTCTCGATGCTCGACGCGACGGGGACCTTCGTCCTCAACGCGGTCGGGGGCGTGGCGATCGGCGTCGTCGTCGGCCTCGTGATCGCCGAGCTGCGCCGCGCGATGGACGACGCCCCGACGGAGATCACGATCTCGGTCCTGACGCCGTACTTCGCCTTTCTGCCGGCCGAAGCGCTCGGGGTCAGCGGCGTGCTCGCCGCGGTGACCGCGGGCATCTGGCTCGGGTGGCGCTCGCCCGAGCTCATCACGCCGTCCACGCGCATCCAGGCGTTCGCGTTCTGGGAGATCCTCGTCTTCCTGCTGAACGCGACGCTCTTCGTCCTCGTCGGGCTGGAGCTGCCCCATGTCCTGGACGGGGCCCGGGCGACGAACAGCGACGGCGAGCTCGCCCTCTACGGCGCGGTGATCGCGCTCACCGTCATGGCCGCGCGCTTCGCGTGGGTCGTCCCGACGACGTTCCTGCCGCGGCGCTTCAGCACACGCCTGCGCGAGGTCGCGCCGGTCGACGTGGGGCACACGCTGCTCGTCGCCTTCACCGGCATGCGGGGCGCGGTCTCGCTCGCTGCCGCCCTGGCCATCCCGACGACGACGGACGCCGGGCTGCCGTTCCCCGGCCGTGACCTCATCATCTTCCTCGTCTACGTGACGATCTTCGTCACCGTCGTCGGGCAGGGGTTGACGCTCGGGCCGCTCATCCGGTGGCTCGGCGCCGTCGACGACGTCGAGGCCCAGCGGCGCTGGGAGAACAAGGCGCGGCTGCGCGCCGCCCGCGCGGCGATCGACCGCATCGACGAGCTCGCCGAGGAGGAGTGGGTGCGCGAAGAGACGGCCACGCGCATGCGCGCGGCCTACGACTTCCGCGTGCGGCGCTTCGGGGCCCGCTTCGACGACGAGGACGACGGGGCCCTGGAGGAGGGGTCGCTCGCCTACCAGCGGCTGCGCCGCGAGGTCCTGGCGGCCGAGCGCGGTGAGATCATCCGCCTGCGCAACCAGGGGCTCATCAACGACGAGGTCATGCGGCGCATCGAGCGCGACCTGGACCTCGAGCACGAGCGGCTGGAGATCACCTGAGCGGCACCCTCCCGTAGATTGAGGGGCCGATGCGCCCGATCACCCTGCACGACACCCTCACCGGCTCGCCGCAGCCGCTGGAGCCCCGTGACCCGGGACACGTCGGGATCTACGCCTGCGGGCCGACCGTCTACAACCGGATCCACGTCGGCAACGCCCGGCCCTTCGTCGTCTACAGCCTGCTCAAGCGCTTCCTCGAGCACGAGGGCTACCGCGTGACCCTCGTCGCGAACATCACCGACGTCAACGACAAGATCTACGACGCGGCCCGGCCGCTCGGCGTCCCCTCCCAGCAGCTCGCCGACGAGATGAGCGCGCACTACCGCGCCGACACCGACGGCCTGGGCCTGGGCCGCCCGGACCACGAGCCGCTGGCCTCCGAGTACGTCGGCCAGATGGTCGACCTCATCGCGGCGCTCATCGAGCGCGGAGCCGCCTACGCCGTCGACGGCGACGTGTACTTCCGGGTGCGCGCCGACGGCGCCTACGGGTCGCTCTCGCACCGGCAGCTCGAGGACATGGACCAGGGCGAGGGGGGCGAGGGGCTCGCGCGCAAGGAGGACCCGCTGGACTTCGCGCTGTGGAAGGCGCAGAAGCCGGGGGAGGAC
>CAZRLR010000203.1:0-8368 GCA_964600395.1 uncultured Conexibacter sp.
GGGCCGGCGGCCGGCCGGTCGCCGTCGCCCGCCGCCATGGCGGCCCCGGGCGCCTCGTCCGCACGCGCGGCGTGCTCGCGCCGGGCGTCGTCGCGGTCGGCCTCCTCGTCGTCCTGGTGCTCGTCGCGGCGCTTGAGGCGCACGGGCACGACGGGGACGACCGGGCCGTCGCCCGGCAGGATCCGGCCCAGGCGCTCGATCCGGCCCATCAGCCGCCGGAGGAGCCGCCGCGCTCGGCGGCCTCCATCTCGAGCAGGGCGGCGACGATCCGCTTGCGCGCGTGCTCGATCTCGGCCTGCGCGAGCTGGCGCCAGGCGATGACCATGACCGCCCAGGCGACGAGGTAGCACCCGATGCCCGCCTGCAGCGCACGGGCCAGCCCGTCCTCGAGCGGGCGGCCGGCGCGCAGCGAGAGGACGAGCATCGCCGCGAAGCCCAGAAGCGCGCCCCAGGCGCGGCCCGTGCGGATCTGACGCGTCGCCTTGGGGTGCTCGGCGAGGGTCAGCGCGCGCGTCGTGACCGCCGCGGTCGGCGCGTCGGCCGCGGGGTCGTCCTTGCCGTTCTTCGCCTTCTTCGCCATCAGGCCGCACGTCCCGCGGCGTGGTCGGCGGCGAAGTGCACGAGGCGGCTGCGGTCGTAGCCGGAGATCCGCTGCAGCCGGCCGTCGACGATCCCGTCGCCCCCGACGCGCTGGACGGTGAACGTCCCGCTGACCGGGCGCTCGCGCTCGGAGAGGAAGAGGTCGAACTCGTAGAGCTGGCCGACGACCGCGCCGGGCAGGCCGCGGACACGCAGGCCGCCGCCGCTCAGCCCCGCGCACATCGCCTCGATCGCGACGTGGTCGCCGCGGTCGGCGCGGATGACGACCATTCGCGCGGTGACGCTCGCCTGCACGAGGTCGCGCCGGCGCAGGAGCTGGATGTTGCCGCGCTGGTTCAGCCGCAGCGTCTCGCCGGTGCCGTACCCGGCGACGCGCAGCCCGAGGTCCTGCGGACGGCGGGCGAGGGTGCCCGTCATCCGGCACAGGCCCTGCGCGCCGGCGTACTCGACGTACAGCTGCAGGCGCAGGAGCTGCTGCAGCGAGGTGCGCGGCGAGCGCAGGAAGCTCAGGTCCACCCAGCCGAGGGCGGCGTCCTGCACGCGCACCTGCACCTGCTCGCGCTGCGGGACGACGAGCGTCACGACGTCCCCCGCGATCGGTCCGTGCAGGGTGTCCATGCGTCACCTCTCCTTACAGCAGCTCGTCGTCGTGGGACAGGGGCGCCAGCAGCGCCAGCGCGAGCGCGTCGGCCGCGGCCGGGCGCATGCCGCCGTCCAGGGCGGTGCCCCGGGCGACGTAGGAGAGGGGCAGGCTGGTGTCCATCGCCAGCTCGACGACGGTCCCCAGGGCGGCGGTCTCGTCCGTGTGCGTGAGGGCGATCGCCCCGGCGCCGAGGGCGCGGCCGGCGTCGGCGACCTCCCGCGCGGCCAGCGGTCCGATCGTCGCGGGGATCGTCACGTGCAGCTCGTCGGCGGCCAGGCGCCGCAGCTCGCTGGAGAGCGTCCGCAGCTCGGCCTCCGCGCGCGGCGAGACGCCGGGCGTGTCGACGAGGACGATCGTCTCGTTGCGCAGCGCGGCGATCCGCTGGGCGGCGGCGACCGCGTCGTGCTCGACGTGGACCGGGACGCCCGCGTCGTACAGCAGCGCGCTGAGCTCGGTGCCCTCGTCGGCGGCCCGCAGCGTGACGCAGGCGACCGGCAGCGTCGAGCGCTTGGCGTACGCCGTGGCCAGGCGGGCGACGCAGCGCGTCTTGCCCGAGCCGGCCGGCCCGACGAAGCCGACGACCGCGCCGCCCGGCCCGCGGACGGGCGTCGCGACCGGGATCCGGGCGGCGAGCGCGGCGCGGACCATGGCCCGGGGCGTGACGTCCTCGGCCAGCGGCGCGACGTGCGTCGCGGCGGTCTGGACGAGGTCGGCGGCCAGGCCGTGGGAGATCCCCGTGGCCAGGAGCGCGGTGCCCTCGGGCCCGAGCGGCGCGGTGGCCGGGGCGGCGGGCGCGACGGGCGGGGCGGGGACCGGGGCGGAGGCGGCCACGAGCGCGTCGGCGTCGTCGAAGGTCGGGGACGGCGCCACGCGCTCGTCCACGACGGGGTGGTGCGCGGGCGCCGGCGGCGCGGGCTGGTCGGCGAGCAGGCCTGCGAGCTGGCGGGCGAAGGCCTCCGCGGGGTCGGCGGCCGGCGGCGTGGAGGCAGCCGGCGCGGGGGCCGGCGCCGGGTCGGCCGGCACGGCCGCGGCGTAGGACCCGACCCCGTAGGCGGCGGGCGCCGGCGGGTCGTAGGGCGCGGGCGAGAGCGGCTCGGCCACCTCGTCGCGGACGTCGAGCGTCGGGCGCGCGGGGCAGGCGTCGACCTCGACCGAACGCTTGCCGAAGAAGCCACCGACGCCGCCCTCGACGCCGTCGCGGCGCTCCAGGACGACGGCGTCCGCGCCGAGCTGGGCGCGGATCTGCGGCAGGACCTCGTCGAGCGAGGCGCCGGAGAAGGTCTGCGTCCCGGGCGGGTGGTCCCCGACGGCGGGGCGGCTGGTCACGGGCTGGGGGGTCATGCGGTCACGACTCCGATCGTTTCAACAGAAATGCCGGGTGCTCGCCGGCGACGAGCCTCACATCGACAGGTCTTCCTCACGCTGTCACCACCCCGATCGTCTCGACCGATATGCCCGGCGCGATTTCGTTGTAGGCACAGACGGACAGCTGCGGCAGGGCCTGCTCGACCAAGCGTCGCAGGTGGCGGCGGACCCGGGAAGAGCAGATGAGCACCGGGCGGCGACCGCGCGCGGTCGCCTGCTCGACCTCGTCGTGCAGGGACTGCACGAGCGCGTGGGCACGCGTCGGGTCCATCGCGAGGTACTCGCCGTCGGAGGTCTGGGCGATCGACTCGCTGACCTCCTGCTCCATCGCGGGGTCCAGGGCGATCGCGCGCAGGCGGTGCTCGGCGTCCAGGTACGGAGCGAGGATCGTCCGCCCGAGCGCCTGGCGGGCGAACTCGGCGAGCAGGTCCGGGTCGCGGGTGACGCGGGCGCGGTCGCCGGCGGCCTCGACGACGGCCCCGAGGTCGCGGATCGAGACGCCCTCGCGCAGCAGCGCCTGCAGGACGCGCTGCAGCTCGCCGACGGACAGCAGGTCGGGGACGACCTCCTCGACGACGGCGGCGTTCGTCTCTTTAAGGCGGTCCAGCAGCGCGCGGACGTCCTGGCGGGTGAGCAGCTCGGCGACGTGCCGGCGGATCGTCTCGGTCAGGTGGGTGACGACGACCGACTCGCCGTCGACGACGGTGTACCCGAGCGCCTCGGCCTCCGGGCGCTGGGCGTCGGTGATCCAGACGGCCGGCAGGCCGAAGGCGGGCTCCGTCGTCGGGATGCCGTCGAGCTGGCCGACCGCGTCGCCCGGGTCCAGTGCGAGCTGGTGGCCGGCGAGCAGGGCGCCGCGGGCGACCTCCGTCCCGCGGACCTTCATGACGTAGTCGTGCGAGCCGATGAGGACGTCGTCGTGGATGCGGACGGACGGGATGATCGTCCCGACCTCCCCCGCGATCTGGCGGCGCACGGCGCCGACGCGGGCCAGGAGCGAGCCGCCGGAGCCGCCCGTGTCGACGAGCGGGACGAGGCCGAAGCCGATCGAGAGCTCCAGCGCGTCGAGCGACAGCGCCTCCAGGGCCTGGTCGCGCGCAGAGGCCGGCGGCGGCGGCGCGGCCGCGAGCGCGAGGGCGCTGGCGGTCTCGGTCGCCTTCGCGGCGTCCTCGGTCTTGGCGAGCGAGCGGCCGACGAAGAAGAACAGGCCGCCGATGAGGATGAACGGGACCTTCGGCAGGCCGGGCACGAGCGCGAAGAGGCAGATGACGACGCCCGCGACCATCGGGGCCTTGCGCTGGGCCCCGATCTGCGTGGCGATCTGCGACCCGAGGTCCTGCTCGCTGACCGAGCGCGTGACGATGATGCCGGTCGCCACCGAGATGAGCAGCGCGGGGATCTGCGCCGCCAGGCCGTCGCCGACGGTCAGGAGGCTGAAGTGGTGCATGGCCTCCGAGAGCGGCATGCCCATCATCGTCGCCCCGACGACGATGCCGCCGATGAGGTTGATCATCGTGATGAGGACGGCGGCGATCGCGTCCCCCTTGACGAACTTCGAGGCGCCGTCCATCGCGCCGTAGAAGTCGGCCTCGCGCGAGATGTCGGCGCGGCGCTCGCGGGCCTCCTCCTCCGTGATCTGCCCGGCGTTCAGGTCGGCGTCGATCGCCATCTGCTTGCCGGGCATCGCGTCGAGGGTGAAACGCGCGCCGACCTCGGCGACGCGGCCGGCGCCGGCGGTGATGACGACCATCTGGATGACGACGAGGACGAGGAAGATGACGAGCCCGACGACGACGTTGCCGCCGACGACGAACTGCCCGAAGGCCTCGACGACGTGGCCCGCGTCCCCGTGCAGGAGGACCAGGCGCGTCACCGAGATGTTGATCGCCAGGCGGAAGAGCGTCGTGAGCAGCAGCAGCGACGGGAACGCGCTGAAGTCCAGCGGCCGCGGCAGGTAGAGCGTCGCGACGACGATCGCCAGGGCGACGCTGATGTTCAGCGTGATCGCCAGGTCGACGATCATCGGCGGCAGCGGCACGATCATCATCACGACGACGAGCACCACCACGCCCGCGGCGAGGAGGTCGGAGTGCTTGCCGATGCGCTGGAGGAGCGGCTGCATGAGGGTTCGGGTGCCCCGCACGCACGGGGCGGCGCGGGACCTCCCGGTAGTCGGTCAGCGCGCGGCGGGCCTTGAGGCGGTGCACGGGCGCCTGCGCGCGCCCGGACATCAGGCGGTGCGGCGGCGGGCCTTGAGGCGGTAGACGAAGGCGAGGACCTGCGCCACCGCGGCGTAGAGGTCCTCGGGGATCTCGTGGCCGACCTCGACGGTCGCGTGCAGCGAGCGGGCCAGCGGTTTGTCCTCGACGATCGGGACGCCCGCCGCCTTCGCGAGCTCGCGGATGCGCAGCGCGATGAGGTCCTGGCCCTTGGCGATGACCGTCGGCGCGGCGCTGGCGCCGTCGTACTTCAGGGCGACCGCGAAGTGCGTCGGGTTCGTGACGATGACGTCCGCGGTCGGGACGTCCTCCATCATGCGCTGGCGGGCGGCGGCCATCTGCCGACGGCGCTGGGCGGCCCGCACCTCGGGCGGCAGGTTCTGGCCCTTGGCCTCCTCCTTGACCTCCTGCAGGTCCATCCGCATCGACTTGGCGGTGCGCCAGCGCTGGTAGGCGAAGTCCGCCACGCCGATGAAGAAGTAGGCGATCGCGGCGCGCAGCGCGATCGCGCGGATGTTCGACGAGAGCGCGCCGGCGAGCTCCTGCGGGCCGATGCCGACCATCGCGCCGAGCGTCGTGAGCTTCGGCGCGGCGAAGGTCAGGACGATCGTCCCGACGATGCCGACCTTCGCCAGCGACTTGGCGCCCTCGGCGAACATGTTCGGGCCGAAGACGTTCTTCGCGCCGCTGACCGGGTTGATGCGCTTGGGGTCGGGCTTGAGCGCGTGGGTGGACGGCTTGAAGCCGACCTGCGCGACGTTCACGATGACGCCGGCCAGCGCGCACGCCAGGGCGACCGGGGCGACGGCGAGCAGCGTCGCCTCGCCGGCGTGCAGGAGCAGGTCGCCGACGTGATCGCGCGAGACGATCGACGGGTCGGCGATCTGCAGCAGCGCCTGGCGCATCGCGTCCCCCATCCGCTGGGCGGCCGCCGGGCCGGCCGAGCCGAGGACGAAGAGGCCGGCGAGGAGGATGACCGCTCCGTTGAGGTCCGCCGAGCGCCCGACCTGACCCTTCTTGCGGGCCTCCTCCTGGCGCTTGGGTGTCGCCTTCTCGGTCTTCTCGCCGGCCATGCCCCACCGTGGTCGGCGGGCGGACGCCAACCCTGAGCGCGTTATGGTGCGCGGGCGTGAGGCGACCGCTGGGCATCGGCGCAGGGATCGCCCTCGCCGGGGCGCTGGCCCTGGCCCTCCCGGGCGCCGGCGGGGCCCAGGCGCCGGACCCCTCGGGCCTCTGCGGCCCGCCGCCGGCCGAGGTCGTGCCGTTCGCGGCCGACACCGCCCACGTCGGGCTCGTCGACCTCTACTTCTTCCAGGCCGACGGCAACCCCGTGTCGTTCTTCGAGTGCGTCGGCGGGCGGGCGGTCGCGCTCGGCACGGCGACGCGGCCGGCTGACGCGGGCAACACCCCGCTGCCGGGCGCCGTCCCGTGGAGCTGCACCCGGCGGGTGCGGCGCTTCGCCGCGACCGTGACGTTCCCGGACGGACGCGTGGCGCGCGGTGACCGCACCGCGCGCACGCCGTCGTGCGCGCACCGCCTCCTGCTCGGGGCGCCCGCCCGGGTCCGTGCCGGGTCCTCCGTCCCCCTGCACCTCGTCGACACCTGGCGGCTGGGCGGCATCACGACCCGGCTGTGCGTCACGGCTCCCGGCGGCCGCCGCCACTGCTCGACGGTGCGCCTGCGCGCCGCGATCGACACCGCCACCCGGCGCCTGCGGGCCGACCGGCGCGGGCGCTGGCGGGTGGACCTGCAGGTCGCCGGCTTCCACGTGCGCCGCACGATCGCGGTCGGGGTCGGCGGCGCCGGCGTCGCCGCGCGGCGGCCACCGGTCGTGCTGGCGACCGGGGACTCGACGATGCAGGGGGTCGACGTGTCGCTCGCGGACGACCTCGGCGCGTCGGCCGACGTCGTGCGCGACCCGCACCCGGGCTTCGGGATGAGCCGCGATCCGGGCTGGCCGGGGATCGCGCGCGCCCAGGTGCGGCACGCACGCCCGCAGCTCGTCGTCATGTCGCTCGGCGCCGCCGAGGGCTACCCGATCCCGGTGGGCGGCGAGGCGGTGGGGTGCTGCGACGCCGACTGGGTCGCCGCGTACGCCGCCCGCGTCCGCACGGCCATGCGGATCTACCGCCGCGGCGGCCGCGCGCGGGTGCTGTACCTCACGGTGGTCGCCCAGCGCGAGCCCGGGCGCCAACTGGTCGTCGACGCGGTCAACGCCGCGATCGTCGCGGCGGCGCGGGGCCTGCGCGGCGTGCGCGTCCTGCGGATCGACCGGCTGATCACCCCGGACGGATACCAGCCGACGCTCCGTTACCGGGGCCGGGACATCGACACCCGCGAGCCCGTCGGGGTGCACCTGACCGCCTCGGGCCCGGCGATCGAGGCCCGCGCGGTCGCGAAGGTCGTCCGGACGCTCCTGCGGTGACCGCGCGCGGTCACCGGCGGGCGCCCCCGTCCGGGCGCGCGCGGACTGACCCGTCGGGGAAGATGCCCGCGTGAGCCCCACGGCCGCCCCCGCGCCCGTCCCGCCGTCGGCGTTCGCGCCGCTGCGCGTTCCGCTGTTCCGGCGGCTGTGGGCGGCGAACGTCGTCTCCAACCTCGGGTTCTGGATGCAGCAGATCGCCGCGGCGTGGCTCATGACGCAGCTGACCGGATCGGCCTCGCTCGTCGCGCTGCTGGCCACCGCGGCGGCGGTCCCGACCTTCCTCCTGGCCCTCCCCGCGGGCGCCCTGGCCGACGTCCTGGACCGCCGCCGGCTCATCATCGCCACGCAGCTGTGGCAGCTGCTCGTCGCGGCGGCGCTCGGGGTGCTGACGCTCGCCGACGCGGTGACGCCGGGGATCCTGCTCGGCGGGATCGCCGCCTACGGGCTCGGCGCGACGCTCGGCATGCCACCACAGTCGGCGATCCTCCCCGAGCTCGTCGAGCGCGAGGACCTCGCGCAGGCGATCGCGCTGAACTCCACCGGCTTCACCGCGGCGCAGGCGGTCGGCCCGGCGCTCGGCGGCATCCTCGTCGCGGCGGTCGGCCCCGGCTGGGCCTTTCTCGCCAACGCGGTGTCGTTCGCCGGGGTGGTCGCCGTCTTCGTCCTCTGGCGCCGGACGCCGCCGCGTACGACTCTGCCGGCCGAGCACATCCTCAGCGCGATGCGCACCGGGGTCCGGTACGTCGCCTTTGCCCCGGCCTTCCGGCTCGTGCTGCTGCGCCTGGGGGTCCACATGTTCTGCTTCGCCGCCGTCCCCGCCCTGCTCGTCGTGGCCGTGCGCGAGCACCTCGGCGCGTCCGCCGGTGGCTACGGCCTCGCGCTCGGCGTCTTCGGCGCCGGGGGCGTGACGTCCGCGCTGGCGTTGCTGCCGCGGCTGCGCCGCCGCGTGTCGATCGACGCCCTGACCGTCGGGGGTGCCGCCGTCTTCGCCGTGGCGACCTTCGGCGGGATCGCGGTCGCGGGCTCGCTGCCCGCGGCGCTGCCCGGCCTGTTCGTCGGCGGCGCCGCGTCGATGCTCACGCTCTCCTCGCTGCAGGCCAGCGCCCAGCAGGTGCT
>CAZRLR010000204.1:0-8243 GCA_964600395.1 uncultured Conexibacter sp.
TGTATTGCAGGCGCCCGTCGGTGTCGGAGTAGTAGCGGGTGACTTGGTCCAGCGGCTGTCCGCCGTCGACTTCGCTCGGCTCCTCGCTGCTGCTGACCGTGTCGACGTAACGAGTCTGGCGAGTGAGCAGGCCCTTGTCGTTGTACTCATTGCGCGTGACCGAGCCGGCAGGATCGGCCGCGAAGCTCAGGCGGCCGTTGTCGTCATAGCGGTAGCGCGTGACCTTGCCGCGCGCATCGGTCATGCTCAGCACGTTGCCGGCATCGTCGTAGGTATAGCTGCGCTTGAGGTTGAGCTTGCCGGTGCCGGCGTCGACGGTTTCACTGGTGCGGCGGCCCAGCGTGTCGTAGACGTACTGGGTGGTGACGCCGTTGGGGTCGACCACCGTCACGGCGCGGCCTTCGGCGTCGTAGGCCCAGGTGGTGACGAGGTTCACCTCGACCGTCGTGGTGCCGGTGTCGGTCGGGTCGATCACCTGCTTGACCGTGCGGCCGTCCAGGTCGAAGGTGTACTGGGTGATGATGCCGCGCGGGTCGGTGACCTTGATCGCCTGGCCCTTGGCGTCGTACTCCCACTTGGTGACCAGATTCAGCTCGACATCTGCGTCCGCATCGGTGGGCTCGACCGTGCGGGTGAGCATGCGGTTGGCCGCGTCGTAGGTATAGGTGGTTTGCACGCCACCGGCATTGGTGCTGCTGATCAGGCGGCCGCCAGCGTCGTAGTCGCGCGTGTCGATGACGGTCGTGCCAACCTTGGTTTGCGTCAGCTTGCCGTCGCGGTCGTACGAGTAGTACGTCGAGCTGTTGGCACCGACGCGAATTGCATAGGTTTCGCCATAGGCATTGCGCGTGGTGACAATGCTCACGCCTTCAGGCGTGGTCATCGTGACGTTGCGTGCGGCACGGTCGTAGACGTAGGTCGTGACCTTGCCGGCTTGGTCCGTGGAGGTCAGCACCTGCCCAAACGCGTCGTAGGTTGTCGTGACCGATTTGCTCAGTGCGTCGGTCGTGGTGATGACCCGGCCGAGCCGGTCGTAGGCGAAGGTCTGGCTCTTGCCGTTGGGGTTGGTGCTCTTGGTGATGCGGCCGAACGCGTCGTATTCAGTGGCGGTCGTGGCTTCGATGCCGCCGACATCGCGCACGGTGCTCACCAGTCGGCCGCGGCGGTCGTAGCTGAACTGCTCGACCCGCTGGTCGACGTTCAGGTTGGCGCCGCTCTGCCAGGAGACCTTCTGCTCACTCAGCTCACCGAAGGTGTTGTAGCTGTAGTAGGTGACGGCGCCTTCGGCGCCGGTGGTCCGGTACAGGCGGCCGGCGCTGTTGTAGGCGTAGGTGACGACGGAGTTGCCTGCTTTGGGGCGATTGTCCGCAAGTTCCTCCGTGATTGTGCTGCTGGCCAGGCGGCCGCCGATACGCGCAGTGCTGAACGTGCTGCTGAATCGCGTCGTGCTCTCGACTTGGCCGAGGGCGTTGTACTGCGTCTCGGTCACGCCACCCGTGGCATCGAGGGTCACCGTCAGTCTGCGGTCATCGTCGTAGTAGTAAACGGTCTTGTTGCCGTTGGCATCGACAACATTGATCAGCTCGTCGACTGCGTTGTAGGCGTACTTGGCACCGTTGGTAGTCCAGACGCCGTCGATTTGTGCCTGCGTCATGCCGGCAACGATCTCGGCTGCGCCTTCACCTTCAAGCTGGGCCGTCTTGCGGCTCCAGGCGTCGTAGCGGTATTCGCTGACACGTTTGTCAGAGCGGCCGTAGCCGCGAGTCGTCTTGATCAGACGACCCGAGTCGTCGTACTCGTTGAGCGTGACCAAGCCTTCGAAGTTGACCGTCTGCAGAACCTGACCGTCGAGGGTGTAGGTCCAGGTGGAGGTACGGTTGCCGGTGCTGGCACCGGCGTTGGAGATCAGCGAGGCGACGCTATCGGTCCACAAGGGCGTAGCGTCCAGGACCTTTGCGTATCGTGTCTGGGAGCTCAGCAGTCCGCGATTGTTGTAGTCGTTGACGGTGAGGCAGCGCCCCGCATCCACCTGCGCGATGAGCAGGCCGCGTGCGTCATAGAAGTAGGTCTCGACCTGGTCGTTGACGCTGTCGGCTACCGGCTGCAGCGCCGAAATCGTGCCGCCGCCGGCGCGCTCGTTCTCGGGCACCGTGTTCGCGTAACGGCGTGTCTGCACCTTGCGGCCGGCGTAGTCGTAGGTGTTGCGGGTGAAGTAGCCTTCGGCATCGATGGTCCCAATGAGCAGGCCCTCGCCGTCGTACATGAAGCGGGTGCTGCGATCCTTGGCTTCACCGGCCAGCGCGGCGTCGTCGTCGATCCAGTCGGTGATCGAGGCGAACGTCATCCCCGTGGTGTAGATGGCCACCGAGTGGTCCACCGTGCGTACCAGGCGACCGGCGCCGTCGTACTCATGGTGAGTAACTGCACCGTTGTCAGCCACCTCGTATATCAGACGGCCAGCGTCGTCGTAGAAGTTCCACTTGTACACGATGATCGACGAGGTGGGCCGGATGTCGGCAACCATCGGATAGGGTACTTTGGGTGCCACACCGGAAGCGTCGAGCAGCAGGCTGCAGTCGACAGCCGAGCTATAGACTGCGACGCGTGTGATGCGACCGGCCTTGTCGTAAGAGGTCTCGGTCAGCGTGCCGTCGCCATCAACGGTGCCGGTCAGCCGGCCCATCTCGTCGTACAGATTGAAGGTCTTGACGCCGACTGCGTCCGTGCTCATCAGCAGGCGGCCGGCCTTGTCGTGGGCGTAGGTCGTGCTGCCTGCGCTGCTGCGCGCGAGGCTGATCAGTCGGCCGGACTTGTCGAAGGTGGACGTGGCCACCGCGCCGCTCTGGTAGGTGACGGCGACCTTCTGGGTGCTGTCGGTGTAGACCGAAGTTGTCACCGCGCCATGCGGATCAGTGACGGTGAGCACGCGGCCCAGGCCGTCGTAGGTGTAGGTGGTTGTGGGCGTGCCGGCTTCGTCGCCGGTGGTGCCGTCCATCTGGATGATCTGCAGCAGCCGGCCGCCCCGGTCATACACGTAGTGGGTGTCGTGCCGAGTGACGCCAGTACCATCGCTGGCGGTGCCTTCATATTCGTAGACGTGGGCCAACATGCCACGCGAGTCGTAGGTGAACTCCTTGCGCACCGTGTTGGACTTGTCGGTGATCGCGTTGACCCAGGCATTCATCTGGGCCTCGGTCGGCGAAGTGTTGCCGGCCATGCCCCACACGTCGTAGATGCTGCGGGGGTAGGTGATCTCCGCCGAGCGTTCGCCGTAGGCGTTGTACTCGTACTGCGTGACGCGACCCTGGGCCGTGATGGCGTAGTGCAGCTGCGTAGGCTTGGTGGCCGAGTAGATGTAGCGCGTGGTCAGTTCGGCGTGGGATCGGTCGCCGAAGCGCAAGCCGGTGAGCTTGGCGCCCACCGAGGCGAAGCTGGTGTCCAGGTAGAGCGGCTCGGTGATCGCGACGGTGACCGTGCGAAGCTCGACACCGTTCTTGAGGTAGCGCACCAGGGTGCCGTTGTAAAGCACCTCGAGTTTGTCCCCCGCAGCGTAGGTGGTCGCCGTGGTGAGCACATTGTCCGAGCCGCTCTCGCGGATCTCGAGCGTGCCATCGGCTTTGCAGTAGAACGCAAAGTCGATGTCGCCCCAGCCATAGCGATTGGTGTTCGGATCGGTGTTCAGCCCCACCATCATCGACTTGTCCGCCTGCGCGGGGCTGAAGCTGACGTAGGCCTGGCCGGTGTAGCCCACGCTGCTGCCGGCTCCCGAATCCCAGGCGCCTTCGGTGCCGCCGACCTTCTTGATCGTGTCGCCGATAACGGCCAGGGCGCTTTCCCTGGCGGCACCCATCACGGTGGACAGGCCGTTCTTGCCGAACTGCAGCGCATCGATCTCCGTATCGATGCCGGCGAAGCTCGAATCCAGGTGCAGCGCCTTCGTGATGCTGACTGTGACCTCACGCAGCACCGTCGTGCCGCTTGAGTTGATCTTCAGATATTGGATCTTGGTGCCGTCGTAGACGACACGCAGCGTATCGCCGATCGCATAGGTGGCGTCCAAGTCGACGGCGACCCCGCTCTCATAAGCCTTGAGCACGTTGCCGGTACTCATGCAATACAGCGCGTAGTCGATCGAGCTGTAGCTGTTGTCGGTGGCAGGGTCGCTGTTCAGGCCCACCATGACCGACTTGTCGGTCTGGGTTGGCTTGAAGCTGACCATCGCACCGCCGGTGTAGCCGATCAGGCTTCGCACCGAAGCATCCCACTGGCCGCTGACGCCGTTGGTCTTGGTCACGCTGCCGCCGGCGCCCACCGTGGCGTTGTTTTCGGCGACCAGCGGCGCACCGCCGCTCGATGTAGTGGCGGCGAACGTGAGGTTGGTCAGCTTGGCGCCGATGTGTTTGAAGCTGGTGTCGACGTAGAGCGCACTGCTGATGGTTACATCGACTGTACGCAGCACGACACCATTCTTTAGGTAGGTGACCTTGCCGGCGGCATAGGTTACGCGCAGGTCGTCCGCGGCCGTGTAGGTGGCGTTGAGGCTGGTACCGGTACCGCTTTCGTACGCGTACAGGTTGCCCGACTCACTGCAATACAGCGCGTAATCGATCGTGCCGTAGTGGTGGTTGGCACCGGGGTCGGAGTTCAGGCCCACCATGAAGCCCTTGTCCGTCCGGCCAGCGCGGAAGCCGACCGTGGCGCCACCGGTGAGCCCGCCACTGGAGCGGAACGCGGCGTCCCAGCCGCCGTCGGTGCCGCCTGTCTTGACGATGTCCGAGCCAATGATGGAGACGCCGCCCTGGTTGACCATCACCGGCGCGGAGGCGTTGGAGCTGGTTTCGGTGAGCAGCTGATTGGCCGAGCTGTAGGTGCGGGTGACCGAGTTGCCCAGCGCGTCGGTGACCTTGGTCTGGTTCCCGTTGGCGTCGTAGGCCATCGTGACCTTGTCGCCTTCACCGTTGGTGATGCTGGTGACGTTGCCCGAGGCGTCGTAGGCGTAGCTCTGCGTGGTGCTGGTGCCGCCGACCGCCGGGGTGGTCAGTTTGGTCAGCTGGCCCTTGGCGTCGTAGTCGTACATCCACACCTGTCCCATCGGATCGGTGACGGTGGTGCGGTTGGTGGTGTAGACATAGTCGGTGACCGCGCCAAGCGCGTCGGTGACGCTTGCCACGCGGTTGCTGGTGTCGTAGCCAAACGTGAGCTTGCTGCCATCGCTCTGCGCCAGCGTCTTGATCCGCGTGCTGGCGCCGTCGTAGGTGTAGGTGGTGACGTAGGTCGCGGTATCGGTCGTGTTGTACGGCGTCAGGTCGACCGTGACAGTGGAGAGGCGGTTGCTGGTGTCGTACCCGTAGCGGACGACGATGCGCGGCGTGCCGCCGCTGGTCAGCGCGGTGCTGACTTGGGTGAGGTTGTTGCCGGAGTAGGTATACGTAACCGTATCGCCGGACGCGTCGACGACGCTGGTCAGCCTACCGCCGGTGTAGGTGTAGGTGATGGTGTTGCCATCGGCATCGGTGGCACTGCGCAGGCGGACCGGGCTGCTGCTGTCGGTATCTGAGTCGGCCTTGTACTTTTCAACCTCGCGCGTGGAGCCATCGGTACGCGAGTACTCCTTGGTGGTCGTGTTGTAGTTGATCGTGTCGTGGGCCCCGGCGCCATCGGTGGTGACATAGCAGGAGCGGGTCGCGTCCCAGGTGTAGATGGCGGCTGAGCCGTCTCGACCGATGCGAGTCAGGGTGCTGCCAACGGTGTTGACCGTGCCGCTGAGGATCAGCTGCTTGGCATAGACCCCCATCGCCCAGTTGTCGCCGTTGTCGTCACTGCTCAGCAGGCCGAGGCTGTTGTAGGTGCGAATCGCCTCGTTGTCGATGCCATGGCTGGCCATGAAATCGTCGCGTCGCTGCACCACCAAGTTGCCGTTGGCCGCGTTGACGTAGACCTGTTCACCGCTGTTGCCCTGTCCGGCCGAGCCCCATAGCCCTTGCGAGCCCAAGGTGCCCAGCGAGGTGAGTTCCAGACCAAGGCTGTTGCCACTGACGATTGCGACCATTTGCGGTGAACCAGGTGATGAAGTTTGTGCCCGCGCCGTGGCCGCACTTCACCCTGCTGATCCCGCTGTCGGCCGATCAGACTCCCTCGTACCGGTGCTCGTTGGCACCTGTCCTTGGTTCAGTCCCTCTGCTGCGGGCGCGTGTGAGCACGTGCGCCATGGCTGTATCTGGGTAACTCATCAGAAGATTTCGGCCGCGGTTTAGCAAAGCCGACCATCCCGATCGGGCTTTTGGTCGTATTTCACGGCGCGCAGGTCTGCCAGCGCGTCGCGCCGTCTTTGCCAGCCAGGGCGGCCAGCTTGTCCGCAGCGGCGCCCTGGACGCGGTCGACACGGATACGGTGTTCGCCGCCGGGGGATGGCAGCTGCACGACGCGGGCGGTGCGCAGGCCGCGCAGTTTGTCCAGCCGCGCTTGCGCGTCGGACTGGGTGCCGAATTCGCCGAGGGCGAGGCCGGGTGCCAGATCCGGCGGGCTTTTCAGCTCGGTGAAACTGAGGTTCAGCCGCTGCACTTCCTCGATCTTGCGCTGCAGGGTTTCGCGCTCGGGGTAGCGGCCCATGTAGATGATCCAGCGGCCGGGCAGCTCACGGCGGCTGTCGACCCAGCTGCCGGCCGGCACGCCGGCCTGGCCCAGCTCGCGCACCGCGGTGTTGGCGGCGCTGTCGGTCAGCGGGCCGGCCTCGAGGCACAGCAGTGGCGCTGCCGCGCTGGCCGGGGCGGTTGCTGTCGGGCCGGCAGCGGGCGCGACCGTAGGCAGCGCTGCTGCGGCGGTCGACGAGATCAGCTGGATTCGTTCAGGGTGGACCTGGCGCTGCAGCCGCTCGGGCTCCCGGCCCGGTTCAGTGCCGGTCAGGCCGAGGGCCTGGGCGACCGGCGGGAAGTGCCAGCCCCAGAACACCAGGTTGGCCACCAGCAGTGCGGCGACCAGCAGGCGCAGCATCGGTCGAGATCGGCCCGCTCAGGCGCGCGGCTCGGCCGCGGGGGCCGGGCGCACACTGACTTCACCGCTCGTGATGCGGTGGACTTGGCCGTCGGCGTCGCGCACACGCAGCGCGCCGTCGGCATCGACGCCGACCGCATCGCCGCGTGGGCAGGCCGCATCGGTGGTGACCACGGGGCCGTTCAGCAGCAGGTCGCGCTTGGCGTAGTCGGCCTCGAAGCCGGCAAAGCCCTCGCGCTCGAAGCGCACCAGCGCGCGCGCCAGCGGGGGCATCACCGTGGCCAAGACGAGCGCCGGCGTCAGCTGCGGATTGATTTCGCTGAGGCTTGCCGCCACTTCGGCCAGGTGCACCGGTTGCACGTTGAGCCCGATGCCGATCACCGCCATTCGGTGGTCGCCCAGGCCGATCGCTTCGATCAGGATGCCGCCGAGCTTGCGGCCAGGGCCCGGGGACGATGGGCCGCTCCCGAGTCCCGCATCCCCCTCGGGGGGCGGGCCGCCGCGAGCGGCGGACCTGAGGGCCACATCATTCGGCGATCGGAGCCACAGGTCATTCGGCCACTTCAGGCCGATCTGCTGGCCAGACGGGTCCAGCGCCTCGGCCAGTGCCACGCCGACGGCGAGCGACAGGCCCGACCAGTCGGCTCGCTCGAGCGCGAGACTCAGCGAGAAGGTCAGCGATGCGCCGGCGCTGGATTGCCAGCTGCGGCCGAGCCGGCCTCGGCCTTGGGTCTGGTCGATCGCCACCAGCAGCGTCGGCCGCAGGTCGTCGGAGCGCAGGCCGCGGCCATGTGATTCGCGCGCGCCGCGCGAGGCGTCACGCAGCCTGTCGACCAGCGCGCCGTTGGTCGACGGCATCCGGTCCACGACCTCGATCGACACGCCGGGCAGCAACGCGGTGAGCTGCTCCCACAGCGGCTGGATGCCCCAGGTGCCGTGGTGGCCGCCGTGCTCGGCGGCATGGCGATCGATGAAGGGGTGGGCGCCGGGCGTGTCCATGGAGCGATTGTGGCTTCAGCGGGTCGAACCCGCGGCGGCTGCGCGCTTGGTCAGCAGCAGCGTGCCGCGGCAGTTGTCGGCGCCGCAACGGCATTCGAAGCGCTTCTTCAGCGCCGGCGTCAGCCGCTCGTCGATCGACAGGCGGTAGTCGTAGAACAGCTCTTCGCCCGGCTCGATGGGGCGCAGCGACTTGATGAAGACGCGCCCCTGTTCCTCATCGGCTTCGCAGTTCGGGTCGCAGGCGTGGTTGATCC
>CAZRLR010000205.1:0-8203 GCA_964600395.1 uncultured Conexibacter sp.
GTCTGTGTGCACTTCTTGAGCGAAGATGCGCTTGAAGATGCCGTCGGCGAAGTAGGTCGGGATCATCGCCAGGCGGGTTGCCACCTGGAACACGCCGACCGTCTCGGCAGACGAGATTGCCGCGACGGCAAGCACCGAGATATGCGATTGGGTCAATGACGCCAGTACGAGCGGCACCATTGGCTTGCCCGCACGAAAGATGGCCCGCGCATCCTGCGGCTGTGGCCGGAACACGAAGAGGCGGCGCGAGGCCGTCAGCGACACCGCAAGGGTGATTGCCGTTCCGATCGCCGTCGCCGCCAGCACACCGGCGATGCCGCGCCCGTCCGCCAGGGCTGCCAGGCTCCCGCCGATCACCAGCACCGGACGCAGGACCTGGAAGAACAGCCACGCGCCTGAGCGCCGCTCGAACCGCCACACCTGGTGCGCGAGGCGCCAGATGCTTCCGGCCCAGATGGAAGCTGCCATCCAGCCGGCGGCGTCGGCCCACCCGTCGCCGCCGAGGAGCAGGGTCGACACATAGCCGGCGGCGGCGACAAGCGCCGCTGCGAAGACGGTGGACGTGGCTGCGATGAGCAGCAAGCCCGAACCGAGCATCCGCTTGCGCTCCTCGGACGTCAGCGCGGGGTCCCGGCTGTCCTCATCGGCGACGATGACGTCGCCCGCCGCGTCCCCGATGTCTCCGCCGTCGTCCCCGCCATCGTCGGCACCGCGATAGACAATCATCAGTGTTCCCTGCAGGACAAAAAGGCCGGCGACGACCGTCAGCAAGCCCGCCGCAGCGAACAAGGTCGCGAGCCGTCCGTAGTCGCTCGGGTCAAGGTAGCGCGTGGTGACCGCGAGGCTGACGAGGCCGAGCGGGACGAGGACGCCGACGCCGATCGCATAGACCGACGACGAGCGTGCCAACACCGCCGCGTAACGGGTCGTCACCTCGCTGCGCTTCGGGGATGAAGCGGGCCTGGGCAGGTCGGCCGGCACGCCCATCAGCGAGTGGCGCCACCGACCGTTGTCCGCAACCGCCCGGCGAGCGGAACCCCTTGGGTTACGCCTTCAATGGCCGTCAGCAGTTCGTTCACGCGGAACCCGAACGTGTCCTGCGCGAGGACCGTCGCACGGCCGGCCGCCCCGATCTGCGCACGGACTTCGGGGTCCAGGGCGAGAACGCGATCGACCGTCGCTCGAAGCTCGTCCGCATCTCCGTAAGTCGCGACGGCGTCACCGAAGCGACCCGCCAAACCGGCGACGTCATCGCTGATCACGATCGCGCCGCACGCCAGAGCATCGTAGATGCGGTTAGCGACGAAGCCCTGCTCGCGCATGTCGTCCCAGTGATCAGCCAGGACGACCTTCGCGGACGAGTAGATGCGACGCAGCTCCTCGTTCGGGACGTGTTCGGCTATGACGTGGCGCGTGTCGACCAGACCGTCCCAGCCGCCTCCCCAGATCCCGAAGTCATGTTTTGTCGGGAGCAGGTCGCGCGGGATCGCCCGAAGCACTTGGCGCGAGTTCGCGACGTAAGCAAGATCGCGCGCGACGGAAGGATCCGGGTCGGGGTAGAACCGGGCCGGGTCCGTCGCCTGCTCGAGCGTCACGACCGGGGTGTTCGTGCGGCGCGCGACGTCCGCGGCAAAACGCTCGGAGGCCACGCATACGAGGTCGTATCCGTCGCACTCCTGCGGGCTCAACTCGTCGGGGTGGCTGATGCACCACAGGATGTTGAACTGACCCGGCTTTGGGAAGTACCGCGCGCGACCACGCAGGTGGATGACGATGTCGTCCGCGACGCCATCGAGGAGTTCCCATCGATCGAGCGTCTGAACCCGGCACGGGTGACCGCGGTCGACGAGGGCTCGCCGGAGGGCGGCGCCGTAGTGGTGGTCCCCCCCTCGGACCGCCGTTGCCGCATCGGGCGCGCTGATCTTCAGGCAGAACGACGGACGGGCCTCCGCCGCACGGAGCACGCCGAGCAGTTCGTCAGCCGCTTCGAACGAGACGACGGTCGCTCGCGGACCTCGGGCGGATTCGAGCGCGTCGGCCACCCCCTGCGACGCCGCGAGCACGAGATCGCACTGCTCGAGAGCGGCGCCCGCCAGCCAGCGCCCGGTGTCGTTCTCGCGCACCCAAGCGGCGGAGCGGACGGAACCACCCGCGGTGACGGGCACGAAGTCCGGCACGAGGCTGATGATCTGATCGACCCCCACCGGCACACCGGGCCACTCGTCCGGGGACCACGTCAGCTCACGTGCCTGGCAGCCGAGCGCGGTCAAGGCGCTCGCCAGGGCCCTGGCCTGCCGGCGAGCCGGAAGGTCTGCCTCGTCGACAACGCACGCGATCTCGAGACCGCCTGCCCCACTCCAGCCATCACCCTGCAGTTTTCCGAGCCGGTACTCGCGGCGCAGTCGCGGGCCCCAGCGCTCCTGGAGCAGCCGCTCGTCGACGTCACGTGCAAGGCCATCCTCCGGGCCGTCGCGATCGGCCTCCGCTGCGTGGCGGATGAGCACGGCGCGTCCGCAGGCCCGGACCGTCCCGCCGGCGGTGGTGACCCGCAGTCCGAAATCGATCCCGATCCCGTTTGCCATGTATCCGTCGGCAAATCCTCCGTGCTCCTCGAACGTCGCGCGGTCGACCATGAGGCAGGCCGACGTGACCGCTGGCACCTCGTGCTCGTACCCGAAAGACGAGCCGAACAGCGGCGAGCCCGTCGCGCCATCCGTCACATGAACGATGCCACCCTCGATCGCAAGGCCGAGCCGCATGTGCTGGATCACGGGCGCGCCGCTGTCGGTCACTCGCCCGTCGCCGCTCAGCAAGGTGGCGCCGGTGACGGATGAGCCGCCGCCATGCGTCCCGACCATCTCCCGCAGCCAGCCGGCCTCGAAGGGCTCGATGGACGGATCGAGGAAGAGCAACAGGTCGTGCCGGGCCCGGGAGACGCCCTCGGCTGCCGCCGCCGCAAAGTCGAGCTCGTCGTCGACGACGATGTGCTCGACGACCGGGTAGTCCGTGGCCTCGGTCAGTCCCTCACGCAGGGCATCGATGTCGCGTCGCGCCCCGGGGTTGATGGTGATGACCGAGACCCCCGGGGGCTCGCCGGCGGCCGTTGGGTCACCAAGCCGCTCACGTACCACCTGCGCCAGCTCCCGCTTGCGCGTGGCTGCCGTCGCTCGCGACGCCGGGAGCGCGAGACGCGGTGCGCTCGTCCCCCCGGATCGGGTCGGCGAGAGGACCAAGGTCGCACGCTCGACTTGATCGATGCGTTGCAGCGCACGCACGAGCGCGCCCTGCGTCCTGATCGGCCGGAACGTAAGGCGTCGCATCGCGCGGGTCACGCCATGCCCGTAACGCCAGGCGCGTGACGTCGCCGCGCGTTCGATGTCGATCCGGGTGGCGGCGAGGCCGACCGATAGGACCCGCACGCGGCCTTCGAGGTCTCGGAGGCGACCCGTGCCCGTGGTCCGTGGGGCGGCGACGGCGGTTTCGAGTTGCTCGATGCGCGCCAGCGCGCGCGCCAACGCCCCGTCGGTACGGGTCCGCCGGAGGGCGATGCGGGAGACGCCCTTCGTGAACGCGTGACCCCAACGCCACGCCCGCGACGCCGCCGCGCGCTCCACATCGACCCGGGTCGCCGCAAGCCCCACCGACAGCGCCGAGACCACCTGCTCGAGCTCTCGCACGCGGATGCGCTCCACGGTCTGACGCCGCGTGGCATCGACCCGAGCCGTGGCTTGAGCGTGCGCGACGCGCTGCGCCGCCGCGTCGACGGCGGGCGTGTCGTCGGCGCGCGACGCAGCGGGCGGCTCGGTCACAGGCTGCGCAATGGCCAACCGCTCGCGCGCCGCCTCGAGCGCACCAGAGGTCGCCTGGAGCTGCTCCTCGGCAACCTTGCGCGCCCCGTCTGCGCGCGCGACGTCCGCGCGGAGGGTGGCGATCTCGCGACGGGCAGTCACCAGCGCGTCGGACGTCGCGCGCGCTTCGGCTGCTGCCAGCCGTCGGCATTCGGCTTCAAGGGCTTCGATCGTCGCCTGAAGGCTCTTGATCTGCGCTCGGGCGAGCCGGAGATCGTAGACCTGATCGGCCGGCGCCTGTCCTCCGTCTTTCAGGAGGCGATCGTCCTCGCGGCCCTCCATCCTCAGCAGTGCTCCGCCAGAAAGCCGACTGCGATGATGTGTCGGTGAAGAGCGAAGGCGGCCACGAGTCAGCGCCCGATCCTATCGACGCCGCTGGTCACACGAAGCCGTCCGGGCCGACCGCCCCGCGCAGACGGCGTCGCTTCTCGCGGACGTTCTCCCGCGGGCGCTGGGCGGAGTACGAGGCATTGCTGCACGCGGCGGCGGATCTGGGGTACGCGCTGATCTCACTCGAGTCCTGGTTGATCGACCCGACGGTGGCAGAATCGAGGCCGGCGCTGCTGCTCCGCCACGACGTCGACCAGCATCCGAGGTCAGCCCTTCGCATGGCGGACATCGAGCGGAGCGTCGGTGTGACTTCGACCTGGTACTTCCGTTGGCGCACCGCCCACGGGCCGCTAATCGCAGAGTTGCGCCGCCGCGGACATACCGTCGGCCTCCACTACGAGACCCTCACGCGCCAGGTGCGCAGCCGCGACGTCGTCCCGGCGATCGAGGTGGAACGCCTACTCGTCGGCGCTCGCCAAGTGTTGCGCGGGGAGATCGCAGCGTTCCAGAATCGCTACGGCCCGATCCGGAGTGTCTGTCCGCACGGGGACTCCCGGGTGCCGGGTATCCGCAACGCCGACCTCCTCCGCGGTGAGGACCTCTCGACGTACGGGGTGCAGTTCGACGCGCACCTCGCGATGCGACGCAGCGGCCTGGGCTACTGGCTCACCGACCGCAGCAGCGCCGAAGGCGGTTGGAAGGACGGAACGGATCCGCTGCGATTGATGCAGGACGGTGTGACCCCGATCCTGACCCTCGCCCACCCGAACAATTGGGTCTCGGGGCCATCCCTGTGGGCCGATCGCCTGCTGGGCACCATGCTCTCGCCCCCGGACCACGATCCCGCGCACCCCGCACGGCGGATGCGCACTGGAATCGACACCCCGCCGCTCTGACGCACGGTGGCCCGCGCCCCCCGCGACGTCGCAGTCCGCCATCATCACGGGTGCCTTGCCGCCCCCGGTCCCCTTCGAGCCGATCGCCGTCGCCCTCCGCGAAGCGATCATCGAGCACTTCGCCGCCCGTGGCGAAGATCTCGACGACGACGCAGGGCGCAAGACCGTCGACACCAACTCGAGTCTTGCCGCGGCCCGGGCGGACATGCTCGCCACCGCCTACCTGGCTCGTTCGGGCCATTCGACGCTCGAAGATCTGCAGGTCGCCGACCTCGGCTGCGGGTTCGGTGCGTTGGCGCTTGCGCTCGCCGCCCGCGGCGCATTCGTCACGGCCATGGATCCGAACAAGCGGCGTATGAAGCTGGGGGCACGGCTGGCCGGCGAATTCGGGCTGGACGTCCGGTTCAAGCAGGGCCGGCTTCAGGATCCGGACCTCGAGACGGACGCCTTCGACCTCGTCGTCGTCAACAACGCCCTCTGCTACGTCGTCGACCGCGCCGACCGACGCGCCGCGCTTGCGAGCGTCCATCGTGTGGTCGTCCCGGGCGGGTGGGCCGTGCTGCGTGACCCGAATCGTGCGCACCCGCGAGACGTCTTCACCGGTCTCCCGCTAGTTCACCGCGTGCCACCGCGTATGACGAACGCGCTGGTCGGCGCGTTCGGCGTCAGCCGCTCGCAGGTTCGGCTCACGACCCCGCGGACCGCGCTCGCGGCGCTTCGCCGCGCCGGCTTCGAACGGGTGCGCTTTGATGGCGCCGGCGGCCCCGCCACCAGCCTCGACCGTCTGGCCGGGTATCACCACATCTCCGGTCGTAAGCCCGAACGCTGACCCCGGGGCGTTGGCGCTCGCCGTCCCGCGTCTTACACTCGTGCGGCCCGATGCACCGACTCTTCACAGCGCTCGTCGCCCCGCTCCTCGATGCCGTCGACCCGGACATCGTCATCGAGACCGGCGCCGGGCGTGGTCTTCTGACGCGCCTGCTCCTCACGCACAGCGAACGGGCGACCGTGCACGCCGTCGATCCGGCACCGGCGTTCGACGCCGCCCAGACGGCTCGCGAACACGGCAGCCGCCTCATCCTGCACGCCGACACCAGCACGGCTGTCCTCCGAGGCCTGCCGCCGGCCGACCTCGTCATTCTCGACGGTGACCCGAACTACGCCACGGTAGCGGGCGATCTTGCTGCTGTGGCGTCGGCGGCGACGACCGCTGGGACCGTGCCTCCCGTGGTGATCTTGCATCACACGGAATGGCCCTACGGCCGCCGTGACGGCTACCACGACGCGGCGCGGCTCGGAGCCGATTCGTTGAACGAGCCCGTCGACGCTGGGGTCCGGCCAGGCCACGAGCGTCCCGACGAGGATGGACTTCGCCTCGTGCCGACGGTAGCGGCGAGCGATCGCGGCGAGCGCAACGGGGTCAGGCGCGCGCTCGACGCCTTCGCGGTCGACCACCCGCAGTGGCATCAGGTCAACGTCCCCGGGCTGCACGGCGTGGCGGTGCTCTGTCCGCCGGAGCGCGTCGCCGCACATCCGGATCTCGCTGCCCTGTTCACGCAGGTCGGCACAGCCGCCTTCCTTGCCGACCAGGTCAAGCGGGTCGAGCTGGAGCGCATCACGACGCTGCTCGCGACCCCCACCGTCGTCGCCGTCGAGGCGGCCGAACAGGCACAGGCGGCTGCGCGGACGCAGCTCGACCACGTCGCCGCGACCACCAGCGATCTCCAGCGCGACCTCGCCGACGAACGCGCAGCGGTTGCCCGGCTCACGGCCGAGCTCGAGGTGGCCGAACGGATCGCGGCGCGCCAGGGGCTCTCCATCCCGGCGGCGACCTCGCCATTGGCACCGGCCCTCGTCGACCGCGCGGGGTCGATCGAGGGGGGCTCGAGCCTCGTCGCCGAGGCGGCTGCCGCCCGCGGTGAGCTGCAGGCGACCCTGCGAGAGCTCGACCGCGTGCTGGCGCGCGGCGACGAGCAGGCCGCGCGGGCCGCTGCCGCAGAGGGATCGCGCGACACCGCGCTGCGTCTGGCGGAGCGAGACGGAGCCGAGCTGGACCGCGCTCGGGACGAGCTCGCTCGGCTGAGCGCCGCGGTGGCGCAGTCCGAAGGGGCGCTCACCGCCCTCCGCGATGAGCATCGGACGGCCCGTGGTGAAGCCGCACGGCTGGCAAGTGAGCTCGACCACGCGCGGGCGCAGGTCATCGAAGCCCGGACGTTGCTGGCGCGCCTCGTGGCCCGGCGCGGGCGCACGCGGCGGCAGCGCGTTGCGGCAGCGTTCAGTGCCTTCCGAGCGCATCGGCGAGCCGAGACTGCCGCGCTCGAGGCGGCCGTGTCGAGCCTGGCGATCGACCCGTTGTCCGACGTCCGCCCAGAGGACCGGCGCCAGGTCCGCTGACGGCGCGCCGTCCGGGGCCCGCATCGCTGACATAGACTCTGCGCCTGATGGATCACCATTGGACGGAGGTGATCGAACCGCTGCTCGGTGCGGCTCGCCCACGACGGATGACGGTCTCGGCCGCCGTGGGGCTCCCACAGCTCAAGGCTTGGGCCGGCGTTCGCGGCGTCAGCGTCCTGCCGGGCCCCCCGCTGAGCGCCCGAGCCGAGGTTGCGGTCGGCATCGGAGCCGACTGGCCCGAGTTCAGCCAGCGTCTCGTCCGCCCCGTCGGCCCGACGATCGTGCTGCTCGACGCGTCGGGCATCAGCGACGCCCCCGGGCTGCTCGCCGGCGCGGCTGCGGACTGGTGTCTCTTCACCGCTGCAGACGGCGACATCGTCATTCTCGTCCCGTCGGCCACCCTGGACGAGCGTCCGAAGCTGGCCGACCTCGTCGAGACCGAGTTTGCGACGCAGGCTCCCGTCGGAGTCGAGCCGGAGGAAGACGCGGCACCTGACACTGAACCGGAGCCCGCCGCCGAGGCAGACCCGGCGGAGGCATGGCGGGCCGCGGAGGCCGCGATGGCCAGAGCCGACGCGGAGATCACGGAGATCCGTTCGGCCCTCGAGGCCGAACTCAATGCCCTGCGCGCCGCACACGCGGCCGCCGATCTGGAACTCGCCGACTTGCGCATCCGGGTGCTTGAGGAGCGGGCGAAGGCCCAGGGGGCCGCGGCCGAGAACTCGCGGTTGCGCG